>NZ_JBHVJX010000006.1:0-29328 GCF_042798755.1 Streptomyces sp. NPDC057743
GGAGTTGACTGGTACTAATAGGCCGAGGGCTTGTCCTCAGTTGCTCGCGTCCACTGTGTTGGTTCTGAAGCCACGAACAGACCAACGGTTGTTCTTAGTTTCATAGTGTTTCGGTGGTTATAGCGTTAGGGAAACGCCCGGTTACATTTCGAACCCGGAAGCTAAGCCTTTCAGCGCCGATGGTACTGCAGGGGGGACCCTGTGGGAGAGTAGGACGCCGCCGAACTTTTTTTGAGGGGAGCCTCGTTCTCCGAGTTTTACTCGGGGAGCGGGGCTTCTTTGCGTTGTGCTGCCGGGCGGTAGGTATTCTCGGGAGATGCGCTACGACCTGATCATTTTCGATAATGACGGTGTCCTGGTGGACAGCGAGCCCATCTCCAATCAGATCCTCGCCGGCTACCTCACCGAATTGGGGCACCCGACCACGTACGAGGAAGCGTTGCGCGACTTCATGGGTGGGTCGGTGCAGCGCATTCGCGACATCGTGGGGGAGCGGTCCGGGCGGGCGTTGCCGACGGACTTCGAGGTCAGTTTCCATGCGCGGGTCTTCGAGGAGTTCCGCAGGCGGCTGGAGCCGGTGCCCGGGGTGGCGGCGGTGCTGGAGAAGTTGGCGGCCGATGGCGTGGCGTACTGCGTCGGATCGTCGGGGAGCCACGAGCGGATACGGGTGGCGTTGACGAAGACCGGTCTGCTTGAGCACTTCGGGGCGGGGGCCACCGCGCTGTTCGCCGATATGGCGGAGCTGCCGCAGTTGTTGCAGTAGGGGCCCTAACTCCCGCTGGATCATGGGGAATTGGGCGCGTGATCTATCTACCCAGCGGTAGCGGGGAGTTCTAGGCTGACGCGCCATGACGTCCCCTCATATGGCGGGAACGCGGCTGCGGCACGGCCGGATCGCGCTCTCCCTCAGCTTCTTCGTCCAGGGGGCGGTCTTCGCCCTGCTCGTGACCCGGATACCCGCGGTGCAGGTGCGCTACGGGATCTCGGACGCGCTGTTGCCGGCCTTCCTGGCGGCCGTTCCGGTGCTTGCCGGCGTCGGCAGCGTCGGCACCGAGCACCTGGTGAGGCGGGTGCGGCCCAGCACGGTGTTGCGCAGTGTGCAGCCTGTGGTGTGCCTGGCGCTGCTGGCCGTCGGCGCGGTCGGCTCGCTGGCCCAAGTCGCCGTGGCGCTGGCCGTGTTCGGGCTGATGGTCGGGGCCCTGGACGCGTCGATGAACATGCTCGGGGTGAGTCTCCAACGGGCGTACGGCCGCAGCATCATGCTCGGCTTCCACGCCGCGTACAGCCTCGGCGGGATCGTCGGGGCCTCGCTGGCGTGGGTGGGGGCGCACGGGAAGCTGTCGCTGGTGCTGCTGTACGGGCCGGTGGTCGCGGTCTTCGTGCCGTTGGTGCTGGTCATCGGCCGGTGGTTCGTCGACGGGGACGATGGGCGGGTGGCGGACGGGGGTGGTGAGGCTGGTGGTGCGGGGGCTATGGCGCCGGTGGCCATGCGGCTGTTGTTGCCGCTGTGCCTGGTGATGGCGTTCGCGTACATCGGGGACTCGACGGTCTCCAACTGGAGCGCGAAGTACCTCCAGGACGTGCTGGGGAGCTCTGAGCAGTTGGCGACCGTTCCGTACAACGTCTACATGGTGATGACGCTGCTCGGGCGGGCCGTGGGCGACCTGGGGGTGCGGCGCTTCGGGCCGGTCGCGGTGGTGCGCACCGGGACGGTGGTCGCGGCGGCCGGCTTCGCCGTGGTGGCGACGGCGCCGGGGGCCTGGGTCGGGATGGTGGGCTTCACCCTGCTGGGGCTCGGGCTGTGTGTGATTGTGCCGCAGACCTTCGCGGCGGCCGGGCGGTACGCGGTCGAGCGGCACGGCCCGGGGGCTTCGGACTCGACCATCGCGCGACTGAACATCTTCAACTACGTGGGTTTTCTGATCGGTTCGCCGCTGGTGGGGGTGCTGGGGGACGCCTGGAGCTATCGCGGCGCGATGCTGGTGCCGATGGCCCTGGTGCTGGTGACGTTGGTGTACGCCCGCTCGTTCGGCGCGTCGTCGGCCGGATACGGTGACGACCATGAGCGGCCGCGCACAGCTGATGTGGGACGAGGCAGTAACGGGCTATGACTTCGGGCCGGGGCATCCGATGGACCCCGTCCGACTCGCCCTGACGATGCGCCTGGTGGAGGCATACGGGCTCCACCAGGGGCCGTTGGAGGTGGTGGCCGCCAAGCCGGCCGGCGACTCCACGCTGCGGCTGGTGCACCGGGCGGACTACATCGAGGCGGTCCGCCGGGCCTCCGCCGACCCGGATTCCGCGGACGTCGCCTATGGGTTGGGGACCATGGACGACCCGGCGTTCCGGGGGATGCACGAGGCGTCGGCGCTGATCGCCGGGCAGTCGGTGGGCGCCGCTGAGGCCGTCTGGCGCGGGGAGGCGGGGCACGCGGTGAACTTCGCAGGCGGGCTGCACCACGCGATGCCCGGGGGCGCGGCGGGCTTCTGTATCTACAACGACGCGGCGCTGGCCGTCGCCCGGCTGTTGGAGCTGGGCGCCGAGCGGGTGGCGTACGTGGACGTGGACGTGCACCACGGCGACGGGGTCCAGGCGGCCTTCTGGGAGGACCCGCGGGTGCTGACGATCTCGCTGCACGAGCATCCGCGGACGCTGTTCCCGCAGACCGGGTGGCCGGAGGAGACCGGTGGCGCGGGCGCCGAGGGCAGCGCGGTGAACGTGGCGCTGCCGGCCGGGACGGGCGACGCGGGCTGGCTGCGGGCCTTCCACGCGGTGGTGCCGGAGCTGTTGGCCGCGTTCCGCCCGCAGGTGCTCGTCACCCAACACGGCGCGGACACCCACTTCGAGGACCCGTTGGCGCACCTGGCGGTGAGCCTGGACGCGCAGCGGGCGGCGGCCGAGTCCTGCCACGCCCTGGCGCACGAGCACGCGGACGGGCGTTGGGCCGCGCTGGGGGGCGGCGGCTACGAGGTGGTGGAGGTGGTGCCGCGCAGCTGGACGCATCTGGTGGCGATCGCCGGCCACCGGCCGATCGACCCGACGTCGGAGGTGCCGGAGGAGTGGCGGCACGAAGTCTTCCGTAGGACGCGGCAGTTGGCGCCGCGCCGGATGACGGACGGGCGGACGCCGCACTGGCGGGATTTCGTCGACGGCGGCTACGACCCGGCCGACCGGCTCGACCAGGCGGTGTTGGCGACCCGTCGGGCGGTCTTCCCGTCGCACGGGTTGCTGCCGTGAGGCGGGTGGGCCGCTGACGGGAGGGGGTGGGGGAGAGGCCGGGGGTGCCGTAGGGGAGAGGGGAACGGATCCCGTAGGGGACGCGAGGACCCCCTGCGGGGCCACAACGGGGCGGGGGCGGGGGATATTCCGCGGGGGCGGCGCGAGTTGACGCGTCCTTGGGGCGCCGAGGGCGTGCCGTGGAGGCGGCTGTGCGTGCGGCGGAGTGGCGTAGCCAGGGCGGGTGGGGTGGTTGGGGTCAATGAGGCGGCCGCGCGTGCAGAGCAGTGGCGTAGCCAGGACGGGTGGAGCAGTAGGGACCAGTGAGGCGGCCGCGGGTGCGGCGGAGTGGCGCAGCCGGGACGGGTGGGGCGGTAGGAACCAATGGGGCGGTCGCGCGTGCAGCGAAGTGGCCCATGAGGATGCGGTATGGCCCATGAGGAAGTCGCGGAGCGCCGCGAGTGCGCAGGCGGATGGCCCGTGAGGGCGCAGGTGAGGGCGGCGCCAGGGCGGCACCAAGGGCGGCAGCAGGGCGGCGCGAGGGCGTCGCGGGAACGCCGCCAGCATGCCGTCGGTGGTCCGGCCTGGTCTCGTCGGTGTGGCTTGGGGCGGGAGTGCCCCGGATGTGTGACTACCGGCCGGTTCGGGCATGCGGTTTCCGGCCAACGAGTCAGCATGGGGCCCGTGTTGGGGACCAGGGCATTGCGGGCGTATCTGATCGAGGCGCGGCTCGCGGGGACGATCGCGACCACGCGGGAGCAGAGCCTGCGGCGGTACCGGCTCTTCGCGGCCCGTGATCCGCGGGTGCTGTTGGGGCTGGAGCCGGAGCGGGAGTGGTCCTTCGGTGAGGTACTGCGACTGATGGGACGGGAGTGCGGGATTTCGGACGATCCCGCGCACACTTCCGGCCCGGATGTGATCGAACCCGACCGCACCATCGCCGCGTTGGACGCCTTCGCGGATCGGATCGGTGTGGCCGCCGGGCGTCGGGCCCCGGTGCTGCTGGGCACCGGCCACCCGCACCGGCTGTTGGACTTCTACGCCGCCCTCGCAGACGCCCTCTCGGCGGCGGGCTGCCCCGTCCTCACCCCGGCGCATGGCCACCGTGTCGACATGGCGACCCGGTTCGGGGTACGTACTCGGGTCCTCGATTACGTACGGGGAGTCGCGCTGATGCGCGAACCCGGCGCGGGGGGCGCGCTGGTCGAGGGGGGCGTGCACACCCATTCTCCCCTGCCGGTGCGGACCGCTTTAGGGGTGGCCGCGGCGTCCTACGGGCGGCTCCCGGCACTGGTCATCGGGGACCACGGTTGGGTCTGCGGGGCAGGTCAGCTGGGCATCGAGGCGATCGGACTGGCCGACGCCGACGACCCCGCGCCGTTCGTCGGACGGGCCGAGGGGCGGCTCTCCGCGGTGGTCCCGCTCGACGACGCGGCCCCCTCCGCTCGCTACCGTCCGCTGATCCACTATGTCCTCAATAGGGCAAGTCTGTCCCGATAGGCGGCCGTTCGCTGCTCCTCTTCCCCACTCGCATCACCCGCCCCTAATCTGGGGAGTGAACGCATGGCGACGAAGAGTCACCGGAGGGGAAGCCGGTGCCCGTCTTATGCGGAAGGTGCAGGTGTGTGATGGCTGCGGACCAGAGGCCGTTGAACGAGGTTGTGTTTCTGACAGTGGCGGAAGTCGCCACGGTGATGCGAGTGTCGAAGATGACCGTGTACCGCCTGGTGCACAGCGGTCATCTGCCCGCGATCAGGGTGGGACGGTCCTTCCGGGTGCCGGAGCAGGCGGTGCACGACTATCTCCGTGAGTCGTATGTGGGGGTGGAGTCGGCCTGACGCTCGTTCGACGACCCTCGGATTACGCGGTACGGCCGGTGCCGGGTACCCTGGCCCGATGTAGGTAGTGTGGGCTCGGACGCCCCGCACCGAGTGATTCGAAGTGAGCGAGGGTAGTCGTGGGCTCTGTTATCAAGAAGCGGCGCAAGCGGATGGCGAAGAAGAAGCACCGCAAGCTGCTCAAGCGCACCCGTGTCCAGCGTCGTAACAAGAAGTAAGCGACGCTGATCGCGACTTCGCGGCCCCTCACCGCCCCAGGGTGGTGAGGGGCCGCGGTGCGTCTGTGGGCCGTATGGACGGTGGTCGGACGCAAATGTCGTCACGGGCATCGCGCGGTCATCACCCGGCAACACCGACCGGATAGCGTGAACCGCACTGCTCGGCGCAGGTGGAAGTCACTGCCAGAAGGAGGGCCGATCTTGGGCAACGTCGTGCTCGTCACGGGCGTCGCACGGCAGCTGGGGGGCCGGTTCGTCCGCCGGATCCAGCGCGATCCGGACGTCGACCGGGTGATCGGGGTCGATGTGGTCGCCCCGGAACATCACCTCGGCGGGGCCGAATTCCTCAAGGCCGACATCCGACATCCACAGATCGCTCGGGTGCTGGCAGAGACCGGGGTCGACACCGTCGTCCACATGGACATCAACGGCACGGCCCTCAGCGGCCGCGGCGGCCGGGCCTCGGTCAAGGAGACCAACGTCATCGGCACCATGCAGCTGCTCGGCGCCTGCCAGAAGGCACCGAACGTCCAGCGCCTGGTCGTCAAGTCCAGTACCAGCGTCTACGGTTCCGCGCCCCGCGACCCGGCGGTCTTCACCGAGAACACCCCGCCCAAGTCGCTGCCCAGCGGCGGTTTCGCCAAGGACACCGTGGAGGTCGAGGGGTACGTCCGCGGCTTCGCCCGGCGCCGCCCCGACGTGGCGGTCTGCGTCCTGCGGTTCGCCAACATCCTCGGCCCGTGCGCGGACTCGCCGCTTGCCGAGTACTTCGCGCTGCCCGTCCTGCCGACCGTCCTCGGATACGACCCGCGGTTGCAGTTCGTCCACGAGGACGACGCGATCGACGTGCTGCGGATCGCCGCCGCCGCGCCGCGCCGCGGCACCCTCAACAGCGGCACGTTCAACATCGCCGGCGACGGCGTGCTGCTGCTCTCGCAGGTCTCCCGTCGCCTGGGACGCCCCACCCTCCCGCTCTTCCTGCCGACCGTGACCTGGGCCGGCACGGTCCTGCGGTCGCTCGGCATCACCGACTTCTCGCCCGAGCAGATCCGGATGCTCACCCACGGGCGGGTCGTCGAGACCACACAGATGCGCGAGACACTGGGCTTCCACCCCCGCTACACCACGGCGGAGACCTTCGAGGAATTCGCCCGCAGCCGCGGACCCGGGCTGCTGCCGCCCGAGTCCCTCGCCCGCACCGTCGACCGGCTCGCCGGCACGCTCCTGGCGCGCCGCGGCCCTAGCCAGTGAGGAGTTCACCCACGATGGCGGACGCCAAGGTCATTCCCTTCGGCGAGGAGCCCCGGGCCCGCCGCAAGGCCCGGCGGACCGGGCGCACCGGCCGGGGCACGGCGCTGGCGCCCGTACCGGAGGCCCGTACGGACCCGGAGCCGCAGCCCGCCGCGCGGCCGGCCGGCGGGCGGACGCTGGACGAGCGGATCGCCGGCGGGCTGGCCTTCCTGCGCCGGCGGATCACCGGCGACTACGAGGTCGACGACTTCGGCTACGACAAGGAGCTGACCGACCAGGTCCTGATGTCGCTGCTGCGGCCGATCCACGACAAGTACTTCCGGGTCGAGGTGAAGGGGATGGAGCACATCCCCGCCGAGGGTGGCGCGTTGGTCGTCGCCAACCACTCCGGGACGCTGCCGTGGGACGGCCTGATGCTCCAGGTCGCGGTGCACGACAACCACCCGGCGCAGCGCCATCTGCGGCTGCTGGCGGCCGACTTGGTGTTCATGCTGCCGGGCGTCAACGAGCTGGCCCGCAAGGCCGGGCACACCCTGGCCTGCGCCGAGGACGCCCAACGGCTGCTGGAGCGCGGGGAGATCGTCGGCGTGATGCCGGAGGGCTTCAAGGGCATCGGCAAGCCGTTCGCGGACCGCTACAAGCTCCAGCGCTTCGGACGGGGCGGCTTCGTCTCCACGGCGCTGAAGGCCGGGGTGCCGATCGTGCCGTGCTCGATCGTGGGCGCGGAGGAGATCTACCCGATGGTCGGGAACGCCAAGACGGTGGCGCGGGTGCTGGGGCTGCCGTACTTCCCGGTCACGCCGACCTTCCCGTGGCTGGGGCCGCTGGGCGTGGTGCCGCTGCCGACGAAGTGGACGATCCAGTTCGGCGAGCCGATCCCCACGGACGGCTATTCGCCGGAGGCGGCCGACGACCCGATGCTGATGTTCAACCTGACCGACCAGGTCCGGGAGACCATCCAACACACCCTCTACAAGCTGCTCGTGCAGCGGCGCTCGGTGTTCTTCTGACTCTTCCTCAGAAGAACACCGAGCGCCGGGCGGGGCCGCGGGTCCGGCTACTTGGCCGGGCCGTCGCCGTCGATGCCCAGGTCGGGCAGGAGCCCGGGCAGCAGCGGCGGGAGGGTGACGTCGGGGTGGCCGATGCCGTCCTTGCCGTGGCCGCCGTCGTGCGACGTACTGCCGCCCTTGTGGTGCGGGTTGAGTAGACCGTCCGCGGCGCCGCCGAGCAGGCCGTCCTGCTGCGGGGACGGCGAGGCCGAGGGGTGCGGGGCCTGCTGCGCGGTGCCGTGCCCGTCGGACGCGGACTCGCTGTCGGACGGGGACGGGCGGTGCGCGTTGCCACCGGTGCCCCCGTCGGCGGGTGTGCCGCGGTGCCGGCCGCGACCCTCCGGGCCCTGCGGGAGCATCGAGCGCAGCGGGCCGACCTCGTCGTCTATGGCGTCGAAGACCGAACTCACCTCGTCCCGCACGTCGGTGAGCTGCACCGGGAGCTTGTCGCGCATCTTCGACCAGGTGTCGCGGTGCGACTTGGTGAACGAATTCAGCGCCTGGATGGGGCCCAGGGAGCCGTCCCGCTCGTATGCCGCGTGCAGCAGGCGGTGGCCCTCGCCGGCGTCGTGCTGGACGCCGGCCAGGGCCCTGCGGATCTCGGTGAGCGCCTCGTGGTCGAGGTGCGCGGACCGGCCGCGCTCCATCAGGCGACGGACCTCCAACATCCGGGTGGACGCCTGGTCGAGGAGGAGTTGGCCGCGGCCCTCGTCGTCGTCGGTCATGGTGAGCCGGAGGTCCTCCATGCCGCGCTTGAGGCCGTAGAGGGAGTCGCCGGGGAGGGCGTCGGTGCTGGCCGCGGCGACCCCGCTGAAGGCGCCGGCGGCGACGCCGACCGTCAGGCCGCCCGCAGCCAGCCCCTTGGAGAGGCGGGAGCGCGGGCGGAGCCGGCCCAGCGAAGTGGTGGGACGGTGCGCGCCCTTGGGCTCGCGTTGCTCGGGCACCCTGGCGTCGCCGGACGTGGCGCCTTCGGCGAAGGCGGCCTCCATCGCGGCGACGAGCTGGGCACGTTGGACAGTCTTGACCTCGGCTGCCATCTCCGGCCTCGGGAGCTCCCCGAGGCCGTCGGCGACCGCCAACAGCCGTGCGTCTACCGGCGCTTGGGCCGGATTGTCGACCTGGTCCTCGGTCGCCGCGCCCTTGAGCTCCTGCTCCTCCAGGGCCTGGGCGAAGGCGTTGGCCCGCCGGTGCACCGATACATTCGCGATCACGGGCGGCACCTCCTCTCGTCATCCCGCTCGACTCCCCGGACTGGCTTTGACTATCCAGACGGGCCGGATGGTTGCACGCCGTCTGTCCGTGGCCACTCGAACGAGTGAGAGGCAGCGGACATGGCGTGACCGCGTGGAGCCTGCATTCCGCACAACGAGCGGCGCGGCACACGGGTTACGCACTCACGATGATCTGACCGTCGGGGCATGGCCGGTCACCAACGGTGAGTGGCGGGCGGGGTGTTGGGGATGTCGGAGAGGGGCAGACATCAGCGTGCGTTAGCGGGCGTCTTCGGGAAGGAGCCGTGCCAGGGTGCGGACGGCCCGGTACTGGAGGGTCTTGATGGCGCCCTCGTTCTTCCCCATCACGCGGGCGGTCTCGGCGACCGAGAGGCCCTGGAGGAACCGCAGGGTGACGCATTCCTGCTGTTGGGGGTTGAGCTTGCGTACCGCCTCCAACAGGGCGGCGTTGGAGAGGGATTCGAGGACCGAGTCCTCGGGACTGCGCTCGACCTCGTTGGCGTCGAGCATCTCTCCGGTGGTGACTTCCAGGCGGAAGCGGGAGGACTTGAAGTGGTCGGCGACGAGGTTGCGGGCGATGGTCACCAGCCAGGCGCCGAAGTCACGGCCCTGCCAGGTGAACGTGCCGATGCGGCGCAGGGCGCGGAGGAAGGTCTCACTGGTGAGGTCCTCGGCCGTGGCGCGGCCGCCCACGCGGTAGTAGATGTAGCGGTACACCGTGTCGGCGTACTGGTCGTAGAGCCGGCCGAAGGCGTCGGCCTCGCCGGCCTGGGCACGTTCGACGAGGTCCATCATGCGACGGCTGTCGCTGTCCGCGGGGCGTCGCGCGGTGGCGGTGCCGGCGCGGCGGTTCCTGCCGGCGGTGGCGGCCTTGCCGACCGTAGCGCTCCCGTCGGCCAGCGCGTAGCAGGGGCCGGTGGGGACGGCTGTGGCGAATGCGGGGACGGCGTACGCGGTGGGGACAAAACTGCGCAGGTGGTCGACGAGCGTCGTACGCAGCGTAGCCAGGCCCGAGGCGTCAACCCCGACGTGTGGGTACACGGGACTCCCAGAGGCAGAGCTTCCATCACGTGCAGTGCGGGACCGTTCACTCGTCGTAGGGACGTGTGGGTTCCGGAATGCGTCTGAGGAGAATAACGCTTCGTACAGGCAGCGCTACACCCAGTTGCTCAAATCATCGATTACTTACGGTCCGTGTCCGATTGGTGGCGGATCAAGTATCGATTACTGGACAACTATTGATCGGAAGGGAGCGCAATCTGCCTGGTTGAAGGGCGTGTTGTGGTTAACCGCCAGGAAAGGGACTGACGGGGCACCGGCGGGGGTAGGGAGTGCGGATGGTCCGCCGCCGGGCCCGGTGATCAAGGACGGTCAGCGGCGGCGGCGCTGGAGGGCCACGGCGGCGGCCGCGCCGCCCGCGAGCGCGCCCACCCCGGCGGCCGCCGGGATGCCGATCCGCACCGCCTTGCGGCCCGTTCGGTAGTCGCGCACCCGCCAGCCGTGCTCCCGGGCGTGCCTCTGCAGCCGGGTGTCGGGGTTGATCGCGTAGGGGTGGCCGACGAGCGAGAGCATCGGGATGTCGTTGGCCGAATCGCTGTACGCGGCGCAGTGCGAGAGGTCGAGGTGCTCGGCGGCGGCCAGCGCGCGGACCGCCTCCGCCTTGGCCGGTCCGTGCAGCGGCTCGCCCACCAACTTGCCGGTGTAGACGCCGCCGACGGACTCGGCGACGGTGCCCAGCGCGCCGGTCAGGCCCAGCCGGCGGGCGATGATCGTCGCGGTCTCCACGGGCGCGGCGGTCACCAACCACACCTTCTGGCCGGCGTCGAGGTGGGCCTGGGCGAGCGCGCGGGTGCCGGGCCAGACGCGCTCGGCCATGTACTCGTCGTAGATCTCCTCGCCGATGCTCATGAGTTCGGCGACGCGGTGGCCCTGGACGATGGAGAGCGCGCGGTTGCGGACGTCCGCCATGTCCTCGGAGTTCTCGCCGGCCAGCCGGAAGTAGACCTGTTGGAAGGCGAAGCGGGCCAGGTCGCGCTTGTGGAAGAAGTGCCGCTTGTACAGGCCGCGGCCGAAGTGGAAGAGGGCGGCGCCCTGCATGATCGTGTTGTCGAGGTCGAAGAAGGCGGCCGCGCTGGCGTCGCCGACGACCGGGAACTCCGGCTCGGTCGGCTCCTCGGCGGGCGGCGCCTCCTGCGACGACTTCCGGGCGGCCTCGGCCGCGGCCTCGCCGGCCAGCACGCTGCGTGCGGTGGCGGGTCGTCTGCGGCGGGTGAACCACCCCGTGGGGAAGAGTGCCCCGGCGGGGCTCCGATCAGGGCGATGGGCGGGCGACGGGCGGGCCATGCGGCTAGCGTAGCCAGTTTGTTCGGTGCATCCGGTTACGGGCGCGTGTCCGGAGGCACTGGGGCGCTCGACGGTTGCGTTACGGCCATCCGCAGGGCCCGCGAGCAGGGGTGATCTGCGCGGGCGGGGCGCTCAGGCGCCCAGTGCGGTGCGCAGTCGCTGGGGATCGACCCGCCAGAAGTCGTGCTGGGCGCCGTCGACGAGGACGACCGGAATTTGCTCCCAGTACTTGCGGTGCAGTTCGGCGTCCTCGGTGATGTCCTTCTTCTCCCAGGACGCACCGGTTTCCGCGCAGACCTTCTCGATCACGGCCTGGGCGTCGTCGCAGAGGTGGCAGCCCGGCTTCCCGACCAGGGTGACCATCCGGTCGGCGGGGCTCTTGCGGGGGGTGCGGCTGAACAAGGGGGCCATGGGGTCATTGTGCCGGGTCCGAGGGGGAGCTCCGGAGCGGTCGTTTCGCTTACCATCGATGGGCGATTTGTAGGTTTCCGGGGGTATAGCGGTGAGGAGTGAGGGCGCGTGCTCCCGTCGGTGCTGCCGCGAAGTGCCGGTGGCGCGCGTGAACGGTGTGACGGTGGAGTTGGTTCCGCGGACCCCCGTAAAAGCTGCGTGAGCCCCATCACTTTGCCCGGACAAAGCGGACACCATCTTTGTGCACGCGTTCACAAAGACATAGCCTGCAAGAGACAGGGCGGTCGGGTTTCTGACGGCCGCCCGCAGCCCCGCTCTACCCGCAGGAGCACCGTGGCAACTGGCCGAACTCACCGACCGGCGACCCGAAGCCGAGGCATCCCCGAGGCCACCGTCGCCCGGCTACCGCTGTATCTGCGTGCACTGACCGCGCTCTCCGAGCGCTCGGTTCCCACGGTCTCCTCCGAGGAGCTCGCGGCCGCGGCGGGAGTCAACTCCGCGAAGCTGCGCAAGGACTTCTCCTACCTCGGCTCCTACGGGACCCGCGGCGTCGGCTACGACGTGGAGTACCTCGTGTACCAGATCTCGCGGGAGCTCGGCCTCACCCAGGACTGGCCCGTCGTCATCGTCGGTATCGGTAACCTCGGCGCCGCGCTCGCCAATTACGGTGGTTTCGCCTCCCGGGGCTTCCGGGTCGCCGCGCTGATCGACGCGGACCCGGCGATGGCCGGCAAGCCGGTCGCAGGCATCCCGGTCCAGCACACCGACGAGCTGGAGCAGATCATCCGGGACAACGGCGTCTCGATCGGCGTGATCGCCACGCCGGCCGGCGCCGCCCAGCAGGTCTGTGAGCGGCTGGTCGCCGCCGGTGTCACCTCGATCCTCAACTTCGCGCCGACCGTGCTCTCCGTCCCCGACGGGGTGGACGTCCGCAAGGTCGACCTGTCCATAGAGCTGCAGATCCTCGCCTTCCACGAGCAGCGCAAGGCGGGCGAGGAGACCGGCCCGGCCCCGGAGGGCAGCCCGGCGGCCGCCCCGGCCTCCGCGGCGGCTGTCGCGACCGAACGCAAGGGACCCGACGGGGACGTGCCCGCCGTGATGCCGGCATGAGCCTCCTCGTCGTCGGATTGAGCCACCGCAGCGCGCCGGTGAGCGTGTTGGAGCGGGCCGCGCTCGCTCCGGAGAGCCGCGGCAAGCTGCTTCAGGACGTGGTGTCGGCGGAGCCGGCCACCGAGTCCGCGGTGCTCTCCACCTGCAACCGCATCGAGCTCTACGCGGACGTGGACAAGTTCCACGCCGGCGTCGCCGAGCTGTCCACCCTCCTGGCCCGCCACTGCGGCGTCGGCCTGGAGGAGCTGACCCCGCACCTGTACGTCCACTACGAGGACCGCGCCGTCCACCACCTCTTCTCGGTGGCCTGCGGGCTGGACTCGATGGTGGTCGGCGAGGGCCAGATCCTCGGCCAGATCAAGGACGCGCTGGCCGTCGCCCAGGAGCAGCACACCGCCGGGCGGCTGCTCAACGACCTCTTCCAGCAGGCCCTGCGGGTCGGCAAGCGCGCGCACAGCGAGACCGGGATCGACAAGGCCGGCCAGTCGCTGGTCACCTTCGGCCTGGAGCAGCTCGCCGGCGGCGCGGACGTCGCCGGCTGGGCGCGCGGCAAGCGGGCGCTGGTGATCGGCGCCGGCTCGATGTCGTCGCTGGCCGCCACCACCCTCGCCCGTAACGGCGTCGGTGAACTGGCCGTCGCCAACCGGACGGTGGCCCGCGCCGAGCGGCTGGTACAGATCCTCACCGAGCCCGGCGGGCCGGGCGCCGGCACCGGGCTGACCGCCCGCGCGGTCGCGATGGACGCCGTCGCGGCCCAGTTGGCCCGTGCCGAGATCGTGATCTCGTGTACGGGCGCGGCCGGGCTGCTGCTGACCGGAGAGCAGATCACGGCGGCGCTCTCCGGGCGCACCGACCGGATGTGGCTGCTCGACCTCGCCATGCCGCGCGACGTCGACGCGGCGGTGCACGGGATCGACGGGGCGCACCTGGTCGACATCGAGTCGCTGGCCGAGGCGTCCGCCACGGTGTCCGACCAGCCGACTCCGTCGGCGGGCCCGATGGCCGCCGACGTGGACACGGTCCGCGGCATCGTCGCCGATGAGGTCGCCGCGTTCGGCGCCGCCCAGCGGGCCGCGCACATCACCCCCACCGTGGTCGCCCTGCGCACCATGGCCGCGGACGTCGTCAGCAGCGAGATGGGCCGGCTGGAGGGCCGCCTCCCCGACCTCGACGACAAGCAGCGCGCGGAGATCACCCAGACCGTCCGGCGGGTCGTCGACAAGCTGTTGCACGCGCCCACCGTGCGGGTCAAGCAGCTGGCCAGCGAGCCCGGCGGCGCCGGGTACGCGGACGCGCTGCGGGAACTGTTCGACCTCGACCCGCAGACGGTCGCCGCCGTCAGCAGGGCCGACACCCGGACTGGCGCCCAGGCAGGCCGGAACGAAGCAGCACGGGAGCGGGCATGACCGACAGTACGAGAAGCACCCTGCGCCTGGGCACCCGGCGCAGCAAGCTGGCCATGGCCCAATCCGGGCTGGTGGCCGAGGCGGTGCGCGCGCTGACCGGCCGCCCCGTCGAACTGGTGGAGATCACCACCTACGGCGACACCTCCCGCGAGCACCTGGCGCAGATCGGCGGCACCGGCGTCTTCGTCTCCGCGCTGCGCGACGCGCTGCTGGCCGACGAGATCGACTTCGCCGTCCACTCGCTCAAGGACCTGCCGACCGCGCAGCCGGCGGAGTTGGTGCTGGCCGCCATACCCGTGCGCGAGGACCCGCGGGACGCGCTGATCGCCCGGGACCAGCTCACCTTCGAGGAGCTGCCCGACGGCGCCCGGGTGGGCACCGGTTCGCCCCGGCGGATGGCGCAGCTCAACGCCTGGGCCAAGGTCCTGGGCAAGCGCATCGAGACCGTTCCGGTCCGGGGGAACGTCGACACCCGGATCGGCTTCGTCGAGAACGGTGAGCTGGACGCGGTCGTGCTGGCCGCCGCCGGTCTCACCCGGATCGGTCGGATCGACGAGGCGACGCAACTGCTGTCGCCCGACGTGGTTTTGCCCGCCCCCGGCCAGGGGGCACTGGCGATCGAGGTCGCCGCCACACACGCGGACCTCATCGCCGCGCTCGCCGAGCTCGACGACCCGGCAACCCGGGCCGCCGTGACGGCCGAGCGCTCCCTGCTCGCCGCCCTGGAGGCCGGCTGCTCCGCCCCCGTGGCGGCGCTGGCCGACGTCCAGGCTGACGAGCAGGCTGTCACCGAAATGCACCTGCGCGGTGTCGTCGGCACGACCGACGGCAGCACGCTGGTGCAGCTGTCCACCACCGGGCACGTACCTGCCTCTCTTGACGACGCATCGATCCCGCTCGCCATGGGCCGGGAACTCGCCGTCGAGATGCTCGCTAAGGGCGCGGCCGGTCTTATGGGGGAGCGAGCACTTTGAACCCCACCGCCCCAAACCACTCCGCCTCCGGTCAGGTCACCTTCCTGGGTGCCGGGCCGGGAGACCCGGGCCTGCTGACGCTGCGCGCCGTGGAGGCACTGGCCTCCGCCGACGTCCTCATCGCCGACCCGCAGGTCCTGGACGTCGTGCGTGTGCATGCACGTGCGCAGGTGGACACCCCGTTGCAGGCGTCAGCTGACGAGGCGTCAATCCCCGGCAGTCCCACGGGCGTTTCAGCCCTTCGGGACACCGCCAATCTTGTCATGGCGGCCGCGCGGGCCGGCAAGCGGGTCGTCCGTGCGGTGGCCGGCGACCCCGGGCTCGACGGCAATGTCGCCGAGGAGATGCTGGCCTGTGCTGCCGAGGGCATCGTCTTCGAGGTCGTGCCCGGCATCGCGGCCGCGGTCGGCGTGCCCGCCTACGCCGGGGTGCCGCTGCGCGACGCCGAGGGCACCGACGTGCGCTTCATCGACGCCCGCAGCGCCGACGAGCGCTGCTGGAGCGAGCTGGGCACCAGCGACGCCACCGCGGTGGTCTCCACCAGCCTGGACTCGGTGGCCGCGGCCGCCGGTGAGCTGGTGGCCGCAGGCCGCAAGCCGGACACCCCGATGACCGTCACGGTCGCCGGCACCACCACCCGGCAGCGCACCTGGACCGCCACGCTGGGCACCGTCGCCCAGGTCCTCAAGGCCGCCAAGGTGCTGCCGTCGCCGGACGGCGGGCAGCCCGTCATAGCCGTGGTCGGCGAGCGCAGCGCCGCCGCCCAGCGCGACCAGCTCTCGTGGTTCGAGAACAAGCCGCTCTTCGGTTGGCGGGTGCTGGTCCCGCGGACCAAGGAGCAGGCCGCCTCGCTCTCCGACCAGTTGGTCTCCTACGGCGCGGTGTCGCACGAGGTCCCGACCATCGCCGTCGAACCGCCGCGCACCCCGCAGCAGATGGAGCGCGCGGTCAAGGGCCTGGTCACCGGCCGCTACGAGTGGATCGCCTTCACCTCGGTCAACGCCGTCAAGGCGGTCCGGGAGAAGTTCGAGGAATACGGGCTGGACGCCCGGGCGTTCGCCGGCATCAAGGTCGCGGCGGTCGGCGAGCAGACCGCCAAGGCGCTGGTCGCCTTCGGTGTGAAGCCCGACCTGGTGCCGTCCGGCGAGCAGTCCGCGGCCGGCCTGCTGGAGGACTGGCCGCCCTACGACCCGGTCTTCGACCCGATCGACCGGGTCTTCCTGCCGCGCGCCGACATCGCCACCGAGACCCTGGTGGCCGGCCTGATCGAGCTGGGCTGGGAGGTCGACGACGTCACCGCCTACCGGACGGTGCGCGCCTCGCCGCCGCCGGCCGAAACCCGCGAGGCGATCAAGGGCGGCGGCTTCGACGCGGTCCTGTTCACCTCGTCCTCGACCGTGCGGAACCTCGTCGGCATCGCCGGCAAGCCGCACAACGTGACCGTGATCGCCTGCATCGGCCCGGCCACCGCCAAGACCGCCGAGGAGCACGGGCTGCGGGTCGACGTGATGTCGCCCGAGCCGTCGGTGCACAAACTGGCCGAGGCGCTCGCGGACTTCGGGGCCGCGCGCCGCGATGCCGCGATCGAGGCCGGGGACCCGGTCACCCGCCCCAGCGAGCGGCGGCCGGGCTCGCGCCGGCGGGCCCGTAGCTGAGCGGTACGCACGCGACGAAGGGCGCCCCTTTTGCGGGGGCGCCCTTCCGCATGTGTGCCCGTCTCGCCGCCCCCGGCGGCCGACGTCACGTCGGCAAAGGCAGGCGTGGGGCGGGCGTAGCGTGGAGGGCATGACGAAGTACGGAAGCTATCCGGGGGCGCGGCCGCGCCGGCTGCGCACCACCCCCGTCATGCGGCGGATGGTCGCCGAGCACCGCCTGCATCCGGCCGACCTCATCCTCCCCGCCTTCGTGCGCGAGGGCATCACCGAGCCGGTACCGCTCGCCGCCATGCCGGGCGTCGTCCAGCACACCCGGGACACCCTGCGCAAGGCCGCGGTCGAGGCGGTCGAGGCCGGGGTCTCCGGCATCATGCTGTTCGGCGTGCCCGAGGACGCCAAGAAGGACGCGGCGGGCACCGCGGGCACCGACCCGGACGGCATCCTCCAGATCGCGCTCCGGGACGTGCGGGCCGAGGTCGGCGACGACCTGGTGATCATGTCGGACCTGTGCCTGGACGAGTACACCGACCACGGCCACTGCGGGGTGCTGGACGCCCAGGGGCGGGTCGACAATGACGCGACCCTGGAGCGGTACGCCGAGATGGCGCAGGTCCAGGCCGACGCCGGCGCCCACGTGGTGGGCCCCAGCGGCATGATGGACGGTCAGGTCGGCGTCATCCGGGACGCGTTGGACCAGACCGGCCACGAGGACGTGTCGATCCTCGCCTACACCGCCAAGTACTCCTCGGCGTTCTACGGCCCGTTCCGCGAGGCGGTCGGCTCGTCGCTGCGGGGCGACCGGAAGACCTACCAGCAGGATGCGGCCAACCTCCGTGAGTCGCTGCGGGAGTTGGCGCTCGACCTCGACGAGGGCGCCGACATGGTCATGGTCAAGCCGGCGCTGCCCTACCTCGACGTGCTGGCGAAGATCGCGGACGAGGTGGACGTGCCGGTCGCCGCGTACCAGATCTCCGGCGAGTACGCGATGGTCGAGGCGGCGGCCGAGAAGGGCTGGATCGACCGCGACAAGGCGATTCTGGAGACCCTGACCGGCATCAAGCGGGCCGGCGCCCAGATGATCCTCACCTACTGGGCGACGGAGGTCGCGCAGAAGCTGGGCTAGCCGGCGCCGATGACGGCTCCGCGACCGCGCCCGCGCGCCCCGCACGAGGCGTCAGGCGCAGTCGCGGACCGCGTCGTCGTGGGTGAGGACGCAGACGACGCGTTCGTCGCGCTGCTGGCCGAGGCCCCGCTCAGCGGGTGGCGGCGTACGTGGTGAACGCCGCCCAGGCCGCCGGGGAGACGGCGAAGGTGGGGCCGTCCTCCGGGGCGTTCTTGGAGTCGCGGACGTGGATGGCGTGGGGGCAGGCGGCGACCTCGACGCACTGGCCGCCCTCATCGCTGCTGTAGCTGGACTTGCGCCAGGCGTAGGCGACTTCGAGGCAGGCGCCGCCTTCGCTGCCGCTGTAGGTCGACTTGAACCACTCAAGTGCGGTGCTCATTTGACTCCTAGCAGACGGTCGAGCAAACCCTTGGATTCGTGAGGCGTCAGGGCCTGTGACCGCAGCATCGCATACTTGCGC
The DNA here is from genome assembly GCF_042798755.1 of Streptomyces sp. NPDC057743. NCBI lineage: Bacteria > Bacillati > Actinomycetota > Actinomycetes > Kitasatosporales > Streptomycetaceae > Streptomyces > Streptomyces sp. NPDC057743. The sequence goes on from NZ_JBHVJX010000006.1 coordinate 18,287, forward strand.
GCCAGAACGGACACCTCGTCAGGGTCGGCCACCCACTGACTGCCGCGATGGCCCTCGGTATAGGCCAGGTGCTGGTGGTCGGGCGTCTCCAGGAGGATGAAAGGGCCGTCCAGTCCGGCATGCGCGGCGGTGCGCATCGGGAGGAACTGGAGGGACAGGCCCGGGAGTTCGGCGCACTCGCGCAGGTGGCGGAGCTGATTGCGGCGGACCGTCGGGCCCCCGATGCCGAGGTGGAGCACCGGTTCCCACACGATGAAGCTCATCGTTGGCGGGCACTTGCGTTGCAGGATCGCTTGGCGGTCGATGCGGGCCGCCGTCTTGGTCTCCAACTCGTCCTCGTCGTACGCCGGTACGCGCTCGCGCAGCACCGCCCGCGCGTACTCCCTGGTCTGGAGCAGGCCGGGCAACACCGCGTTGTCGTACCAGCACAGCGAGATCGCCTCCCGCTCATGCACCATGTACTGCTCCGCGTAGAGCGGGAACTGGTCGATCTCCGGCAAGTTCTCGACGCCGGCGACCAACAGGCCCTTGGTGTCGAGGAGTTCGTCCAGGGTGCGGGCGAGGTCGAGCAGCAGCGGCCGCCTGCCCTGTTCGATCGAGGCGATCGTCTCCTCGTCGACGAGGGCCTCCTGGGCGAGGGAGCGTTGGGTGTAGCCCGCCGCCTTGCGGGCCGCCTGTAGTTGGGCGCCCAGCATGCGCATGGTGGAGACGTTCTTCTTCCGTTGCTGCTTCCTGGAGTTCATGCTGGCCTAACTCCCCACGCCCACCCGGAATGACCCCGTACGAACCCGTACAAAATCCGAGTACGGTCTCACTTAGTGCCTCAGGCTAGTGACGCTGCGCGACCTTCGTGTCGTGAAGGGGAAATTTTCGGTACGAGGGGCAGTGGTGTGGTGCGAGTGGCGCCGCACCACCGGGTCACCGCACCACCTGGCTCACCACACCAGGGCGTCGGCCGGGTGGGTCTGCCAGTAGGTGACGAAGGCCGAACTGTCCACGTAGACGCCGCCGTTGGGCAGCTTCGGGTGGGCCCAGCCGCCCACGCTGCCGTCCATCGTGTGGTTGGAGAACAGCACGCCCAGCTCGTGCGCCCGGTACCCGTGGGTGCCCTCCGGCGACTCGGAGCGCGCACGACCCGGAGACCTTCTCCGTCCACGCGACCGTCAAGGACCACCATGTGCGCTGGTACCTGGAGTTGGCCTGGTCCAGCGGCGGCCGGCACGGGACGATGACCATCGGCGACGACGGCAAGCAGCCGTTTGGCACCAGTGGCGATGGGGGCCGGCCGCAGTACGGGTACTCGCTCGACAAGAAGGCGTGGGTGCGGATCCGGCGCGGGCCGGACGGCGCGGTCACCGAGGTCCCGGACGGCGCGTGAACGCCCGGGCCCCGTACCGCGAAGTGCGGTACGGGGCCCGGGCGTTGCAAGGTGGGGCGGGCGCCTACAGCCGCTCGGGGGTGCGGATGCCCAGCAGCGCCATGCCCTTGTGCAGGGTGCGGGCGGTCAGGTCGCACAGGAAGAGGCGGTTCTCCACCTGCTGCCCGGTGTCCGCCTTCAGCACCGGGCACTGGTCGTAGAAGGTCGTGTAGAGCGACGCGAGCTGGTAGAGGTACGCGGCCAGCTTGTGCGGGGCGTACTCCGCCGCGGCCTCGGCGACGGTGTCGCCGAACGCGTCCAGGTGCAGGCCCAACGCCCGCTCGGCCGGGGCGAGTTCGAGCTCCGGGTGGGCGGTCGGCCGGGTCTCGCCGGCCTTGCGCAGGATCGACTGGATGCGCGCGTAGGCGTACTGGAGGTAGACGGAGGTGTCGCCGTTGAGCGAGACCATCTGGTCCAGGTCGAACTTGTAGTCGCGGCTCGGCGACGTGGACAGGTCCGCGTACTTCACCGCGCCGATGCCGACCTGCGCGGCGCGCTCCTGGATCTCGTCCTCGGTGAGGTCCTGGGCCTTCTCGCGGACCACCTCGGCGGCGCGCTGGACGGCCTCGTCGAGCAGGTCCTGCAGCCGCACCGTCTCGCCCTCGCGGGTCTTGAACGGCTTGCCGTCCGCGCCGAGCACCGTGCCGTAGCCCATGTTGTGGGCCTTGACCTGGTCGCCCAGCCAGCCCGCCCGGCGGGCCGTCTCGAAGACCATCTTGAAGTGCAGCGACTGGCGGACGTCCACGACGTACAGCAGCGTGGTGGCGTCGAGGTCGAAGACGCGGTTGCGGATCGCGGAGAGGTCGCTGGCCGCGTAGCCGAAGCCGCCGTCCGCCTTCTGCACGATCAGCGGGACCGGCTTGTCGTCCTTGCCCTTGATCTCGTCGAAGAAGACGACCAGCGCGCCCTCGGAGCGCACGGCGACGCCGGACTCCTCCAGCAGCCGCGCGGTCTCGGCCATCATCGCGTTGTACGCGGACTCGCCGACGATCTCCTCGTCGCGGATCTCCATGTCCAACTTCTCGAAGACCGAGTAGAAGTAGACCTTCGACTCGTCCACGAACCGCTGCCACAGGGCGAGGGTCTGCTCGTCGCCGGACTGCAGCGCGACGACCCGCTTGCGCGCCCGCTCCTTGAACTCCTCGTCGGCGTCGAAGACCGCGCGGGACGCCTTGTAGACGCGGTTGAGGTTGCTCATCGCCTGGTCGCCGTCGGTGTCGGCGGCCGGCGCGAGCTGGTCCGGGTTCTCGATCAGGTACTGGATGAGCATGCCGAACTGCGTGCCCCAGTCGCCGATGTGGTGGCGGCCGATGGTCTTCTCGCCGGTGAAGTCCAGCATGTTGCGCAGGGCGTCGCCGATCACCGCCGACCGCAGGTGGCCGACGTGCATCTCCTTGGCGACGTTGGGCTGCGCGTAGTCGATGACCGTGGTGCCGGTGGTGGCCGCGCGCGGCACGCCGAGCCGGTCGTCGGCGGCGCGCTCGGCGAGCGTGCCGGTGATCGCCGAGTCCGCGACGGTGAGGTTGAGGAAGCCGGGGCCGGAGACCTCGACCTGGGCCAAAACGTCGTCGGAGCCGAGCTGATCGACGACCTTGCCGGCCAGCTCCCGCGGGTTGCCCCCCAGCTTCTTGGCCAGCGCGAGCAGCCCGTTGGCCTGGAAGTCGGCCCGGTCGCTACGTCGCAGCAGCGGGTCCGCGGCGCCGGCCTCCGGCAGGGCTGCCGAGAGGGCGTCCGCGACGCGCTGGTTGACCGTAGCTGACAGGGAGGTGACCGAGGCCATTGAGCTGCCGTTCCGTTGGGGTGGAAAGGGTTTGCCCCGAGTATCCCACGGCACCACCACTGAATTTCCGGGCGGCGGGCGTCTGGGACAATGGGCGGCGTCAGGCTTGTGCCCGTCCGGACCGTTCCGCCCGCGCAGCGGGTGTCAGAGCGCGGCGCCGTGGGGGCGCGGGTGGGCGCATCGGGAAAGTACCGGGCAGAACACCAGGAAGAGGAAGGGCCGATCGTGGCTCAGCAGAGCACCGAGACCGACTGGGTCTCCAGGTTCGCGGACGAGGTCATTGCCGAGGCGGAGCGCCGCGCCCCCGGCAAAGTGACATCAGGCGCTTCCGCACCGGGGATCGTCGTCGCCTCGGGCCTGAGCCCGTCCGGCCCGATCCACCTCGGCAACCTCCGCGAGGTGATGACCCCGCACCTGGTCGCCGACGAGATCCGCCGCCGCGGCCACGCCTGTGTGCACATCCTGAGCTGGGACGACTACGACCGGTACCGCAAGGTCCCGGCCGGCATCGACCCGTCCTGGGAGGAGCACATCGGCAAGCCGCTGACCGCGGTGCCGGCCCCGCCCGGCAGCACCCACGCCAACTGGGCCGACCACTTCCGGGCCGCCATGGAGGAGGCGCTGGCGGAGCTGGGCGTTACGTACCGCGGCGTCAGCCAGACCGCGCAGTACACCTCCGGCGCCTACCGCGAGCAGGTCCTGCACGCGATGAAGCACCGCAACGAGATCGACGCCGTCCTGGACCGCTACCGCACCAAGGACAAGGCGACCGGCAAGCCGAAGAAGCAGCAGCAAAAGCCCGATGCCGCCTTGGAGGCTGCGGAGTTGGAGGCGGCCGAGGGCTCCGGCGCGGCCACCGAGGACGACGGCAGCGCCGGCGGCGCGGGCTACTACCCGTACAAGCCCTACTGCACGGTCTGCAACAAGGACTTCACCAAGGTCATCGGCTACGACGACGCGACCACCGACCTGACCTACGAGTGCGTCGCCTGCGGCCACTCCGAGACCGTGGCGCTGCGCGAGTTCGACCACGGCAAGCTGGTCTGGAAGGTCGACTGGCCGATGCGCTGGGCCTACGAGGGCGTGGTCTTCGAGCCGTCCGGCGTGGACCACTCCTCGCCCGGCTCGTCGTTCGTCGTCGGCGGCCAGATCGTCCGCGAGGTGTTCGGCGGCGAGCAGCCGATCGGCCCGATGTACGCCTTCGTCGGCATCAGCGGCATGGCGAAGATGTCCTCGTCCAAGGGCGGGGTGCCCACTCCGGGCGACGCGTTGCAGATCATGGAGGCGCCGCTGCTGCGCTGGCTGTACGCCCGCCGCAAGCCCAACCAGTCCTTCAAGATCGCCTTCGACCAGGAGATCCAGCGGCTCTACGACGAGTGGGACAAGCTGGTCGCCAAGGTCGCGGACGGCACCGCGCAGCCCGCGGACGCCGCGGCGTACGCCCGGGCGATCGGCACCGCCGCCGGTGAACTGCCGCGCACGCCCCGCCCGTTGCCGTACCGCACGCTGGCCTCCGTCGTGGACATCACCGGCGGCCACGACGAGCAGACCCTGCGCATCCTGAGCGAGCTGGACCCGGAGCACCCGGTCGCGTCCCTGGACGAGACCCGGCCGCGGCTCGACAAGGCGGAGCACTGGATCACCACCCAGGTCCCCGCCGACCAGCGCACCGTCGTCCGCAGCGAGCCGGACGCCGAGCTGCTGGCCTCCCTGGACGACCAGTCCCGCGGCGCGCTGCGGCTGCTGCTGGACGGCCTGGACGACCACTGGTCGCTGGACGGCCTGACCACGCTGGTCTACGGCGTCCCGAAGGTCCAGGCGGGCCTCACCCCGGAGGCCAAGCCGACCCCGGAGCTGAAGGTCGCCCAGCGCGCCTTCTTCGCCCTGCTCTACAACCTCCTGGTCGGCCGCGACACCGGCCCCCGGCTGCCCACGCTGCTGCTCGCGGTGGGCGCGGACCGGGTCCGGGCGCTGCTGGGCGGCTGAGCAAGGGAGCCCCGAAGGCGGCGGCTCCTCCTTGAGAGCGAGAACGGGTTCGGCCCCGGGAACGAGGGTTCCCGGGGCCGAACCCGTCACGATGGCCGTATGAGGGGAATCATCGGTTTCATCGTCATGCTCCAGGGCGGCCTGGGCTTCGTCGGGCAGGTCTTCTCCGACGGCGCCTGGGGCGTGCTGCACAACTTCGTCGACCTGTCGTCGCCCGCCTACGCCGGCATCTTCGCCGTCGGCGTCGCCCTGTTGGGCTGGGAGGAGTGGGACCGCAAGCGCAAGGAGAAGGCGGAGGAGGCGGCCAAGGGCGCTTTGGACGGCCAGGGCGCCTAGGGCGCTTCTGACGGATCTCCGCGGCGTCGCGGCGTCTGGCACGCACGCTCGCGGCGTTGCCGAAATGCCCCCATAGCTCCGCTATGAAGCCATCCCGGCGCCTTGCGATCGCACGCACCAGACGCCGCTCCTTCCTCCACGGAGATCCGTCAGAAGCGCCCTAGGGCTCCTGGGGTGCCAACTCCCGCTGGGGCAGAGCCGCTTGCCGCACGGACCGTCGGAGGGATTCCTTCCTCCGACGGTCCGGTGGTGGATCAGGCGCCGTTGGCCTTGGCCACCGCGGCGACGGCCTCCTTGGCGGCGGCCTGGACGGCCTTCAGCAGGTCGTTGCCGTTGGGGGAGTCGGCCCCGGCCATGCCCGCGCCGTTGTAGTTGACCGTCACGACGATGTTGGCGGTGCGCGCCACGACCGTCGTGTTCTTGAAGTCGTTGTCGTCCTTGGAGATGTCGTAGGTGATGGCGGTGGCCGCGTCACCGGTGCCGGTGGTCGCCACGGCGTTGACCTTCTTGGCGCCCTGGGTGCCCTTGGCGTCGTTGATCTGCTGGGTGTAGAAGTCCGTGGCGCGCTTGTCGCCGGAGCCGACGGTCGGGTCGGAGTCGTAGCGCTGGTAGGCGACGTCCAGCCAGCGGAACTGGGTGCCGTCCACGCCCTGCTCGTCCGAGCTGCTCCAGGAGCAGGCCCCGCGGGCGTTGGCGTCGGTGGACTTGCCCTGGGTGCCGGCCGCGTCCTTCACCTTGGGCAGCATCTTGTTGATGGTGTCCTTGGAGAACGCCTCGCAGGCGTTCGGCAGCTTCTTGAACTTCGCCGCCGCGACGGTCGGCGACGGGGAACCCGCGGCGCTGGACGAGCCGGAGGGAGTGCTGCCACCGGAGCTCTTGCCGTCCGAGCCGGAGCACCCGGCGACGAGCAGCACCGGAACTGCTGCGCAGGTGAGGAGGCTGGCGAGTCGCTTGGCTGATCGGTGCATGGTTCCTTCGCTGTTCGTCGTCGTCGAGTCGTTGCGGACCCTTGTGGAGCGTGACGACCCGCCCCACCGGTCGGGACGGGTCCAAGGGCACGGTACGCGGCGGAGCGAGGCGAGTGGTCGTTTCGCGGCGATTGGTCAACGGGGCGAATCGGGCGAAACCGGGGCCAGTTTCCTCTTCGGCGTGATCCGCCCTTACGGCGCTATTCGCTGAGGCTGTCGGCCAGTTCGCCGGCCAGGGAACGGGCCTTGTCCTGCAGTTCCTGGCTTTCCGGCAGCCGCGTCTTGTCCGTGGACCACTGGTCGTAGGTGAGCGTCACGATGACGTTCGACGTGCGAAAGACCACAGTGATGTCGCGGTGCACGCCGGAGTCGGCGGTGATCAGTTGGTCGTTGAGGAAACCCGCGTCGCCGAGGCCGTCCAGGACGCGCGGCGCGAGCGAGCCGTCGGGGTTCGACGCCGGGGCGGAGGGGGTGTCGGACGGGCTGGCCGACGGCGAGCCCTGGTTCGCCGAACCGTCCGCCTTCTTCCCGCCGGTGTCCTTGCCGGTGTCCTTGCCCGCGGCGCTGTCCCCGGGCTTGGGCTGGTCCGAGGGCTGGTCCTTCGGGGACGCCGAGGGCGAGGCGGCCTCGGCGCCGGCGGACGGGATCTTGGCGGCCTTCTCCTTGTCGGAGTAGAGCTGTTGCGCCCGGTCGTCGTCGCTGACCGCGGCGTCGTACGAGACCACGCGCTGGATGTCGAGCGTGAGGTGGCGGGTGCCCGCGGTGGTCTCCCGCGCCCACTGGCAGCCGACCCGGCGATCGGTGTCGTAGGTGATGTCGGCCCGGCCGGCGAGGATCTTCTCCGCGTCCGCCTGCGACGGCTGCTGGCCGTCGCCGGGCAGCATGTCGCGCAGGGTGCTGCGCGCAGGGAGGGTGCAGGGCTCCGGCAGGGTCTGGTAGCGGCCGGGCTGGGCGGACTGGCTGGCGGCGGTGGCGTCGCCGCTCTTGCCGTCGCCGCCGGTGGCGTCGGTGGCGGAACCGCCGGAGCAGCCGGTGAGGCCGGCGGCCAGGGCTGCGGTGACCAGCAGCGCGGCACCCGGTACGAACGATTTGCGCGGCACCGTTCGTGGCTCCTCTCCTGCGGAAATGTGGTTGCCGCCGGGCGGCGGCCGATGGACACAATGTGTACCGCACGTCGAGCCGTGAACGCCGGCTCGCCGTCCAGGATCGGGCGTATTGTCCGCATATTGCGTTTTTAAGATTTCCGGGGGAAAGAGTTCAGCCATGTCGTACACCGAAGTGCCCGGCGCCCAGGTACCGATCCGGATGTGGGCCGACCCGGCCACGGTGGAGGGCGTCGCGATGCAGCAGCTGCGCAACGTCGCCACGCTGCCGTGGATCAAGGGCCTGGCCGTCATGCCGGACGTGCACTTCGGCAAGGGGGCCACCGTCGGCTCCGTCATCGCGATGAACGGCGCGGTCTGCCCGGCCGCCGTCGGCGTGGACATCGGCTGCGGGATGAGCGCGGTCAAGACCTCGCTCACCGCCGACGACCTGCCCGACGACCTGTCCCGGCTGCGCTCCCGGATCGAGCGGACCATCCCGGTGGGCCGGGGGATGCACGACGACCCGGTCGACCCGCGCCGGATCCACGGCCTGGCGACCGCGGGTTGGGACGACTTCTGGGCGCGCTTCGACGGGGTCGCCGAGGCGGTCAGGTTCCGGCACGAGCGGGCCGCCAAGCAGCTCGGCTCGCTGGGCTCGGGCAACCACTTCATCGAGTTCTGCCTCGACGAGACCGGCGCGGTCTGGCTGATGCTGCACTCCGGCTCCCGCAACATCGGCAAGGAACTGGCCGAGCACCACATCGAGCAGGCCCGCAACCTGCCGCACAACCAGGGGCTGGTCGACCGCGACCTCGCGGTCTTCATCGCGGACACCCCGCAGATGGCGGCCTACCGCAACGACCTGTTCTGGGCGCAGGAGTACGCCCGGCACAACCGCGACGTGATGATGGCCCTGTTCCAGGACGTCGTCCGCCAGGAGTTCCCCAAGGCCCGGCCGACCTTCGAGCCGGTGATCTCCTGCCACCACAACTACGTGGCGGAGGAGAGCTACGACGGCATGGACCTGCTGGTGACCCGCAAGGGCGCGATCCGGGCCGGCAGCGGTGACCTGGGGATCATCCCCGGCTCGATGGGCACCGGTTCGTACATCGTCCGGGGGCTGGGGAACCCGGCGTCCTTCAACTCCGCCTCGCACGGCGCCGGTCGGAAGATGAGCCGGAACGCCGCGAAGAAGCGCTTCTCCACGCGCGACCTGGAGGAGCAGACCCGGGGTGTGGAGTGCCGGAAGGACTCCGGGGTCGTCGACGAGATCCCCGGCGCGTACAAGCCGATCGAGAAGGTCATGGACCAGCAGCGGGACCTGGTCGAGGTCGTCGCCAAGCTCAAGCAGGTGGTGTGCGTCAAGGGGTGAGCACCGGGGGGCTGGCGGGCCTGGGCAGTCCTGAGTGGCCCGGGTGGGGCCTGAGTTGGCTCGGGTGGGGTGTGTTGGCTCGGGGTGGGGTGTGAGTGGGGTGGTTCGGTCGGCCTGGCCCCGCGGCGAGTGGGCCCTGTCCGGCCCGGGTTGGGGCTGAGGGGGCTGCCTGGGCCCGGGCCGGGCTCCGATGTGGAATCGGCTCGGGTGGGTGCCCGCTCCCGAGTGGGTCCGGGTGGGTGTCGGTCCGGAGCGGGGGGAACTGGCCCGGGCGGAGTGGGAACTGGCCTGGGGCGGGGCGCTGTTGGGGCGCCCCGCCCCGGGCTCTTGCCTCAATTGCCGCGGTGCACCTTGGTGTTGGACGCCTGGGCGCGGGGGCGGACGACGAGCAGGTCGATGTTGACGTGCGGGGGGCGGGTGACCGCCCAGGCGACGGTGTCGGCGACGTCCTCCGCGGTGAGCGGCGCGTCCACGCCCTCGTAGACCCGGGCCGCCTTGTCGGTGTCGCCGCGGAAGCGGGTGGTCGCGAACTCCTCGGTCTTGACCATGCCGGGGGCCACCTCGATGACCCGCACCGGCTGCCCGCACAGCTCCAGGCGGAGCGTCTCGGCGATGACATGGGCGCCGTGCTTCGCGGCGACGTACCCGCCGCCGCCCTCGTACGTCGCGTGCCCGGCGGTGGAGGAGAGCACGACGACGGTGCCGTCGCCGGAGGCGGTCAGCGCGGGCAGCAGCGCCTGGGTCATGTGCAGCACGCCGAGCACGTTGACCTCGTACATCGCGCGCCAGTCGGCCGGGTCACCGGTGGCGACCGTCTCCGAGCCGAGCGCGCCACCGGCGTTGTTCACCAGGACGTCGACGGAGGGGAAGCGGTCCAGCTCCCGCGCGAAGGTGTCGACGGCGGCGCGGTCGGTGACGTCGAGCGCGTACGCCTCGGCGTGCGGCAACTCGGCGGCGAGGGCCTCGATCCGGTCCTTGCGACGGGCGGTGAGCACCACGCGGTAACCGGCGGCGGCCAGGGCCCGGGCGGTCGCGGCGCCGATGCCACTGCTCGCTCCGGTGACGACGGCGGTACGGAGGCCGGCGGTGTCGGCGGTCATGCTGCTCTCCCTCTACACGGTGTGGGTGGACAGCGAGCCGGGCCGCGGTGCGGCACGCGAACTGTGGCGCGGCGCATGAACCGTGGTGTGGTGCATGGGCGGCAGCGTGGTGCTCGACCTGCGGTGCGGAACGCGTCCTGTGGTGTGGGTGATGCGTCTGTGATCAGGATATGCAGTGGTGGAGGGTGCGTTGGCGGCCGGTGGGTGGGGTGTGTGGCGCTTGCCGCTTCGGTGCCTGGGGAGTTGGCGCCGTCCCCGGTGCGACGGACCGGGGCGGGGGCCTGGGCGGGGTCGCTCCCGTTCGGTCAGCGGCCGCGGGGGGCGTACATGATCACGGCCATGCCGGCGAGGCAGATCAGTGCGCCGATGACGTCCCAGCGGTCGGGGCGGTAGCCGTCCGCGGCCATGCCCCAGAGCAGCGACCCGGCGACGAACACCCCGCCGTACGCGGCGAGGATCCGGCCGAAATGGGCGTCCGACTGGAGCGTGGCGACGAAGCCGTACAGGCCCAGGGCGATCACCCCGGCGCCGACCCAGGCCCAGCCCCGGTGTTCCCGCACCCCCTGCCAGACCAGCCAGGCACCGCCGATCTCGAAGAGCGCGGCGACGATGAACAGGGCGGCGGAGCGGGCGATGAGCATGCCGCCCAGCGTAGAGAAGGCCGGCGGGCCGGTGCCTTGGTGCTCCGGTATCCGGGCGCTCAGTGTCCTGGTGCCTCCGTCTCGCGCCTCCGTCTCGTGCCTTGCTCGTGCCTTGCTCGTGTCGTGGGCTCGTGCCGTGGGCTCGTGTCTCGCTCGTGGCTCGGGGGCGTGTCTCGCGGCTTGGTGGCTCAGGGGTTGGGCGGGACGGCTTCGGGGCCGGGTGGTGCGCCTTCCTCTCGCCGTGGTGGGTGCCGGGTGTGGGGGGGCCCGGGGGGGGGGGGGGGCGCGGGAGTGGGGTGGGGGGAACACCCCCACCGCCCGCCCCCCCCCCCACCGCGGCGGGTGCGCGGCCCCCCG
>NZ_JBHVJX010000006.1:29338-287906 GCF_042798755.1 Streptomyces sp. NPDC057743
CGGGGGGGGGGGGGGGGGGGGGGCCGCGGGGGGGGGTGTTGGTACGCGTTCGCTTTACGTCCGAACACCCACCCCTCCGGCCCCACACCCTCCCGTGAGGGAACGGGGCCCCGCCCGGGGAGCGGGCGGCCTGGGCGGACGGCTTGGGGAGTGGCCCGGCGTGAGCGGCCCGGGGGAAGTGGCCCAGGGCGAGCGGCCCACCGCGTGGGTGGGTCATATCTGTCCGGAGGGTGCCGAGGGTGTGGGCGGGGTGGAGGGGGTCGAAGGGGCGGAGGGTGCCGAGGGTCCGGAGGGTGTGAAAGGTGCGGTGGTGGGCGGGGGTTGGGGGATGGTGGTGGGCGTCGTGGTGCCGGTCCAGTGGGTGAGGGCGGTGTGGATTTCGGTGGTGCGCTCGGTGGGGGTGGTGGTGTCCGTGGCCCAGGCGATATAGCCGTCGGGGCGGACCAGGACGGCCGTCTTGCGGTCGCTCGCCCAGGAGGCGGTGACGAACCGATCGGGGGCGGGGGTCGGGATCGGGGGTGTGCCTGATGTCGGGTCGTCCGTCGCCGGGTTGTCCGCTGTTGGCTCGTGGTTGGCGGTTATCAGGACGAACTTGCCCTGCCGGAGGAGTTCGTAGAGTCGGGTGCCGCCGGCGAGGTGGACGTCGGGGGCGCGCCGGCCGGCCAGGCGGTGGGCACCGGGGCCTGCCGGGTAGGCGAGGTCGATGCCGGAGAGATTGCCGATCGCCCGGCGGGGCAGTGCCGGCACCCGCCGGAGGAGCTGGAGGCCGAGGCCGCGCAGCGCCCGGGCGGGGGCGGAGCGCACCAGCGCGAGCCGGATGAGGGCGCCGCTGCTGCGCAGCACCGTCTTGCCGACCGGATGGCGCTCCGCCTGATAGCTGTCCAGCAGGCTGTCGGGGGAGTGGCCCTGGAACACCGCCGCCAGCTTCCAACCGAGGTTGGCCGCGTCCTGGAGACCGACGTTCATCCCCTGGCCGCCGGCCGGGGAGTGGACGTGCGCGGCGTCCCCGGCGAGGAAGACCCGGCCGACGCGGTAGGCCGGGGCCTGCCGCTCGTCGCTGTGGAAGCGCGAGATCCAACGGGCGTCGTGCAGGCCGTAGTCGGTGCCGAAGGCGAGGCGGGTGACCTCGCGGACCTCGTCCAGGGTGGCGGGGGCGTCCTCGGCGGCCTGGGCGTGGCGGTTCCAGCCGATGACGCGGTACCAGCCGTCTCCGAACGAGGCGACCAAGCCGAAGGCGTGCGGGGTGGCGTTGACGGCGAAGGGGGAGTCGGGGGGCTGGGCCAGCCGGACGTCGGCGAGGACGACGGAGCGGATGACGGCCTTGCCGGGGAAGGGCAGGCCGATCGCCTCGCGGACGGCGCTGCGGCCCCCGTCGGTGCCGATCACATAGGCGGCACGCAGGCCCCCGACGCCGTCGCCCGCGCCCTCCCGCCCCGCACTGCCACGTCCCGCACCGCCGCGCCCCGGGCCGTCGCCCTCGCTGTCCGTCGCCCCGTCGCCCGCCCCGTCGTCCGCGCCAACGGCCGCCCGGAAGTGGACCGTTGCGCCGTCCGCGTCCTGGTCCAGGCCCAGCACCTCGGAGCCGTACCGGAAGGTGACGCCGGCCCGCTCGGCGCGCCGCAGCAGCAGGCGCTCGACCTCGTACTGCGGGGTGATCAGGACGAAGGGGAAGCGGGAGCGGAGCCGGGCCAGCGGGAGCGTCGCCATCCCGAACAGATGGAGGCCGGCGAGCCGATGGCCGCCCGCTATCAACTCGTCGGCGAGCCCGCGGGCGTCCAGCTGCTCCAGCGACCGGGCGTGCACGGCCAGCGCCCGGCTGAGATTGCTGACGGTGCGCTCCCGGCGCTCCAGGAGCGTGACGGCCAGGCCGGCCTCGGCGAGGTCACCGGCGAGCAGCAGCCCGGTCGGGCCGGCGCCCACCACGATCGCGTCCGCGTCCTGCTCGGTCGATGCGGCGCCGGTCGGGCGCGCGTCCGTTCTGCTGCTCGGGCGGCTCTCGCCGCCGCGGGTGGCTCCTGGCCTGCGATTGAGGGCATCCATGACTGTCGCCTCCTGCCAACGCATGTTGGTCAACGCTTGTTGGCAAAAAGCGTATGGCGTCCACGAGTCGCGTGTCAACGGTTGTTGGCCTACATTTGTTGGCATGGTCGAACGTGATCCCTCCGCCACCCCCGCCGACGCTTCTTCCCGCGCCCCCGAGGTCCGGCCGGAGGTCGACAACGGCCCCGCCCCCGTCACCCCCGAGGCCCCCGACGTCGGCGTCCACCCCCGCCCCCGCCGCTCCGACACCACCCGCGCCGCGATCCTCACCGCCGCCCGGGACCGCTTCGCCGCCGACGGCTACGAGCGCGCCACCATCCGCGCCATCGCCCGGGACGCCGGCATCGACCCGTCGATGGTGATGCGCTACTACGGCAACAAGCAGGGACTCTTCGTCGCCGCCTCCGCGTTCCACCTGCCCGCCCTCGACCTCGCCGCGGTGCCGGTCGAGGAGCGGGGCGCCCGGCTCGTCCGCCACTTCATCGAGCTCTGGGAGGGCGACGAGACGCTCACCGGGATGATGCGCGTCGGCGTCACCAACGAGGCCGGCGCGGAGCGGATGCGGCAGGTCTTCACCGAGCAGGTCCGCCCGATGCTCGACGCGGTCTGCACGGTGCCGGAGGAGGCGCCGGCCCGCGCCGCCCTGGTCGGATCGCAGATCCTGGGCATGGCGCTGTGCCGCTACGTCCTGCACTTCGGCCCCGCCGTCGACTTCAGTCACGACGAGCTCGTCGCCTGGATGGCGCCCACCATCCAGCGCTATCTGACGGCCGAACGACCGTAGCGGCGGGCCCTGTTGGAGCGGTGCGGCGGCGCGGCGGCCGACGGCTCAGGACGGCCCCGCGCCCCCGTCCGGCACCCGCGCACCGGCTTCTCCCGCCACCCGCGCACCGGCTTCTCCCGCCACCCGCCCCGCGATCCGCCGTAGATGGCCCTCGAAGACCCGCCGCGCCTCGGGCGTCAGCGTCCGCAGCGCCACCATCGCCGTCACGATCACATCGCACAGCTCCGCCTGGACGTCGTCCCAGGTGTGACTGTGGCCCTTGCGCGGATTCTGGCCGGTGGCCCCGATGACGGCCTGGGCGACCTCGCCGGCCTCCTCCGAGAGCTTCAGGACCCGCAGCAGCCGCTCCTGTTCCGCCGGCAGCGCGCTCTCCCGGTCGAGCCAGCGCACCAGCCCGTCGATGGTGTCCCAGGGGATCGCCTCGGACGGGAGCGCGGGAGAACGGGCGGGAACGGGCCGGGAGTTGGCGTCGGCCGAGGCGGGTGCGGGCTCCGGCGAGGCAGCGAGGTGATCGGACATGGCCCGATTCTGCCGCCCGTTCCGCGACCCGCGCCCCCACCGCACCTAGGGTGAGGCGACACCGGCAGGAGAGGCGACGACCGACAGACCGGCGCACCGGGGCGGACCCCGGGAGCGCCGGACGAGCGGAAGGTGGCCAGGCGGATGGACGAGCACCCTGCGATGCCCCGCGACCGGTTCCCGCAGGAGCTGATCGCGTTCTACGGGCTGACCCGGCTGCCCCGTGAGGGCGGCTGGTACCGCAGCACCTGGGCCGGCCCCCAGCGGCCGGACGGCCGGCCCGAGGGCTCGGCGATCGTGATGCTGCTGACCGCCGAGCCGGGCGTCTACTCCGCCCTGCACCGGCTACCAACCGACGAGATCTGGCACTTCTACCGGGGCGACCCGCTCACCCTGCTCCTGCTCACCGAACGCGAACGCGAACACGAGCACGAGCGCGGTGCCGCCGGCGACGCGACCGCCCGCACCGTCGTCCTCGGCCCGGACGTACTCGGCGGCCAGCACGTGCAGTTCACGGTCCCGGCCGGCACCTGGATGGCCGCCGAGGTCGCCCCCGGCGGCTCCTGGACGCTCTTTGGCTGCACCATGGCGCCCGGCTTCACCTTCGCCGACTACGAGCACGGGGACGCCGGCCGGCTGGCCGCGCTCTTCCCCCAAGAGGCGGCGAGGATCGGGGCGTTGAGCCGAGCATGACGACGACGCCCGCCCAACAGTCCCCTCCGACGTCACACGGACCCCACCCCGCAGCGAGAAGCGCCAAGAAGACCGCCGGCAAGGAGAACCCCACCCCATGACGAGCACCCCGCACGCCGACCACCCCGGCCCCCGGCCGAGCGCGCCCGACCCCGCCCTCCCCGACCTCACCGGTCAAGTGGCCCTGGTCACCGGGGCGTCGGGCGGCATCGGTCGGGGCATCGCGCTGCGGTTCGCCGCCGCCGGAGCGGACGTGGTCGCGCACTACCGGGCCGGCGAGGAGCCCGCGCGGGCGCTGGTCGAGGAGATCCAACGGGGCGGCGGGCGGGCGCTGGCGCTGCGCGCCGACCTGACCGCGGAGGAGGAGTGCCACCGGCTGGTCGCTGAGGCGGCCGGGTGGCGCGGGCGGCTGACCGCGCTGGTGAACAACGCGGGGGTGCAGCCCACTCAGGAGCTGGCCGGGATGTCGCTCGCCGACTGGCGGGCGGTCGCCGACCCCAACGTGCACAGCGTCTTCGCCTGCACCCAGGCCGCCGTGCCGGCCCTGCGCGCGGCCGGCGGCGGCACGGTGACCCACATCGCCTCCATCGAGGCGGACCGCCCGGCGCCGCAGCACGCCCACTACTGCGCGTCCAAGGCGGCGGTGGTGATGCACGCCCGTTCCGCGGCCCTGGAGTACGGGCCGGACGGCATCCGCGTCAACAGCGTCTCGCCGGGGCTGATCGCGCGGCCGGGGCTGGCCAAGGACTGGCCGGAGGGGGTGGCCCGGTGGCAACGGGCCGCGCCCACCGGGAGGTTGGGGCGCCCCGAGGACATCGGCGACGCCTGCGTCTTCCTCGCCTCGTCGATGGCCACCTGGATCACCGGCCACGATCTCGTCGTGGACGGCGGGGTCTCGGCCCGTCCCACCTGGTGAGCCGGGAGCGACGGTGCGCCCGCCCGCGAGCCGTCACCGGCGGTGCGTCAGCCCCGCGGCGCCGCCCCGGCCGGGCCCTGTCCGGAATGCGGCTGGCGGCTCACGGCCACACCAGGCAGTACGCCTGGTGCCCGGCCTCGTGGAGGCGGTGGGAGAAGTCCTGCCATTCGTGCAGGAGTTGGTAGACGCTGAAGGCGTCGCGCGGGCCGCCGCGGTCGGGGACGGTGGACCAGATGAAGGCGGCCGCGCCGACGGACTCCTCGCCGACGCCGCGCAGCGGATCGACCACGGTCATCGGGAGCTTGACGACGGCGTAGTCGGGGTGGAGGACGACCAACTCCAGCGGGGGCACCTTGTGCAGCGGTATGCCCTCTATACCGGTGAGGACCATGGCGGCCATGGTCTCCGGCTTGATCTTGGTGAACATGCCGCCCATACCGAGCTCGTCGCCGCCCAGTTCCTCGGGGCGCATCGAGATCGGGACCCGGGCGGCCGTGGCGCCGTTGGGCGCACCGAAGTACTTGTACGTCACCCCCATGCGGCCGCCCCTGTTTTCCCCGCCCGTAATGCTCTCGGTGCCCCTGTGCCGGTCGTCGTCCCCGTGGTGCTCGGAGCCCTCCCGCCGGTGACGGCCGCGCTGGGCGCGCTCGGGACCCCGGTCATTGGTTCCCTCGCCCAGTTCGCCACCGCGATGCATATCTCCACCCGACCACTCGCAGCCCCAGCCGCGCAACCCGATCATCGTCCCAGAGACCTCCCCCGTCACCGGCGCGTGAAACGCCCGGCCGCACGCCCCCGTGCACCTCTGAGACCATTGCTTGCGTGACTTACTCGTACGACGCCCCAGTTTCGCAGACGCGCGGGGGCTGACGCCCGGTCGCGAGCGAGAGGAACGAAAAAGAAACCAAGCGGGAATGCAGGGGAATCGCGCGGGCGGGCCGGGTGGTCCGCGGGTGATTCCCCGCGCCCCAGCCAGCCGGGCCGTGTCCGCGCGCCGCCGCCCTCCCTCCCCCGTATATGCAGGTCAGGATCACAGTGTCTTTTCCGTATGAAGCCCCTGTTTCGCAGTCGCTGTTCGACCGTGCGTCCGTGGTGACGCCGGGCGGCGTGAATTCTCCGGTGCGGGCCTTCCGGGCCGTGGGCGGTACGCCCCGGTTCATGGTGTCCGGTACCGGTCCGTACCTCACCGATGCCGACGGCCGGGAATACGTCGACCTGGTGTGCTCGTGGGGACCGATGATCCTCGGTCACTCGCACCCCGAGGTGATCGCGGCGGTCCAGGAGGCGGTGTCCCACGGCACGTCCTTCGGGACGCCCGGCGCCGGCGAGGTCGAGCTCGCCGAGGAGATCGTGGCGCGGATCGCGCCCGTCGAGCAGGTGCGGCTGGTCTCCAGCGGCACCGAGGCGACGATGTCGGCGATCCGGTTGGCGCGCGGTTTCACCGGCCGGGCCAAGGTCATCAAGTTCGCCGGCTGCTACCACGGGCACGTGGACGCGCTGCTGGCCGCGGCCGGTTCGGGCGTCGCGACGTTCGGGCTGCCGGACACCCCCGGGGTCACCGGTGCACAGGCCGGCGACACCGTCGTGCTGCCGTACAACGACCTGGACGCGGTACGGGCCGCGTTCGCCGCGCACCAGGGCGAGATCGCCTGTGTGATCACCGAGGCGTCGCCGGGCAACATGGGCGTCGTCCCGCCGCTGCCCGGCTTCAACCAGGGCCTCAAGGACCTCTGCGAAGAGCACGGCGCGCTCTTCATCTCCGACGAGGTCATGACCGGATTCCGGGTCAGCAAGGCCGGCTGGTACGGCATCGACGGCGTCCGCCCGGACCTGATGACCTTCGGGAAGGTCATGGGCGGCGGCTTCCCGGCCGCGGCCTTCGGCGGCCGCGCGGACGTCATGGCGCACCTGGCCCCGGCCGGGCCGGTCTACCAGGCGGGCACGCTGTCCGGGAACCCGATCGCCACCGCCGCCGGCGTCGCGCAGCTCCGACTGCTGGACGACGCCGCGTACGGCAAGGTCGACGCGGTCTCGACGGAGGTCCGCGGGCTGGTCACCGCGGCGCTGGCCAAGGAGGGCGTGGCGCACCGGCTCCAGGTCGCCGGGAACATGTTCTCGGTCTTCTTCACCGACGCCGAGGTCACGGACTACGACAAGGCCAAGGCGCAGGAGTCGTTCCGCTTCACCGCCTTCTTCCACTCGATGCTGTCGCAGGGCGTGTACCTCCCGCCGTCCGCGTTCGAGTCCTGGTTCGTCTCGACCGCGCACGACGACGCGGCGATCGAGCGGATCGCCGCCGCGCTGCCGGCCGCCGCGCGGGCCGCGGCCGAGGCGAGTGCGTGACGGGCACGGGCGGAGCGGACCGGAAGATGGGTGACATGAACAACGGCGACGCGCACGGCGACGAGATCACCGTCGTCCACCTGATGCGGCACGGCGAGGTGCACAACCCCGAGGGCGTGCTCTACGGGCGCCGGCCCGGCTACCACCTCTCTGATCTGGGGCGGAAGATGGCCGACCGGGTCGCCGAGCACCTCGCGGACCGGGACATCACACACGTGGTGGCCTCGCCGCTGGAGCGCGCGCAGGAGACCGCGTCGCCGATCGCCGACGCGCACGGCCTTCAGATCGCCACCGACGAGCGGCTGATCGAGGCGGCCAACGTCTTCGAGGGCAAGACCTTCGGGGTGGGCGACGGCGCGCTGAAGAAGCCGGGCAACTGGAAGTACCTGACCAACCCGTTCCGCCCGTCGTGGGGCGAGCCGTACATCGAGCAGGTCGTCCGGATGATGGCGGCGCTCGGTGCGGCCCGGGACGCGGCCCGCGGGCACGAGGCGGTGGCGGTCAGCCATCAGCTGCCGATCTGGATCGTGCGCAGCTTCGCCGAGCGGCGGCGGCTGTGGCACGACCCGCGGAAGCGGCAGTGCACCCTGGCCTCGCTGACGTCGTTCACCTTCCACGGCGACAAGATCATTTCCGTGGGGTACAGCGAACCGGCGCGCGACCTGGTCCCGTCCCACCTGTTGGCGGGCGCCAAGCCCGTGAAGGGCGGGTCCAAGTCGTTCGGCGCCTGACAAGCCGTCACGTGGCGGAATGTCAAATTCGCCGGAAATGCAAAGTCTGAGCCAATAGCACGGAACCTCACCATCCGACATGCCCTCTATAAAGATGTCCGTTTATATGGATATCTAGTTCGTCGAGCACGGATGGGGAACGACGCTATGGGCGCGATCAGTCGGCGAAGCCTGCTGGGCATGGGAGTTGGGGCGGCCGCCGCGCTGGGCGTGGCGGGCTGCTCCAGTTCCGGGTCCGGTGGCGGCGGTCAGCGGGTGAAGAACGCGGCGCCGGCCCGCCCCAAGCTCATAGGCGACGGCTCGACCTCGGACTACGGCAAGCAGCCCAACCAACCCGCCGCCCCCGAGCGGCTGGAGCCGGGTCAGACCCCGCCGCAGTTCGTGATCTTCTCCTGGGACGGGGCGGGAGAGGTCGGCAACGGCCTCTACCCCCGCTTCCGCAAGCTGGCCAAGGACCACGGCGCGGCCATGACCTTCTTCCTCTCCGGGCTGTACCTGCTGCCCGAGCAGAAGAAGCACCTCTACCGCCCGCCGAACAACAAGCCCGGCGCCTCCGACATCGGCTACCTCAACGACGCCCACATCAAGGAGACGCTCGACAACGTCCGTCAGTCGTGGCTCGACGGGCACGAGATAGGCACCCACTTCAACGGCCACTTCTGTTCCGGCCGGGGCAGCGTCAAGCACTGGACGCCGCAGCAGTGGCAGTCCGAGATAGACCAGGCCGTGGACTTCGTCACCAAGTGGCGGACGCACACCGGCTTCTCCGACGCGGACCCGCTGCCCTTCGACTACCGCAAGGAACTGGTCGGCGGTCGCACCCCCTGCCTGCTCGGCCAGGAGAACCTGCTGCCCACCGCCCGCGAACTGGGGTGGCGCTACGACGCGAGCTCGCCCGGCGGCCTCCAGATGTGGCCCCGCAAGAAGCAGGGCATCTGGGACTTCCCGCTCCAGCAGATACCTTTCCCCGGCCACTCGTTCGAGGTCCTGTCGATGGACTACAACATCCTGGCCAACCAGTCCAAGAACTCCACGAAGGCGCCGCCGGCCAACTACCCGGGCTGGCGCCGGCAGGCCACCGACGCGTACATCTCCGGTTTCCGGCGGGCCTACGAGACCAACCGCGCGCCGTTCTTCATCGGCAACCACTTCGAGGAGTGGAACGGCGGCATCTACATGGACGCCGTCGAGGAGGCGTTCAAGCACATCGCCAACGAGAAGAACAAGGACGTCCGGCTGGTCTCCTTCCGGCAGTTCACCGACTGGCTCGACGCGCAGGACCCGCAGATCGTCCGCAAGCTCCAGCGGATGGGCGTCGGCGAACGGCCGGCCGGCGGCTGGAAGAACTACCTCGCCTGACGGTCGATCGGCCCGCGCGGCGCGCCGGAATGGGCGGTTCCGGGGGGTCTGACATGGCCCTTCGCGCGGGGCGTGGCGGGGCAAGGGGGGCGCGGAAGATCCGCAATTGGCCCATGCGAAACTTTTCACATGAGTGACAGCCGCGCCCCTCGCCGCCTCACCAGTCGCCGCCGTCTCGCCCTGTACGTCGCGGGAGCGGCGGCCGCCTCGCTGACGCTCGGCGCCTGCGGCGACGGTGCCTCCGGCGGCTCGGCGCAGACCCGGTTCGTCCAGGGCAAGAACGGCGTCGACACCGTCAAGCCCGACGAACGGCAGCCGGCGCCCGACCTGTCCGGCGAGACCACCACCGGCAAGAAGCTGAAGGTGGCGGACTACAAGGGCAAGGTCGTCATCATCAACGTCTGGGGTTCGTGGTGCGGCCCCTGCATCGCCGAGGCCCCCAACTTCGCCAAGGTCGCGAACGAGGACAAGGGCAAGGGCGTCCAGTTCATCGGGATCAACACCCGTGACGTGGAGAAGTCGCAGGCCGTCCAGTTCGAGGAAGAGCACAAGATGCCCTACCCGAGCCTGTTCGACCCCCAGGGCAAGTTGATGCTGCGCTTCCCCAAGGGCAGCCTCAACCCGCAGGCGATCCCGTCCACCATCGCCATCGACCGGCAGGGGCGGATCGCCGCGCGCTCGATCGGCCCGCTCGCCGAGGACGACCTGCGCAAGATGGTCGACCCGCTGATCGCCGAGAAGTGATCGCGTGATCGCGCTCGCCGCCGCCACCGCGCAGAACCAGACCATCCTCACCGGCACCCTGCTCGCCGCCGTCCCGCTGGCCCTCTTCGCCGGCCTGGTCTCGTTCTTCTCGCCCTGCGTCCTCCCCCTGGTCCCGGGCTACATGTCCTACGTCACCGGCGTCACCGGCACCGACCTCGCCGAGGCCCGGCGCGGCCGGATGCTGGCCGGCGCCGGCCTCTTCGTCCTCGGCTTCACCGCCGTCTTCGTCTCCGGCGGCGCCCTCTTCGGGTTCTTCGGCCAGTCCCTCCAGAACTACAAGACCGACATCTCGCGCGTCCTGGGCGTGCTGATGATCCTGCTCGGGCTGGCCTTCGCCGGCGTGCTGAAGCGGTTCGGCCAGCGGGAGTTGCGGTTCCACAAGAAGCCCTCGATGGGGCTGGCCGGCGCGCCGGTGCTCGGGGTGCTCTTCGGCGTCGGCTGGACGCCCTGCCTGGGGCCCACCTTCACCGCGGTCAACGCCCTGTCCTTCCAGGAGGCCAGCGCCGGCCGCGGTGCGCTGCTCACCGTGGCGTACTGCCTGGGCCTGGGGCTGCCGTTCGTCGCGGTGGCGCTCGCCTTCCGCCGGATGCTCGGCGCCTTCGGCTGGGTCAAGCGGCACTACGTATGGGTGATGAGGGCCGGCGGCGGCATGATGATCGCCCTCGGCGTGCTCCTCGTCACCGGCATCTGGGACAGTCTGATGTCCGAGCTCCAGAGCTGGGCGCAAAGCACCACCGTTGGGATCTGATTGATGTCCACCAAGACCGACACCACGGACGAGCCGGGCGCCACCGCCGATCAGGGCGGTGATCTCGGCGCGGCCGGATCCCAGCTCTCCACCGCCCCCAAAGAGGACATCAGCCTCCCCTCGCTCGGCCCGATCGGCTGGGCGCGGTGGTTCTGGCGGCAGTTGACCTCGATGCGGGTGGCGCTGCTGCTGCTCTTCCTGCTGTCCATCGGCGCGATCCCCGGGTCGCTGATCCCGCAGACCAGCATCGACCCGGTCAAGGTCGACCAGTTCAAGGCCGAGCACGCCACCCTCGCCGGGATCTACGACAAGCTGGGGATGTTCCACGTCTACAGCTC
Source organism: Streptomyces sp. NPDC057743 (assembly GCF_042798755.1). Lineage (NCBI taxonomy): Bacteria > Bacillati > Actinomycetota > Actinomycetes > Kitasatosporales > Streptomycetaceae > Streptomyces > Streptomyces sp. NPDC057743. The sequence continues at coordinate 40,575 of NZ_JBHVJX010000006.1, forward strand.
GGTGTGGTTCTCGGCGATCTACCTGCTGCTGTTCATCTCGCTGATCGGCTGCATCGTGCCGCGCGCCTGGCAGTTCGTCGGGCAGCTCCGCGGCCGCCCGCCGGCCGCCCCCCGCCGGCTGACCCGGCTGCCCGCGTACACCACCTGGCGCACCGAGGCGGCGCCCGAGGACGTCCTCGACGCCGCCGAGCGGATGTTGAAGAAGCGGCGCTTCCGGATCCGTCGGGAGGGCACCGCGGTCGCCTCTGAGAAGGGTTACCTCCGCGAGGCCGGCAACCTCCTCTTCCACGTCGCGCTGATCGTGATGCTGGTGGCGTTCGCCGTCGGCAGCCTGTGGAAGTCCGAGGGCGGCAAGCTGGTCGTGGAGGGCGACGGCTTCTCCAACAGCCTGACCCAGTACGACGACTTCTCCTCCGGGCCGTTCTTCGACACCGACACCATGGCGCCGTTCGGCTTCACCCTGAACTCCTTCGACGCGACCTACGAGCGGACCGGCCCGCAGAAGGGCACCCCGCGCACCTTCCAGGCCAACGTCAGCTACTTCTCCGGCGCGGACGGCGCGGAGCACAAGCGGACGATCCGGGTGAACACCCCGCTCGACATCGAGGGCAACAAGGTCTACCTGCTCTCCCACGGCTACGCGCCGGTCGTCACCGTCAAGGACGGCCGCGGCAAGACCGTCTACCACGGTGCGGTGCCGTTCCTCCCGCAGGACCCGAAGAACTTCACCTCCTCCGGTGTGGTGAAGGTCCCCGGCGCCCAGACCAAGGACGGCCAGCGCAACCAGCTCGGCTTCCAGGCGCTGTTCGTGCCGACCTTCGGCGGCAAGAACTCCGGGTCGATGTTCTCCCAGTTCCCGGCGCCCGACTTCCCGGTGCTGTCGGTGAACGCCTGGCACGGCGACCTCGGCATGGACTCCGGCCTGCCGCAGAACGTCTACCAGCTCGACACCAAGCGGCTGAAGCAGTACAAGGACGCCAGCGGCGACATCTTCAAGAAGATGCTGCTGCCCAAGGACCGCGCCGGGCAGATGCTCGGCCACACCGGCGCCAAGCTGACGGCCGATCAGCTCGCCGCCGAGTCCACGATGCAGCTCCCGAACGGCGAGGGCTCCATCACCTTCGACGGCATCAAGACCTGGGCCAGCTTCAAGATCGCCCACCAGCCCGGCAACGGGCTCGCGCTGACCGGCGCGGTCTGCGCGCTGCTCGGCCTGGCCGCCTCGCTGTTCATCCAGCGGCGCCGGGTGTGGGTCCGGGCGGAGCGCGCCGACGACAACGGCGGCGGCACCGTCGTCGAGATGGCCGGCCTCGGCCGCAGCGAGTCGGCCCGGGTGGCGGAGGAACTCGCCGCCCTCGCGGCCGCGTTGACCCCGAGCGCCCCGCTGGCCGCGCCCGCACCGGACGCCGGGGACGCCCCCGACCCGTCCGCCGAAGACCCGACGGAGCCCACCGACTCTGCCGATCCTGCTGATCCCTCCGAAGGAGTGCGCGCGTGAACCTCGCTGCCGCAGCCAACGAGACACTGGCTCACAACAGCAATGTGCTGGTCTATTCGGCGATGGCCATCTACACCCTCGCCTTCGTTGCCCACATGGCCGAGTGGGTGTTCGGCAGCCGCAGCAAGGTCGGCCGGACCGCCGCCGCCCTGACCACCGAGGCCGCCGCGCCGGCGGCCGCCGCGGCTCCCGTGCAGAGCGCGCAGAAGGGCGGCACCGCCGTCCTGGAGCGTCCGAAGGTCGTCACCCGGACCGCGGCCGGTAGCCGGGACGTCCCCGACGGCCCCGGCGCGCACGGCGGCACCGAGAAGGGCGACCTCTACGGCCGGATCGCGGTCTCGCTCTCCGTCCTGGCCTGGGCGCTGCACGTCGGCGGCGTCGTCACCCGTGCACTGTCCGTGCAGCGCGCCCCCTGGGGCAACATGTACGAGTTCTCCGTGACCTTCGCCGGGGTCGCGGTGGGCGTCTACCTCGTCCTGCTGCTCCTGAAGAAGAACGTCCGCTGGATCGGGCTGCCGCTGGTCACCACCGTCCTGCTCACCCTGGGACTGGCGGTCAGCGTCCTCTACACCGCCAGCGACCAGTTGGTGCCGGCGCTGCACTCGTACTGGCTGTGGATCCACGTCTCCTGCGCGATCCTCTCCGGCGCGGTGCTCTACCTCGGCGCGGTCGCCACCCTGCTCTTCCTCTTCCGCGACCGCTACGAGGCCAAGCTGGCCGACCCGACGGGCAAGCAGCCCGGCGCCTTCGCCACCTCGGTGCTGGAGCGGCTGCCCTCGTCCGCCTCGCTCGACAAGTTCGCCTACCGGGTCAACGCCACCGTCTTCCCGCTGTGGACGTTCACCATCATCGCGGGCGCCATCTGGGCCGAGGCCGCCTGGGGCCGCTACTGGGGCTGGGACCCCAAGGAGGTCTGGTCCTTCATCACCTGGGTCGCCTACGCCTGCTACCTGCACGCCCGCGCGACCGTCGGCTGGAAGGGCCGCAAGGCCGCCTGGCTCGGCCTGATCGCCTTCGCCTGCTACCTCTTCAACTACTACGGCGTGAACATCTTCGTCACCGGCCTGCACTCCTACGCCGGCGTCTGAGCAGGTCCCGCCCGACCCCCAACGCAACCGGTGCCGTATGGACGGCCTCGCCCCGAGGCCGTCCATACGGCACCGTCGTCTGCGCGTCCGGCGTCAGCGGCGCTTGCGTCCGCCGTGTTCCTGCCGCGGCGGGTGCTGGTCCGCGCCCGGCAGCTTCGGCTTCGGCAGGTGGGCCACCTCCCACTGCGCCTCGGCCAGCTTCTCGGCGGTGTCCCGGGGCAGCCGCGGCGCGTGGTGCGCGGGGGAGCGGAAGCCGAACGCCGAGGTCAGATCGCCGAACGTCGCCCGCCGCCAGTCACTGATGTTGGGCTCGGTCACGCCGGTGAACCGCTCCAGGAACTGGAGCACCGAGGTGTGGTCGAAGGCGTCGCCGGCCGCCCAGCCGCCCACCGTCCAGGGGGAGATGATCAGGCACGGCACCCGGAAGCCGGCCCCGATCGGCAGGCCCCGGACGAACTCGTCCCTGGTCCCGGCCGGCGCCACCGGCGGCGGCACATGGTCGAACAGGCCGTCGTTCTCGTCGTAGTTGAGGATGAAGGCGGTCTTCGCCCACACCTTGGGGTTCGAGGCGACCGCCTCGATCTTCCTGGCCACGTAGTCGGCGCCGGCGGCCGGCAGGTAGTCCGGGTGCTCCGACTGGTGGCTGGTGGGGATCAGCCAGGAGACCGCCGGCAGCCGGTCGCCTCGGGCGTCGTCCTCGAAGGCGTCGGCCGGCCGGCGCCGCATGCCCCGCTCGTACAGCGCGCTGCCCGGCTTGGCGTCCCGGAACGTCTGGAACTGCTCCAGCAGGTTGCAGCCGTAGTTGTCCTCCTCCTGGTACACCTGCCAGCTGATGCCGGCCGCCTGGAGCCGCTCCGCGTACGTCGTCCAGCGGTACGGCGTGGGCGCGGTGTTGTTGAGGATCGGGCCGCCGTGGGTGCCGCCCGGGTCGAGGGTGCCGGTCATCCAGTACAGCCGGTTGGGCCAGGTCGGCCCGAAGACCGAGCAGAAGTAGTTGTCGCAGAGGGTGAACGCCTCGGCGAGGGCGAACTGGAAGGGGATGTCCTGGCGGGTGTGGTAGCCCATCACGTAGGGGCCGTTGATGCCGTCGGCCTTGCGGTGCGCGGGTAGCCAGCGGTCCATCTTGCCGCCGTTCCACGCCTCGTGCTGGACCGACCAGGCGTGGCTGGTGGAGGGGATGGCCTGGGCGCTGGAGGTATGGGTGTTCAGGCGGAACGGCAGCAGATAGCCGTCGGGGTTCTCGGCGTCGGGCTGGTAGAAGACGGAGCGGCCGGTGGAGAGCTTGAGCGCGTGCGGGTCGTTGAACCCGCGGACGCCGCGGAGCGTGCCGAAGTAGTGGTCGAACGAACGGTTCTCCTGCATCAGCAGGACGACGTGCTCGATGTCGCGCAGTGAGCCGCCCCGCGGGGGACCCGCGGCGACGGCCTTCTGGACGCTGGGCGGCAGCAGCGACAGTGCGGCGGTGCCGCCGATCGCCCCGGCCGCCGAGCCGAGGAGTCTGCGTCGGGTCATATTCGGCATATGTGCCACTCTCCCTGAGTCGCGAAGGCCCTCGGTGGACCTTCCCGACTCTGGCGGTGGCCTAGTTTCGCGGGCAGGGGGAGGTTGCTGAACGGCGCGTCAATTGGCCGTGAACAGACCCGAGTTGGCTGGTCAGTCCTACGTCCCGTACGTCACGTGACGCAGCGCGCGACCACGCGCGCACCACTCCGGCTACGCCTTTGCGGCGATTGACGGGGACACGCGGCTTACGCCCGGAGTTCCCTCGGGTGCCGGGTACGGGCGTTCGTCGGGGAGCAGTGCGCGGGCGGCGCCCTCCTCGCCGGCGCGCACCAGCGCGTGGACCTTCCGGGCCAGCGGCGTCACATCGCGTACGCCGACCAGCCACTCGTCCGCGTACGCCCGCGACAGCGCGCCGGACAGGCCCAGTTGGAGCGAGCGGTGCGGCAGCGGCCGCAGGCGCAGATCGCGCTCGGGGTCCCACTGGACGCGCGCCGCGGAGGCGCGCAGCGCGCGTTGCCAGGCGGCGCGGTCGGGGTGTTCGGCGGGGTCGTAGTGCGACAGGCACGCGCCGCGCAGCGCCCGGTCGAACCCCTCCCGGGTGATCTCGATGGCCAACACCGTCTCCTGGTCGGCCTTGGTGGCCCAGCCGCAGCGGTACATCATCCACAGGAACGACGGCTTGACCCACGTCATCCGGTCCCGCTTCCAGGCGGCCGGGAAGCGGCCCTCGCGCGCCGCGGGGCGGCCCAGCACCGGCGCGTACGCCTGGTAGACGGTGACGGTGTCGGCGGTGTGCAGCGCGCGGATGCGGCAGAACGGCTCGCGGGAGGTGGGGGTGGCGGGGCTCATGGTGGCCCATCCTGCCGACGTCGGCCGCGGCGGACCACCGGATTACGCGTCAGTCCGCGGCGCCCCGACGGGCCGGTGGCCTCAGGCGCCGCCGATGTCCTCCTGCCACAGCTGAGGGTGCGCCCCGATGAACTCCCGCATCAGCGCCGCGCATTCGCGGTCGTCCAGCAGCACCACCTGCACGCCGTGCCGGGCCAGCCAGTCGTGCCCGCCGTGGAAGGTCCGGGCCTCGCCGACGACGAGGCGGGAGATCCCGAACTGGCGGACCAGCCCGCTGCACAGCCAGCACGGCGAGAGCGTGGTGACCATCGTCGTGCCCCGGTAGCCGCGCCGCCGCCCGGCCGCCTGGAAGGCGACGATCTCGGCGTGCCGGGACGGATCGCCGTCCTGCACGCGGCGGTTGTGGCCCAGGCCCAGCGGCGCGCCGTCCGGGCCGTAGAGCGCCGCTCCGATGGGGATGCCGCCCTCGGCCAGCCCCGCCCGGGCCTCGGCCAGCGCCGTCGCCAGCATCCCGCGGGCCTGCTCCTGGAGGTGGTCGGGGTGTCCGGCCAGATCCTCGTGGCCGTCGATCTGGCCGTAGCGGCTGACGGCCTCGCGGTCCTGTCCCCACGTCCGCGGTCGGTCCCGATCCGGTGCCTGGTCCATGCGGTCACTCTTCCCGCCCGGGCGGCCCTGGCAACTCCCGCTGGGCCGGACGGGCCGTGAGGGGCACTCAGGAGGCGGCGGGCGGGGTCTCCTCGGGACCCTTGCGGCCGCCGGGCCCGTCGCCGGAACCCCCGGCGCCGTCCGTGCCCTTCGCGCCGTCGCCGGACCCGGCCTCCTTGCGGCGCAGCTCCTCCTCGCGGCGGCGCAGATCGGCCTCCCAGTCCTTCAGCAGCGCCTCGTCCTTCTTGTTCTCCTCGCGCAGCGACCGCAGGAACTCGGGGTTGTCGTCCGGAGCCACCCACGCGGCGCCGGAGTTGCGGTGCCACTCGGCGGGCGTGCTGCCCCGGCCGTTCGGGACGCGGTCTCGCGGCCGGCCCGCCACCAGCCAGGCGATCGGCCCGATCAGCACCTCGCCGAAGAGCAGGATGATGAACACCCACGCCAGCTTCGGCAGTCCGCGGACCTGCGACTCGGGGGTGTTGAGGCAGTCGATGAAGGCGTAGATCCACAGCCCCAGCACCACAAGGAACGGCAGATACCTGAGCATGGTGGACGGTCCCCCTGGGTGCGCGGACGGACCCGCGACGGGGCCCCGTGACCCGTACAGGGTAGTGCGTACCGGATACTGGAACGCATGGCTTACGACGATCTTCGCTCCCTGCTGCGGGCCCTGGAGCGCGAGGGCGACCTCACACGCATCAAGGCCGAGGTCGACCCGTATCTGGAGGTCGGCGAGATCGTGGACCGGGTGCAGAAGGCCGGCGGTCCGGCGCTGCTCTTCGAGAACGTCAAGGGCTCGGCGATGCCGCTGGCCATGAACGTCTACGGCACCGACCGCCGGCTCCTCAAGGCGCTCGGCCTGAGTGACTACGAGCAGATCAGCGAGAAGATCGGCGGGCTGCTCAAGCCCGAACTGCCGCACGGCTTCGTGGGCGTGCGCGAGGCGTTCGGCAAGCTGGCGAACATGACGCACGTCCCCCCGAAGAAGGTCAAGGGCGAGGCGCCCGTCCAGGAGGTCCAGCTCACCGGCGACGACGTCGACCTGGAGAAGCTGCCGGCGCTGTTCACCTGGCCCAAGGACGGCGGCTCCTTCTTCAACCTCGGGCTGACCCACACCAAGCACCCCGAGACCGGCGTCCGCAACCTCGGTCTCTACCGCCTCCAGCGCCACGACAAGCGCACCATCGGGATGCACTGGCAGATCCACAAGGACAGCCGCAACCACTACCAGGTCGCCGCCAAGCGCGGCGAGCGGCTGCCGGTCGCGATCGCCTTCGGCTGCCCGCCGGCGGTGACCTACGCCTCCACCGCCCCGCTGCCCGGCGACATCGACGAGTACCTCTTCGCCGGCTTCCTCCAGGGCAAGCGGATCGAGATGGTGGACTGCAAGACGGTCCCGCTCCAGGTCCCGGCCAACGCCGAGGTCGTCATCGAGGGGTGGCTGGAGCCCGGCGAGATGCTGCCGGAGGGCCCGTTCGGCGACCACACCGGCTTCTACACGCCGCAGGAGCCGTTCCCCGCGCTGAAGATCGACTGCGTCACGATGCGCCGCCGGCCGCTGCTCCAGTCGATCGTGGTGGGCCGGCCGCCGACCGAGGACGGTCCGCTGGGCCGGGCCACCGAGCGGTTCTTCCTCCCGCTCCTCAAGATCATCGTCCCGGACATCGTCGACTACCACCTCCCCGAGTCCGGCGGCTTCCACAACTGCGCGATCGTCTCGATCGACAAGAAGTACCCCAAGCACGCCCAGAAGGTGATGCACGCCATCTGGGGCGCCCACATGATGTCGCTGACCAAGCTGATCGTGGTGGTGGACGCCGACTGCGATGTGCACAACCTCCACGAGGTCTCCTGGCGGGCGCTGGGCAACACCGACTACGCCCGCGACCTGACCGTCGTCGAGGGCCCGGTCGATCACCTCGACCACGCCTCCTACCAGCAGTTCTGGGGCGGCAAGGCGGGCATCGACGCCACCAAGAAGTGGCCCGAGGAGGGCTACACCCGCGACGGGGGCTGGCCGGACATGGTCGAGTCGGACCCGGCGATCGCCGAGCGGGTCACGAAGCGTTGGAAGGAGTACGGGCTGTGAGCGAGCCTCGCAGGGGGGCACCCCCGGCCGAAGGTTGGGGGAGAACCGTCAAGAGGTGCGTGCCGCGCGTGTACGGGGCCGAGTGCAGCGAGGTCTCCGCATGAGTGTTTCTGCCGCCGCGGTACCGCAAACGGGCAAGACCAGGGCCTTCCTGCGGCTCGTCGTCATCGAGCACTCGGTCTTCGCGCTGCCCTTCGCCTATATCGCCGCGTTCACCGCGATGCAGCGGCTGGACCAACACGTCCACTGGCTACGGCTGTTGCTCGTCACCGTCGCCATGGTCGGCCTGCGCACCTTCGCGATGGCCGTCAACCGCATCATCGACCGGGAGATCGACGCCCGTAACCCGCGCACGGCCGGGCGTGAACTGGTCACCGGCGCGGTCTCGGTGAAGTCCGCCTGGACCGGCGCGCTGATCGCCGTGGTGGTCTTCCTGGGCGCGGCGGCGCTGCTCAACCCGCTGTGCCTGGCGCTGGCGCCGATCGCCGTGGTGCCGATGGTGGTCTATCCCTACGGCAAGCGCTTCACCAACTTCCCGCACGCGATCCTCGGCCTCGCCCAGGCGATGGCCCCGGTCGGCGCCTGGCTGGCGGTCACCGGTTCCTGGTCCTGGGAGTCGGTGATCCTCGGCCTCGCGGTCGGCATCTGGATCGGCGGCTTCGACCTGATCTACGCCTGCCAGGACGTCGAGGCGGACCGCGAGAACGGCGTGAAGTCCGTGCCGGCCCGCTTCGGCGTGCCGGGCGCGCTCTGGGGCGCCCGCTGGTGCCACGCCGTCACCACCGCGCTGCTGGCGTGGTACGGCGTCGTGATCGGCGCCGGCCTCTTCTTCTGGATCGGGCTGGTGATCGTGGCGGTGGCCTTCTGCTACGAGCACGCGATCGTGCGCCCGCACGACACCTCCCGCCTCAACCGGGCGTTCTTCCAGGTCAACAGCTTCATCGGGATCGCGCTGTTCGTCTGCGCGCTGCTCGACCTGTTCGTCCGCGGACTGACGCCGTGAACGACCCAGCGCCGTAACGACACTTGACGTCGTAAGGCCCCAACGCCCTGGCACCGTGAAGTCGCGGCGCCGGGGCGCTGTGGTTTGCCGCTCAGCCCTCGCCGAGCGCTCAGCCCTTCGACTACGGGACGGGTCTGACGACGGTGCCGGCCGCCGGCACCACCCGCCCCCGGTCCCGCAGCACGCACGCCGCCAGCACCCCGCCGATCAGCCCGAACAGATGGCCCTGCCAGCTGATCCCGCTGGTGGTGGGCAGCGCGCCCCACAGGATCGAGCCGTAGAGCAGGCCGACGCCCACCCCGATCGCGATGTCCAGCGGCTTGCGCTCGATGAAGCCGCGCACCAGCAGATAGCCGAAGAGCCCGAAGACCACCCCGGAGGCGCCCGCGGTGTTGCTGTGCGCCGGGGCGGTCAACCACACGCCCAGGCCGCTGACGACGATGATCAGCAGGGCCGCGGCGAGGAACCGGCGGATGCCGCTGCGCAGCGCGGCGACGAAGCCGAGCACCAGCAACGGCAGGGTGTTGGCCGCCAGATGCTCGAAGCCGAAGTGCAGGAAGGCGGCGGGCACCACGTCGACCAGCTCGGCCGGATCGCGGGGCTGGATGCCGAAGGCGTCGAGGGCGTTGCCGCTGAGGGTGTCGATGCCCTCCAGGACCCAGAGCAGCCCGACCCAACCGACCATCAGCAGCAGCGCGGGCCTGGCCCCTGCGGTCCGCGGTGTCATCGCCCGCCCCCTTCGTCTTCGTCGTCGACTCTCGCGCGCCCGGTGACGTCGTAGCGGCGCACAGGTAGTAACGGTCGTGACGGTGCCGGTGGTTCCGCCGGATAGGCTCGATCCGTGGAGCCGCCGCACAACAACACCAGCAAGCAGGCCCCGGGCCGTCGCCCGTGGGTCGTGGGAATCTCCGGCGCGTCCGGGACGCCGTACGCCGCGTCCGTGCTGCGCGGGTTGCTCGCCGCAGGGGAGGCGGTGGACCTGATCGTCAGTCGGGCGTCGCGGTTGACGCTGCTGGACGAGACCGGCATCGCCTTCCGGGACGCGCACTGGCGCAGCGACCTTCGGGAGTGGCTGGCGCGTGGTGCGGACGGCAAGCCGGACACCTTCCGGGTGACCGACGAGATGCTGGCGCGGGTGCGGCACTGGCCGGCCGGGGACCTGGCGGCTGGCCCGTCGTCGGGTTCGTATCCGGTGCGGGGGATGTTGATCGTCCCGGCGAGCACGGCGTGCGTGGCCGGGGTGGCGCTGGGGCTGTCGAAGGACCTGCTCCAGCGGGTGGCGAGCGTGACGCTCAAGGAGCGGCGGCCGTTGGTCGTCGCGGTGCGGGAGACCCCGTTGAACGGGCCGACGCTCAAGCACTTGGTGGCGCTGGACGAGGCGGGCGCCGTGGTGCTGCCCGCCTCTCCGGCGTTCTACGCGGGTGCGACGCACATCCAGGATCTGGTGGACTTCGTCGCGGGCCGGGTGCTCGATGCGGCACAGGTGCCGCACGGGCTGTACCGGCGGTGGGAAGGGGAGCTGGGGGGCGGCTCCAAGGGGGAGGCCCCCGAAGCTCGTTAGCGCTTCTTGGTGGCGGCGCGGCCGAAGCGGCGCCGGGCCCGCGGGGTAGTGGGCTGCTGGGCGGCACGAGAACGATTGGCCTGGTCCTGCAGCTCGCGCATGCGGGCGTAGGCCATCTCGATCGAGTACACGGTGACAACTCCTGTTGAAAGATCGTCCTTGATCGTTCTAAATGAATCACAGGGCTAGGACCCCTGTATGCCTTAGATTCTACATGCAAAACGCAGGAACGCGGAAAGATTGGAAGGCTTGAGGGCATGGACGCGGTGGATAGGCAGCTCATTCAGGCACTTCGCGAGAACGGCAGGGCCTCCTACGCGGAACTCGGCCGGCTCGTCGGCCTCTCCGGCCCCAGCGTCACGGACCGGATCAACCGCCTCGAAGCGGCCGGAGTGATCACCGGGTACCGCGCGACGGTCGACGCCGCCTCGCTCGGACTGGGCGTCACGGCCCTGGTCGGCATCTCCCTCTCGGACGCCGCCGACCACGAGGACGTCGCCCGCCGGCTCAAGGACCTCGCCGAGATCGAGGACTGCTGGTTCATCGCCGGCGACGACTCCTACATGCTCAAGGTCCGGGTCGGCGACGTGGACGGGCTGGAGCGCACCATCCGTCGACTGTCCGGCACCAAGGGCGTCTCCCGCACGCGGACCACGATCGTGCTCTCCACCAAGTGGGAGAACCGCGTCGGCGAGCTCCCCGAAGAGGTCGGCTGAACCGGCGCACACCGCCGGCGGACGGGGGCCCAGGGCGGCGCCCAAGGGGCCTCCGTCCGCCGCGGAAGCGGGGGAGTAGGCTCGGCGAAGCCCGTTTTTCGCAGGAATGGCCGACGTTCCGGGTGGAACGGCCGGTGACACACAGAGATGGTGGGAGGCGACCCGATGGCGGCGTCGATGGATGCGGGCCTCAAGCGCGAGCTGGAGGAGAAGGTCCACGCCGGGGAGCGACTGACCCGCGAGGACGGGATCGCTCTGTACGAGTCCGACGACCTGGCGTGGCTGGGTGGCCTCGCCCACGAGGTGCGGACCCGGAAGAACGGCGACGCCGTCCACTTCAACGTCAACCGCCACCTCAACATGACCAACGTGTGCACCGCGTCCTGCGCGTACTGCTCGTTCCAGCGCAAGCCGGGCGAGAAGGACGCGTACACGATGCGCATCGAGGAGGCCGTCCGCCTCGCCAAGGCGATGGAGAACGAGAACCTCACCGAGCTGCACATCGTCAACGGCCTGCACCCGACCCTGCCGTGGCGCTACTACCCGCGCTCGCTGCGGGAGTTGAAGAAGGCGCTGCCGAACGTCTCCCTCAAGGCGTTCACCGCCACCGAGATCCACCACTTCGAGACCATCTCCGGCATGTCCGCCTCCGAGATCCTCGACGAGCTGATCGACGCCGGGCTGGAGTCGCTGACCGGCGGCGGCGCCGAGATCTTCGACTGGGAGGTCCGTCAGCACATCGTCGACCACGCCACCCACTGGGAGGACTGGTCGCGGATCCACCGCCTCGCCCACGAGAAGGGCCTGAAGACCCCGGCCACCATGCTCTACGGGCACATCGAGGAGCCCCGCCACCGCGTGGACCACGTCCTGCGGCTGCGCGAGCTCCAGGACGAGACCGGCGGCTTCCAGGTCTTCATCCCGCTGCGCTACCAGCACGACTTCGTGGACATGAAGGACGGCAAGGTCCGCAACAAGCTCCAGGCGCGGACCACGATGGCCAGCGGCGCCGAGGCCCTGAAGACCTTCGCGGTCTCCCGGCTCCTCTTCGACAACGTCCCGCACGTCAAGGTCTTCTGGGTGATGCACGGCGTGCAGACCGCCCAACTCGCCCTCCAGCACGGCGCCGACGACATGGACGGCTCGGTCGTCGAGTACAAGATCACCCACGACGCGGACAACTACGGCACCCCGAACAAGCTCACCCGCGACGACCTGCTGGACCTGATCCGCGACGCCGGCTTCCGCCCCGTCGAGCGCAACACCCGCTACGAGACCATCCGCGAGTACCCGGGCCCGGACCCGGAGCGCCGCGAGTCCCCGCAGCCGATGCGGCTCTGACGCCGGCCGGGGCCCCGCGGGGCCCCGGTAGGGTCCGCCCCATGAGCGTGTGCTTCGAGCCGGACCCCGCCGTCACCCCGGAAGTCCGGGACGGGATCTGCCAGTTGTGGGCGGACGTCTCCAACGCGGGCGGCGCGGTCGGCTTCGTTCCGCCCGTCACCCCGCAGGACGTCCGCTCCCACCTCCTGCGTCACCTCACGGCGCTCGCCGAGGGCAGCGCGCGGCTGTTCCTCGGCCGGGACGCCGGCGGCCGCGTCGTGGCCACCGCGTTCCTCACCACCAACTGGCACTGGATGTACACCCACTGGCTGTGGGTCTCCACCGTCATGGTCCACCCCGACCTCCAGGGCAAGGGCACCGGCCGCGCGCTGATGGCCACGGTCGCCGACGCCGCCCGCGGCACCGACGGCATCATCGGCCTCCGGCTCACCTGCCGCGGCGGCACCGGCCTGGACCGCTTCTACGCCTCCTGCGGCTACCGCGAGATCGGCCGCGCCCCGCGCGCGATCAAGCTCGCCGACGACGACCTCCGCGACGACGTCACGATGTGGCTCGACCTGGGCTGATGCGCCCGCGGGCCGGGGGCCCGGAAGATCGCCCGGGGTGCTGTGCTTGACTGGACGGCAGACCCTTTCGGTTGCCGTTGAGAAGAAGGTCCCGACCGTGAGTAGCTCCAAGTTCGCCACGCTCCGCTACACCGCCCTTCGCATCGGCCTGTTCGTCGTCTGCTTCGCCGCGGTATGGGTGCTGGCCTACTTCCGGATCATCCCGCTCGGCGTCGGCAACTCCAACACGATCTGGCTGTTGCTGCTCGCCATCGTCATCTCCGCGCCGCTCAGCTTCGTGCTGCTGCGCAAGCAGCGGGACGCGATGTCCGAGCAGATCGTGGCCAGGGTGGACCGCCAGAAGGAGCGGCTCGCCGCCAACCAGCGCATGGAGGACAGCCTCTAAGGCCCCGTCCCCGCCCCGGACTGTAAGACGCGTCACGTCGGCGCGCGGTCCCTCCCCCACTCACGTACGGCGCCCGGTCCGCGGAGTCCCAACTCCCCGGACCGGGCGCCGTTTTGCGTCCTTTCACCCGCTCCATGGTGCTGCGTCAGCTCTTGTCCGCAACCCAAAGATTTTCTTTGGGTTCCTCAAAGTTCAAGTGTTAACGTGCTTGTCATGAAGACAGCAGCCGCGCCCTCGAATCCCATGAGCGTCCCGCTCGTGGGGCGCCTGCACGTCGATCTTTGCCGCTGCATGTCCGCGGCCTGTTGCCGCCGCTGACATGCCCCCAGCGGCCGGAGATCCTGCGTACGGACCTCCTGGCGCTCTCGCACGCCGTTCCTTAACGCCCCGCGTCCCACGTCTTCCCGTCACCGGAGTGTGTCCGTTGTCCACGTCTGCCCAGACCCCTGCGCCCGCGAAGGCGCCCCAGACCCCGAAGACCTCCCGAATACCCAAGATCCCGTTCTGGGTGCAGATCCTGACCGGCCTCGTCCTCGGCGTGCTGCTCGGCTGGGTCACCAAGAGCGGTGACATCGGCTGGCTCGGCTCCACCCTGCAGCACATCGGCGACCTCTTCATCCAGCTGCTGAAGCTGGCCGTCGCCCCCCTGGTCTTCTTCGCGATCCTGGTCTCGATCACCAACCTGCGGCAGGTCAACAACGCCGCCCGGCTGGCCACCCGCACCCTGCTGTGGTTCATGGTCACCTCGCTGATCGCGGTGGCGATCGGCCTGGCCATCGGCCTGCTGACGAACCCCGGCGCGGGCACCGGCCTGACCCCCAAGGACGGCAAGCTCCCCCAGCACAGCGGCTCCTGGATCGACTTCCTCACCGGCATCGTCCCCACCGACGTCATCACGCCGTTCACCCAGCTCAACGTCATGCAGATCGTCTTCATCGCGGCCGTCGCCGGCATCGCCGCGCTGCAGATCGGGGAGAAGGCCGAGCCGGTCCTCAAGATCAGCCGCTCCGCCCTGGAGCTGCTCCAGAAGGCGCTGTGGTGGGTCATCCGGCTCGCCCCGATCGGCACCGTCGGCCTCATCGGCCACGCCATCGCCACCTACGGCTGGAACCTCATCGGCAAGTACGCGACCTTCACCGTCGACATCTACGTCGGCTGCGCGCTGGTCCTCTTCGTCGTCTACCCGCTGCTGCTGTCGTCCGTCGCCAAGGTCAACCCGGTGCAGTTCTTCCGCGGCGCCTGGCCCGCCATCCAGCTGGCGTTCGTCTCCCGCTCCTCGGTCGGCACCATGCCGGTCACCCAGAAGGTCACCGAGCGCCTCGGCGTGCCCAAGGAGTACGCCTCCTTCGCGGTGCCGTTCGGCTCGACGACCAAGATGGACGGCTGCGCCTCCATCTACCCGGCGATCGCCGCGATCTTCATCGCCCAGATCTTCAACGTCCACCTGAGCATCGCCGACTACGTCCTGATCGCCTTCGTCTCGGTCATCGGCTCCGCCGCCACCGCCGGCCTCACCGGCGCGACGGTCATGCTGACCCTGACCCTCTCGACGCTGGGCCTCCCCCTGGAGGGCGTCGGCCTGCTGGTGGCCATCGACCCGATCCTGGACATGATGCGGACCGCCACCAACGTGGCCGGCCAGTCGGTCATCCCGATCGTGGTCTCGGCCCGCGAGAAGATCCTGGACCGTGACGCCTACGCCCGCGCCACCAGCGTGAACATCGCCGACGCCGATGCCGACGCCGATGCGGTGGCCGGCTCCGGAGCGGTCGAGGAGCGGGAGCCGGCGGTGGCCGCGGCCTGACCGGCGGCGGGCCCGCACCCGCCCTTGCACCGCAGTTCACCGCAGCGCCCCTGCGGCCCGTTCTCCTTACGGGCCGTGGGGGCGCTGCGGCGTCCGGTGGGGCTACGGGGCTCTGGGGCTTATGGCGCAACGGGGCTTTGCTGTGGCCCGGTTGTGCCCCAGCGCTTACTGCGCGAGTGCTTACTGCGGGCCCCGTTGCGCCCCCGTGCGGGTCGCGGTCGTGTGGGCCACGATCGCGTCCGTCAGCGGGCGGTGGGTCTCCGGTGGCAGGGCATGTCCCATCCCCGGGATCTCCACCACCGAGGCGTTCCCGATCACCTGCGCGAGGTGCTGCGGGTGCGGCGGCGGGAACACCGGCTCGGCCGGCGCGGAGACCGCCAGCACCGGCACCGCGTTCCGCGCCAGCGCGTCGGTGCGGAGCATCCCGCCGTCGTCGGCGCGACCGTGGGCGGTGCCGACGTGGTAGTGCCCGGTGTGTGCGATGACCCGGCGCTCCAGCGCGTGGAAGTAGCCCTCGTCGAAGGGCAGTTGGTCACCGGCGAGCGCCCGCCAGTGTGTGATCCGGCGCGCGATCTCGGCCTCCTCGCCCTGGTCCACCACCGGGAGCGCCCACAGCTGGCGCACCTCCGGGGCGATGCCCGGCAGCTCCGCCACCGGGACGGTGCCGCCGTCGGGCCGGGTGTACGGGGCGGTGCTGAGCGCGCAGGTGCCGATCAGGGTGGCGCTGAGCACGCGTTCCGGATGGTCGGCGAGCACCATCTGGACGAGCATGCCGCCCAGCGACATCCCGACGAGGTGGGCCCGCTCGATGCCGAGCCCGTCCAGTACGGCGACCACGTCGGCCGCGAGGTCCGTGATCCGGTACGGCCGTTCCTCGAACGACCAGGTGGAGCGGCCGGTGTCCCGGTGGTCGTAACGGATCACCCGGTGGTGTGCGGCCAACGCGTCCACCAGGGGCTCCGGCCAGCCGACGCCGGTGGCCTGGGCGCCCATGACCAGCAGCAGCGGGGGCGCGTCGGCGGGGCCGCGCTGTTCGGTCCAGAGCCGGATGCCGGGGGCGGCGTCGATGAAGCGTTCCTCGGTGCGTTGTTGTTTGGTTTTCGCCGTCGTTTGATCGCGGCGGGGCTGCGGGTGTGGCTGGTGTGGCGGCTGCGGCATGGGGACCTCCGGGTGTGGGCCGCTGCGCGCGGACTGCCGTGCGTGGGCCGGGGCGTGCGGGCCGTGCGGGGTGGGCCCTGTGGCTGGGGGAGTCGCGTTCTGTGCATGCGCGACGAACCGTATCGTCTCGTTGTGTCCACATCGTGTCAACCGGACGGGGTGTGGAAATCGAAGATCGTAAACTCACTCGGCGGTAAATGCCGTAAAGGGGGCGGGACGATGGAGGGGCTTCAGGGTGGGAGCTGCCAAGAGCAAGCGGGTGCCGCGGGCCATACGGGAGCAGCAGATGATGGACGCCGCGGTGCGGACGTTCGCCCGGCGGGGGTACCGGGCGGCCTCCATGGACGAGATAGCCGAACTCGCCGGCGTCTCCAAGCCGTTGGTCTATCTCTACCTCAATTCCAAGGAAGACCTGTTCAGCGCCGTCATCCGGCGTGAGTCGGCCGCCCTGGTGGCGGCCGTGACCGCGGCCGTGGAGCCGGGGGCCGCCGCCGACCAGCAACTCTGGAGCGGGCTGGCCGGCTTCTTCGCACACACCGCCGAACACCCGGACGGCTGGGCGGTGTTGCACCAGCAGGCGCGGACGCACGGGGAGCCGTTCGCGGTCGAGGTGGCCGCGACGCGGGCGGAGATCGTGCGGTTCGTGACCGGGCTGATCGCGGCCGCCGCGAAGGAGGCGGGGTGCGTGGGGGAGTTGGCCGACCGTGAGGTGGCGGGCCTGGCGCACGCCCTCGTCGGCGCCGCGGAATCGCTCGCGGAGTGGGCCAACGGCCGTACGGCCGACGTGACTTCGGCGTTCGGTTACTCGGGCGAGTGCGAGCCGCCGACGGCCGAGGAGGCGGCGGCGACGCTGATGAACTTCGCGTGGGTGGGGTTGGGGCGGCTGATGGCGGGTGGGCGGTGGGCCGCTGGGGGGTGAGGGGGGTGGTCTCTGGGGGCGGGTGCCGCCGGGTGGGCGCGGGTGCTTTACGGGTTCCGCTCGTTTGTGGGTTCTGTCCGGTGGGGGCTTGCGCTTCGCGGGTTCTCGTTGTGGGTGGGGGCCGGAGGGGCTGTCCCGGGGTACGTCCTCGGTGCGGGCGCCTCTGGTCAGTCAGCTGACGAATACCCGGGGCTTTGCTCCAGATCCTGCGGGCGCACCCCGGGACATCCCCTCCGGCCTACGCCGTCGCCGACTTTCCGCCGGTGGGTCGGCCGGGTTGCTGGCTCTCTGCATGCGCCGTTGCCGACTTTCCGCCGGTGGGCCCGGTTGGGCTGCCGGTTTTCGGCTTGGGCCGTTGCCGGCCTTCTGCGGGTGGGGTCGGTCGGGCTGCTGGGCGTCTGCGTGCGTGGTTTGTCGGATCTCTGGCGGTGGGGCGACGGTCTCGGTGTGCCGGTTTTCGGTTCGGAGCTGTGGCCGCTGGCCGTGGGCGGCTGTGAGATGGGGCGCGTTTACGAAAGGGGGTGCCCTGGCTCTGGAGCCGGGGGCCTTCGCGCGTCAAACTGGAACCCCCGTGTCACCTCTGTGGGGGAGGTGGCACGGGGTCTGCTTTCTGACGGGTTCTTAACGAGGGGGCAGCGCCACCGCTGTCTGCATGTGGCAGGAGTTGCACCAGAACGCCCATCCGTTGGCGTCCACGGAGCGGGAACCGCAGGCCAGGCACGGGTCGCCGACGAAGCTGGCCGCGACCCATGCGCCGGCCGATGCGGCCCGTCGGCCCGCCGCCGCCCGTTCTTCCGCGTAGCAGGGAATGCACACGCCGCCCTCCCGGCCGGGCAGTTTCATTGGGCGCAATCCGCAGGCGGCGCACGGGAGCCTGCCGACGTACTGGGCGTCCAGGCCGACCGGCTTGCCGTTTCTGCTGAAGGCCGCCATGGCCTCCCTCCTCTATGCCAGGACGGTTCCGGTGCCGGCGCAGCCGGAGCACTGCGTGATGACCTTGTGGCCGCCGGGGGTTTCCCACTCGACGGTGCCCGCGCCGCCGCAGTCCGGACAGGGTTTCTGCGGGGGCATGCTCTCGCTCATTCTGCCCACGGTAGGACTTGTCATGTGGCCGCGTGACCACTTTCCGTGATCGTGGTGAAGGAGTGGGTGCGGGGGCGTGAGTAGGTCCGGTTTTTCCGGGACTGGTCGAATTTGGGGATCGGGACGCTTGGGGCGGGGAGGGTGCAGGCCAGGGCGGTGGTGGGGTGGTTCGGGGGTGGGAATGGGGGTGATTTTCCGGTCCGGGAATCTTGGAAATCCACAATCCGGACTTGTTGGGGCGGAGCATTTCCGGAGGGTTCTCGGGGAGGGGAATTCTCCGTTCCGTTCCCGGTGAGGGAGATCGATGGTGAGGCCGGGGTGGTGGGGTGAGGGAGGGGGGGGCGGCGCCGGGTGGCGGATGGTGCCGTCGGTGCGCCGGTCGGGGGCGCTGGGCGCCCAATATTCACGCGGTATTCATTTTCGGTGCGAGGGGTGGTGTGGCTACGAAAGGCTGTACAAAAGGCAGGAGCCCCACTCTCCGCCGAAGCGGAGTGGGGCTCCTTGGGTACTACTTATCGACTTGTAGGAGAGAAGCCGGAGCGGTTAGCTCAGGCCGGGGAGACGTTCTCCGCCTGCGGGCCCTTCGGGCCCTGGGTCACGTCGAAGGTGACCTGCTGGTTCTCCTCCAGGGAGCGGAAACCGGTGGCGTTGATCGCCGAGTAGTGGACGAAGACGTCCGGGCCGCCGCCGTCCTGGGCGATGAAGCCGAAGCCCTTTTCAGCGTTGAACCACTTGACGGTTCCGGTAGCCATGAGCCCTCCTTGGGCCAAAGGGTTGCCCTGCTCCAGAACCTGCAAAGAAGTCTGAAAACTACAAAAGCCTGCGGTCACATGCTCCGCAGGCTCTGTACTGCAAGGGAAACCAAACTGCAACTTGGCCTGAGCCTAGCATGGTGCGCTCCGAAGGTGGAAGAGCCAAAGATCACGTTTGACGGGGAGAAGGAAAGGCCACACCGGGGCCCCGGCGTCCGCCGGCGGAAGCCGCGGGTCTAGCCTCCGCATGTGGACAATTCAACCTTCGGAGACGCACCCGCGGGAGCCGACGCCGACCACCGTCGCAGCCGGCCGCGGGTGGGCCACATCCAGTTCCTCAACTGCCTGCCCCTTTACTGGGGCCTGGCCCGTACGGGCACCCTCCTCGACCTGGACCTCACCAAGGACACCCCGGAGAAGCTCAGCGAGCGGCTGGTCCGCGGGGAGCTCGACATCGCGCCGATCACCCTCGTCGAATTCCTGCGCGCCGCCGACGACCTCGTCGCCTTCCCCGACCTCGCGGTCGGCTGCGACGGGCCGGTGATGTCCTGCGTGATCGTTTCGCAGAAGCCGCTGGAGCAACTGGACGGCGCCCGGGTCGCCCTCGGATCGACCTCCCGGACCTCCGTCCGGCTGGCGCAGCTGCTGCTCGCCGAGAAGATCGGCGTGCGGCCCGACTACTTCACCTGCCCGCCGGACCTCGGGCTGATGATGCAGGAGGCCGACGCGGCGGTGCTGATCGGCGACGCCGCGCTCCGCGCCAACCTGCACGACGGGCCCGCGCTGGGCCTGGACGTCCATGACCTGGGCCAGATGTGGAAGGACTGGACGGGGCTGCCGTTCGTCTTCGCGGTCTGGGCGGCCCGGCGCGACTACCTGGAGCGCGAGCCGGAGGTCGTCCACCAGGTGCACGAGGCGTTCCTGGCCTCGCGCGACCTGTCGCTGGAGGAGGTCGGCAAGGTCGCCGAGCAGGCCGCCCGTTGGGAGCACTTCGACGCGGAAGTCCTGGAGCGGTACTTCACGACGTTGGACTTCCGGTTCGGGCCCGAGCAGTTGGGCGGCGTCACCGAGTTCGCGCGCCGGGTGGGGCCGACGACCGGCTTCCCGGCCGATGTGGCGGTGGAGCTGCTGGCGGCCGAGCGGGCCGGCGCGCGGCCGTAGCGGGCCCGTGGGCGCCTCGGGGCGCGGCGGACCGCCCGCGGGGCTACGGCGTCGGCGTCGGGCCGCGCAGGACCCGGCTGATGGCCTCCAGGCTCGCGTCCCGCATCCCGCGGACGTAGCTGCGGGCGTTGTGGCCGCCGTCCTCGATGACGTGCAGCCGGGCGTGGACCGGCCCCTTGGCGTACCGCTGCACGAAGCGCTCCAGATTGGCCCGGCCGTTCTCCCGCGTGCCTATCTGGAACTGGATGAAGACGTCCGGGGCACCGGGGCGGGCGGCCAGGCGCTGCGCCAGCCGCTCGGGGTCGTTGGCCCGCTTCGCCGCCTCGTGGCCCCGCCACAGGGGCGAGTCCGGGCGGGTGTCCGGGCCGCTGGCGATCACCGCCTTGAAGCGGTCCGGGTGCGCCAGGACCTGCTTCAGAGCGACGAAACCACCGGACGAGGAGCCCATGAACGCCCACCCGTCCCGGCTGGTGAACGTCCGGAAGTTGGCCCTGACCAGGTCGGGCACGTCGTCGGACATCCAGGTGCCCATCTTCGGCTGCCCGGGGATGTCGCTGCCGTCGTAGTACCGCTTGCCAGGGTTGAGGACCGGCATCGCCACGATGAACGGCCTGCCGCGCCCCAGGGCCGCCAGGTCCGTGACCGTCTTCTGGAGCTTGAGCTGGGGGCTGCTCCAGTAATTGACGGGGAAGCCGTAGCTGCCGGGGAGGGCGATCAGGACGGGGAAGGCGCTGTTCCGGTAGCGGTCCTCGTAGTACTCCTTCGGCGCCCAGACCCACACCTCCCCGGTGAAGCCGGACTTCTTGCCGCGCAGGGTGGTGACGCCGATCTTCGTGCCGTCGCCGAGCGTCGCGGCCGTACGGAAGTCGGCCTGCGGGCCGGTCGGCATCCGGACGGCCGGGTCCGTCGCGACCGCCGGCGCCGGGCCGGGCACGCCCTCGGGCAGCGACTGGCTGAACGACATCGGCTCACCGGTGTCGTTCAGCACGTCCAGGTACTTGACGGCGGGGTAGACGCAGAGGCCGAGCACGGCAACCAGGCCGGTGAGGAAGGACATCCGCCACCGGGGTCGGGCCGGCCGGCCGTCTCGTGAACGGGCGCGGCGGGTACGGCCGATGAGGCCGCGCCGGGGGCTGCGGTACTGACGGCGCGGGTCGTACGGGCGGTCCCCGGGGGTGTGATGCATGAGCGTTCTCCCGATGGACGGGCCCTGGGCGGGGTCGAGGGGCCGATGACCGGCTTGTGCCCTGTTTGATGCGGAAAGCGGGTACTCGGTTTCGGGGACCCGGCATGAACTCGGTCATAAGCTGAGGGCCGCCGTCTGGAGGGGGAGGCGCCATGGAACCGTTGGCCGCGGACGACCCACGGGTCCTGGGCGGATACCGGCTGCTCGGCCGCCTGGGGGCGGGCGGCATGGGCCGCGTCTACCTGGGGCGCAGCGCGGGCGGCCGCACCGTGGCGGTGAAGGCGGTGCACGCCCAGTACGCCGCGGACGAGCAGTTCCGGGCCCGTTTCCGGCGCGAGGTCGCCGCGGCGCGACGGGTCGGCGGCGCCTGGACCGCGCCCGTACTGGACGCCGACCCCGACGCCGCCGTCCCCTGGGTCGCCACCGGCTACGTCGCCGGCCCCTCCCTGACCCGCGTCCTCGCCGACCACGGGCCGCTCGCCACACACTCCGTACGGGCCCTGGGCGCCGGCCTGGCCGAGGCGTTGACCGCGGTGCACGCGCTGGGGCTCGTCCACCGGGACGTCAAGCCCTCCAACGTGCTGCTGACGCTCGACGGGCCCCGGTTGATCGACTTCGGGATCGCCCGGGCAACGGACGGCACCGTCTCGCTGACCGCCACCGGGGCCTCGGTCGGTTCGCCCGGCTACATGGCGCCCGAGCAGATCCTCGGCAACGGTGCGGAAGGGGCCGCGGACGTCTTCTCCCTGGGGGCGGTGCTGGCGTTCGCGGCAACCGGGACCAGCCCGTTCCCCGGGGACTCGTCCGCCGCGCTGCTCTACAAGGTGGTGCACGAGGAACCCGAGCTGGGCCCGGAACTCACCGGTCCGCTGCGCGAGTTGGTGGCCGCCTGCCTGGCGAAGGACCCGGCCCGGCGGCCCACCCCGGAAGCGGTCGCGGCCCGGCTCGCGGGCGGTGCCAGCGGCGGCGCGGCGGCGCTGGTGCGCGCCGGATGGCTGCCCGGCCCGCTCGTCGAACAGGTCAGCCGGCAGGCGGTGGCGCTGTTGGACCTCGACGCGGGGGTTGGGGATGGAGATGGGGATGGGGGTGAGGGTGCTCCGGGGACTGTTGGGGCCTTTGGTGCTGGGGGAGTTGGGCTGGGCGCCGCCGGCTCGGGCGCCGATGGCCCGGTTGCGGGCGGTGCGGACGCCTCCGGCCCGTTGGCGGGAACTGCGCTGCCCGGAGGGGCGTTTGGGCCGCCGGACCCCTCGTACGGGGGCGGGGCCGGGGCGGTATCCGGGACGGCCTCAGATGCAGGAGCCGCATCCGGGACGGCCTCCGGGCTGATCCCGTTCGATGGTCCGGTGCAGGAGGGACAGGAGGGAGGGGCCACGGCGCCAGGGGTGGGCGCGCCTACGGGGCCGGGAACCGGGCCGGGAAGCGGGCTGGGAACCGGAGCGGGCTCCGTGCCGTCGGCCGTGTCTCCGCAGGCCGCCTGGCCCGAGGCCGGCGCCCCGCCCGCCGCGGGCGCCGTGCCCGCCCCCAAGGAGCGGCGGATCGCGCTCAGTGGTGCGCTCGGCGGCAAGGACCGGCCCCGGAGGATGAGCTGCACCCTGGTGCTCTCGGTGGCCGGTGCGCTGGCGGTCGCCACCACTGCCGGGGTGTTCTTCGGCGTGCTCCAGGGGCCGGGGGGCGGCGGCAGCGCCGCCGAACCGCCGTCCGGTCACCGCCCCTCCGCCCCCGCCCAAGGTGCCGACCGCGGTGTACCGCACGCCTTCCTGGGCACCTGGAACGGTTCCGTCACCATGGCCAACGGCATCCCCAACGGCACCGTCTCCAGCGTCATCACGGCCGGCAACAAGGGCGACGTCGTCGTGCGGACGACCTACGACGCGCTGCTGGTGCGCTGCCGAGCCAAGGCGAAACTGCTGTCGGCCACCGACCGCGAACTGGTGCTCCAGGAGAGCCTCGACGGCACCCAGGGGCCGGGCTGCACCGGCAACACCTCCACCGTCACGTACACCCTCGGCGCAAACGGGGCGCTCACCTTCACCTCGGACGACAAACGGGGCGGCACCCCGAAGGCGACCCTGACCAAGAGCGGCGGCTGACGGCGTCGCCGCCGCCCGCGGACCGGCCGCCAGCAACGTTGTCAGACCCCTGGCGTACGCTGGTTCACGCCTTCAATCCGACTTGTCAGTGCCAACTGTCAGCCTCCGAAAGGGACACCCCGGTGACCGAGAACGCCGACCTCCAGTCCGTACTCGACCGCGCCGCACAGGGTGGCCGCATCACCCCCGAGGAGGCGCTCGACCTGTACCGCTCCGCGCCGCTGCACGCGCTGGGCCAGGCCGCCGACGCCGTCCGCCGCCGCCGTTACGCCGGCACGGAGCACATCGCGACGTACATCATCGAGCGCAACATCAACTACACCAACGTCTGCGTGACGGCCTGCAAGTTCTGCGCCTTCTACGCCGCTCCCAAGGACACCGCCAAGGGCTGGACCCGCGACCTCGACGACATCCTGCGGCGCTGCGCGGAGACCGTCGAGCTGGGCGGCACCCAGATCATGTTCCAGGGTGGCCACCACCCGGACTACGGCGTCGAGTACTACGAGAAGCACTTCGCGGCCATCAAGAAGGACTTCCCCCAGCTGGTCATCCACTCCCTCGGCGCGTCCGAGGTCGAGCACATGGCCCGGATCTCCGGGGTGAGCATCGAGGAGGCGATCCAGCGGATCCACGCCGCGGGCCTGGACTCCTTCGCCGGCGCCGGCGCGGAGCTCCTCCCCGCGCGCCCCCGCAAGGCCATCGCGCCCCTGAAGGAGTCCGGCGAGCGCTGGCTGGAGATCATGGAGGCGGCGCACAAGCTGGGCGTGGAGTCCACGTCCACGATGCTGATGGGCACCGGCGAGACCAACGCCGAGCGCATCGAGCACCTGCGCATGATCCGCGACGTACAGGACCGGACGGGCGGCTTCCGCGCCTTCATCCCGTACACCTACCAGCCCGAGAACAACCACCTGAAGGGCCAGACCCAGGCGACCCTCTTCGAGTACCTGCGCATGATCGCGATCGCGCGCATCTTCCTCGACAACGTCGCCCACATCCAGGGCTCGTGGCTGACCACCGGCAAGGAGATCGGCCAACTGTCGCTGCACTACGGCGCGGACGACCTCGGCTCGATCATGCTGGAGGAGAACGTGGTCTCCTCGGCCGGCGCCAAGCACCGCTCCAACCGTCAGGAGATCATCGACCTGATCCGCAAGGCGGGCCGGGTCCCGGCGCAGCGCGCGACGACTTACGAGCACCTGGTCGTCCACGACGACCCGGCCAACGACCCGGTCGACGACCGCGTCGTCTCGCACCTCTCCTCGACGGCCATCGAGGGCGGCACCGCCCACCCGGAACTGAAGCTCATCGACGCCAACTGACCTCCAACTGGCCGGCGGACGGCTAGGGCAACGGCTACGGCTAGGGCTATGGCAACTGGCCGGTGGGCGGCTGCGGTTGGTGTTCAGTCGTGGCTGGTGTCCAACTGCGGTTGGTGCCCAAGTGTGGTTGGTGTCCAACTCTGGTTGGTGGCGTCCGGCCGCCGGTCCGGCCGCGGTCGGGCGCGTCACATCGCCGTCATTCCATTCCGCGGGTCACGCCACATCCGGAACCGTATCGCCAATTGCCCACGGAAGCCCGCCAGTTGGCCAAGAGAACCGACGGTCACGAGGACCGACGGTCACGAGAACCCACGGTCACGGGAAACCCATGCTGACGCTGCATCGAGTACGAGCCGTCCGGCTCACCGCCGCCGAGGACGCCGAGCCGCTCCCCGGGTACGCGGTCGTCGTCGACGGTGACCGGCTGGCCGCCGTCGGCCCGTACGAGGAACTGGTGGCGACCTACGGCGCGGCCCGGGTCCGGGAATGGGACGGGACGCTGGCCCCGGGGCGCCACGAACCGGACGGCGCGGCGCTGTTGGAGGCCGCCTACCACCCCGACCCGCGCGAGGCCGCCGAGTTGGGCACCGAGCCGCTGACCGGCGGGGCGCTGGCCGCCCTCCCCATGACCGAGGCCCGCTGGGGCGCCAGCGCCCGGCGTGGTCTCCAGCGCCTGCTGGCCGCCGGCACCACCAGCCTCGCCGGCCCGTTCACCCGCCCCGTGGTCCGCACCGCGGTCCACCGCTCCGGCCTCCGAGAAACCGTCACCCCCGACCGAACGCCCGAGGGCACACCGCGTCGCCTTGCCCCGGGCGCCCAGGCCGACTTCGCCGTCTTCGCCCCGGACGGCACCTGTCTGGCCACCGTCCTCGCCGGCCGCCTCCTCCACCGCCGCCGCTGAATCACCCCGCACCACACGCACCTCACGTCTGCCCTTCCCCACGTCTCCCCACGTCTTGCATCACCGTTCCCGCCAGCCTCACCGCACCCATCACACTCCGCCGCACCAATCTCGCACTCCGTAACGAAGTTGGGAACGCTTCACGCTCCGTAATCGTTGCCGGAGTAAGAGGAGGCGGCGGCGCGACAGGGGAGGGCGGGCCGGTGGCGCACCAGGCACGCGGCGCGCGGCTCCTGAGGAGAGGCGGGTGGGGAGCGGAGAGACGTGGAGAGAAGGGGCGGGAGGCATGGAGGCGCGCGGGGGAGCGACGGGCATGGGAGGGGAGTGAAGGTGCAGGGGCGCATGCTGGGCGTCAAGAACACGTCAGGGCGCGCCGTTTGCGCATCAGGGCGGTGTCAACGGAAGCGGAGTGGGCGATTCAGGCCGGAAAGATCATGTTCGCGGGGACGGCCGTCGCCCGGCCGCTCGCGATGCACTGCGCACCGCTAGACCGCCCGGAATGTCAGAGGGGGGCATGACGGCCGTCCCCGACCAATCGCTGACCAATCGCTTCCGTTCACTTCGTCGGTGGGGACGTTGCCGGCGTTTCCGGCTCTCCCGGGCCGGGGTCTTGTTCGTTCCCGTCCGGCTGAAGGGCCGACACCGACTGCGGGCGGCGCGGGGGCACGGTGCGGGTGGGCCTGGGGTGCCGGGGCCGGGGTGCAGGCGGGGGACGGTGGGCCGGTCGGGGCGCCCGGTGCCGGGGGGCGTCTTGGCACGGTGGACAATGGCCGGGTGACCCGAGCATCCCTGGACAAGCAGCCGCACGAAGTCGCCGCGATGTTCGACGACGTGGCGGCACGGTACGACCTCACCAACGACGTGCTCTCGCTGGGCCAGGCGCGGCTCTGGCGCAAGGAGGTGGACCGCGCGGTGGCCGCGCGGCCCGCGGAGCGGGTGCTCGACCTCGCGGCCGGGACCGGTACCTCCTCGCTGCCGTTCGCGCAGAACGGGGCGTACGTCGTGCCGTGCGACTTCTCGGTGGGGATGTTGGGGGAGGGCAAGAAGCGGCGCCCGTGGTTGCCGTTCACGGCGGGGGACGGGACCCGGCTGCCGTTCGCGGACGGGGTGTTCGACGCCGTCACGATCTCCTTCGGGCTGCGGAACATCCAGGACACCGATGCGGCGCTCGCCGAGTTGTACCGCGTCACCAAGCCCGGTGGGCGGGTGGTGATCTGTGAGTTCAGCGAGCCGACCTGGGCGCCGTTCCGGACCGTCTACACCGAGTACCTGATGCGGGCGCTGCCGCCCGTCGCCCGTGCGGTCAGCAGCAACCCGGAGGCGTACGTCTACCTCGCGGAGTCCATCCGGACGTGGCCCAACCAGCCCGAGTTGGCCGCCCGGCTCCAGGGCGTGGGCTGGACCAAGGTCGCGTGGCGCAATCTGACCGGCGGGATCGTGGCGCTGCACCGGGGCGTCAAGCCGCAGCCCGAGGAGGGCTGAGCCCGGACTTGCCACGGCCGGGCGCCGAGGCCGGTAGCCGGGTAACTGGGTAGTCAGGGGTGGGCAATCCGGAGCCGGCCGAGGGGCCGAGCCGGAGCCGGTCGAGGGCTGAGGCGGACGCCGGCCGTGAGGGCGAGACGTGAGGGCGAGACCGACCGGTCGAAGGTCGAGTCGGCAGGCGAGCCCGGCCCAGTGAGAGCCGACCCGCCATGAGCCCAAGGGCCCGTCCGTGAGCGCGGACGGGCCCTTGGCACATGGTGGGCCGGTCGGCCCGCTTGGTGGTGGCTACTTCTTGAAGGCGTAGTCCATGAGCTTCTTGGCGTCGGCGGTGCGGTTGTTCAGGTTCGGGGAGGCGAGCACCGTGCCGATGACGGTCTTGCCGCCGCGGGTGGCGGCGAAGACCAGGCAGTACTTGGCTTCCGGGCCCGAACCGGTCTTCACGCCGATGGTGCCCTTGTAGTTGCTGAGCAGGTTGTTGGTGTTGGTCCACGACATGTAGCGGTAGCCGCCGTTGCTCGTGGTGACCTTCTGCTTGGTGGAGGTGGTGCCCACGACCGTGCGGAAGGTGGAGAACTTCATCGCGTTGCTGGCCAGCTTGGTCAGGTCGCGCGGCGTCGAGTAGTTCTTGCCGCGCCCTATCCCGTCGAACGAGTCGAAGTGGGTGTTCTTCATTCCCAGGTTCTTGGCGGTGGTGTTCATCTGGCCGATGAACGACTTCACCCGGGCGTCGCGGGTCGAGCCGGTGCCGAACGTGTCGGCCAGCGCGTAGGCGGCGTCGCAGCCGGACGGGAGCATCAGCCCGTAGAGGAGCTGACGGACCGTCACCTTGTCGCCGACGATCAGGTGGGCGGACGAGGCCCAGTTGTTGTTGACGATGTAGTCGCTGTACGCCTTCTGGACCGTGACCTTGGAATCCAGGTTGAGGTTCTTCTGGGCCAGCACCACCCGGGCCGTCATGATCTTGGTGGTGGAGCCGGTGGACCGGCGGGTGTCCGCGGCCTTGGCGAACAGCGTCGAGCCGGTGCCGTTGTTCATCACGAAGCCGCCCGCGGCGGTGATCGTGGGGGTCGGGAGGGCGGCGGCCTGCGCCTGGGAGCCGAACGCCCCGGCGGTCAGGACGGCTCCGGTGGTGACGGCCACGGCGGAAGCGCGCCGGATGCCCTTGATGCCCCTGATGCCTTTGATGCCGATTTTCAAAGTGGATGCTCCAAATACCCCTGCGTTGCGGCCACATGGGCGTGCCGCTGACTCTTGAGACACACGGGAGGCGGCGATGGATGCGCGGTGGACGGGCAGTTTTTCGTCAATTCCGTAGGCGGGGCGTTACGCGCGGTGAGTGGATTGGGGGGTGGGGCGGGGCGGCCGCGGGCGTCGTGGGACAACCCTTCAGTTTCCGATCAGCGCGGCCCTCATAGACTGCGACGGGGCTCCGAAGCGCCAAAGCCAGAGCCAGATACCGACTTCCGGGAGACAACGCCGTGACCGAGTCCGCGTCCGTGACCGAGTCCGTGACCACACCCCGATCGGAGCACAGCGCGGATGTGATCGTCGTCGGTGCCGGGCCCGCCGGTTCGGCCACCGCCTACCACCTCGCCAGGTCCGGTCTGGACGTGCTGCTCCTGGAGAAGACCGCGTTCCCGCGCGAGAAGGTCTGCGGCGACGGGCTCACCCCGCGCGCCACCAAGCAGTTGATCGCGATGGGCATCGACATCTCCGAGGAGGCGGGCTGGCTGCGCAACAAGGGGTTGCGCATCATCGGCGGCGGCTCCCGGCTCCAGCTCGACTGGCCGGAACTCGCCTCCTTCCCGGACTACGGCCTGGTCCGCAAGCGCGACGACTTCGACGAGCAACTGGCCCGGCAGGCCCAGAAGGCCGGCGCCCGGCTCTACGAGCGGTGCAACGTGGGTGCCCCGATCGTCAACGAGCTGACCGGGAACATCACCGGCGTGCACGCCAAGTTGGGCGAGGAGAAGGAGCCGGTGACCTTCCACGCCCCGATCGTGGTCGCCGCCGACGGCAACTCCACCCGGCTCTCGCTCGGGATGGGCCTGCACCGGCGCGAGGACCGGCCGATGGGCGTCGCGGTGCGGACGTACTTCACCTCGCCGCGGCACGACGACGACTACCTGGAGTCCTGGCTGGAGCTGTGGGACCGCCGCGGCGCGCAGGACCGGCTGCTGCCGGGCTACGGCTGGATCTTCGGCATGGGCGACGGCACGAGCAACGTCGGCCTCGGAATCCTCAACTCCAGCTCCGCCTTCCGGGAGTTGGACTGGCGGGAGATCCTCAAGGCGTGGTGCGCGTCCATGCCAAAGGACTGGGGGTACACGCCGGAGAACATGACCGGGCCGATCCGCGGCGCGGCGCTCCCGATGGCCTTCAACCGCCAGCCGCACTACACCAGGGGTCTGCTGCTGGTCGGTGACGCGGGCGGGCTGGTGAACCCGTTCAACGGCGAGGGCATCGCGTACGCCATGGAGTCCGGTGCGATCGCGGCCGAGGTGATCGTCCAGGCGCAGGCGCGGGCCACCTACGCCCAGCGGGAGCTGGCGCTGCAGCGCTACCCGAAGGTCCTCAAGGACACCTACGGCGGCTACTACTCGCTGGGCCGGGCGTTTGTGAAGCTCATCGGCAACCCGAAGGTGATGCAGATCGCCACCCAGCGCGGGCTGACGCATCCGCTGCTGATGCGGTTCACGCTCAAGATGCTGGCCAACCTCACGGATCCGACGGGCGGCGACGCGATGGACCGGATCATCAACGGGCTGAGCAAGGTCGCGCCGAAGGCGTGAGGAGGCGGGCGTCCGCGCCCCTCGCCACGCGTCCGCCTCCGGATGCGCCGTCGCGCCCCGCTGACCGGGCGCGCCGACCTCAACGGGCCGGTCCCCTCCCCGGGGGCCGGCCCGTTGTCACATGCGCCGTGTGCGATCCGTCGGTGCAGTGACGGGGAGGCCGGCAGGGCTTCGCCGGTCGGATCCCGTTGAGGAGAGTGGATTTCCGTGAGGAGCGCGGCGATGGAAGCACGCATGCAGAACCCGGTGGCGGTCATTCCGGAGGCGCTGTCTCCGTTGCTGGCCGTGGCGGAGGCGGCCCGCAGCGGCGGGGTGCCGCAGGGGACGATGGAGATGGTGCACCTGCGGGTCAGCCAGATCAACGGGTGCAGTTACTGCGTGGACGGCGGGATCAAGAGCGCCCGTAAAGCGGGGGTGGCCGACGACAAGTTGTGCACGGTCGCGGCCTGGCGGGAGGCGCCGTACTTCAGCGCGGAGGAGCGGGCCGCGCTGGCGCTCGCCGAGGCCGCGACCCGGCTCGCGGACCGCCCCGACGCGGTGCCGGACGCGGTCTGGGACGCCGCCGCGGACCACTTCGACGAGCGTCAACTGGCGGCGCTGGTCCTGATGGTCGGGCTGACGAACCTGTTCAACCGGCTCAACGCCACGACCCGGCAGCCGGCTGGCGCGGGTTGGTAGGCCGCGGTCGCAGCCGTGGCCGGGCCGCCCGCGCCGGGGCGGGCGGGGCCAACTCTCTTGCCCCTTTGGGGACATGAGCCGTCGGATGCCCGCCCCGTTGGCTGGGGCCTATCCGACCCTGCCCCATCGGACAGGCCCTAGCTGACCTTGTGGACACGCAGCGAAACCGCCCCTCCCGAGCGGGGAAGGGGCGGTTTCGCGTGGCGTGCTGGAGGGTGCCGCGGTGGGGTCAGAGGACGCGCACCGCGCCGGTGGGCATGTCGTAGCTGAGCGGGCGCTCGACGATGCCGGTGCTCGGGTTCTGGGCGCCGATGAAGTTGCCGTTCCCGACGTAGACGGCGACGTGGTAGGCGCTGCCGGCGCTGCCCCAGTAGAGGATGTCGCCGACCTGGAGGTTGCCGAGGCTGACCTGGGTGCCGGCGGTCGACTGGCTCTGCGAGACGCGCGGCAGGTCGACGCCGATCTGCGAGAACGCGGCCTGGGTCAGACCGGAGCAGTCGTACGAGGACGGGCCGCTGGAGCCGAGCACATACGCCTTGCCGAGCTGGGACTTGAGGAAGGACACCAGGGTGGCGACGCTGCCGGACGCGGGCGTCGAGGAGGAGGAGTCGGAGACGGCGGACAGCGCGCTGCGCGTCTCGGAGCGGGAGGCGCGGGCCTGCGCGGCTTCCTTCTCCTGGCGGGCCTCTTCGGCGGCCTTCTTCGCCTCGGCCTCGGCCTTGGCCTTCTTCTCGGCGGCGGCCTTCGCCTTGCCCGCGGCCTGGTCGGCCTTGGCTTCCGCGGCGTCCTGGAGCGCCTGCCGCTCGTAGTTGAACGCGGCCTGCTGGGCGGCGTCGGCGCTCTTGGCGGCGCTGGTGGCCAGCGCAGTGGTGATGGTGGGCATCTCCTGGGTTTCGGAGACGGGCTTCTCAGCGGCGTTGGCCGGCACGGTCGCGCCGGTCACCGCGAGGGTGAGGAAGCCACCGGTCACGCCCGCACGCAGGGCCCGCGAGGACGCGGAGCGGCGGGGCTTCCGGTGGCTGGGTATGAGTGCGTTCGGGGACATGGCACCACGGCTATCAGGAGCCACTGGTTGCTGCCAACAAAGGTGGGGTGCACCACACTTGACGCGTACCTGGCGAATAAAACGGACTTTTCGTCGGCCAGTGCGGAGCTGACGCGATGTCCGAATTTCGCGATCATGTTCCTACGCACGGCATTTGGCGACCGGCGCGGCCTCCGAGGGCGCTTACCACTTCTTGATCCGCCACGCCAAGGCTTCCCGGCCGTCAAGGTCTTATGGCTTCAAATCGCGTGGGATAGGTCACTCGTGAGTGTCCGTTATGTTCCCGTGACCGGCCGTCGGTTCGCGCGGCGCCCCCAACCGCCCCCGCCGCCCCCCAAATTCGGCCACGGCTCGTGAACGCGAGCACGCGCCGACGATCACGACGGGGTCACGACCGCATCACGTCTACGGCCGCCGCGCGTATAGCAGTTGGCCTCCGTCCAGCACCAATTTGCTTGCATGGCAAGCTTCTTGATAAAGAAACCACCGCGCTGACCAGCGGTAACCCCGGCGGACATCACCTTTGGTGATCACTCGCGCGCTGGGTGTGCGGGGCATGTCGGGCATCCGACTCCATGATCCTTCGTCAGGTGGTGAAGATCACAAAGGCGTTGGCTTACCCCGTGTCGCAGATCACAGACCGACGGGCATAAGATGCGGGCATCGGGCTTGTGAACTGCCTCACATATCCGCGATCACCTGGGGTAGTCGAGCCCGAGCGGACCGCCATCCAGTCATCGTCGACTGAAGGGAGCGAGGACGGTGAACGCCTATGCGCCCATCCTCGTACTGGGAGCCCTCGGGGCAGGCTTTGCGATCTTCTCCGTGGTCATGGCCACGCTCATCGGCCCCAGGCGCTACAACCGGGCCAAGCTCGAAGCGTACGAATGCGGAATCGAGCCGACGCCACATCCGTCCGGTGGCGGTCGCTTTCCGATCAAGTACTACCTGACGGCGATGCTCTTCATCGTCTTCGACATCGAGATCGTCTTCCTCTATCCCTGGGCGGTCAGCTTCGACGCCCTGGGACTGTTCGGGCTCGTCGAGATGCTCCTCTTCGCGCTCACCGTCTTCGTCGCCTACGCCTACGTCTGGCGTCGTGGCGGCCTGGAATGGGACTAGGGGTCACCAATGGGACTGGAAGAGAAGCTGCCCAGCGGCTTTTTGCTGACCACTGTCGAGCAGGCCGCGGGCTGGGTGCGCAAGTCCTCGGTCTTCCCCGCGACCTTCGGACTGGCCTGCTGCGCCATCGAGATGATGACCACCGGTGCCGGGCGCTACGACCTGGCCCGCTTCGGCATGGAGGTCTTCCGCGGCTCCCCGCGGCAGGCCGACCTGATGATCGTGGCCGGCCGGGTCAGCCAGAAGATGGCGCCCGTCCTGCGGCAGGTCTATGACCAGATGCCGAACCCGAAGTGGGTGATCTCCATGGGGGTTTGCGCCTCTTCGGGCGGCATGTTCAACAACTACGCAATCGTGCAGGGCGTGGACCACATCGTCCCCGTCGATATCTATTTGCCGGGCTGCCCGCCGCGTCCCGAGATGCTCATGGACGCCATCCTCAAGCTCCACAAGAAGATCCAGGCCGAAAAGCTCGGGCCCCATGCGGTGCAGGCGGCGCACGACGAGGAGGCGGCGGCGCTCAAGGCGCTCCCGCTGATCGAGATGGACCGTTCCGTCGAGAGTTCCTGCCGGTCAGAGAAGAAGGGGCTGCTGCGGTGAGCGAGCCGACGAACCCCCCGAACGCGGACGCACCCGAAGAGGCCGTCCCGGCGCAGCGCGACGACACCGGCGAGGTGATCGCCACCCGCCGCGGGATGTTCGGCGCCAACAACGGTGGGGACACCTCCGGTTACGGCGGGCTGATCCGCACCGTCCGGCTGCCCGGGGCCAGCACCCGGCCGTACGGCGGGCCGGGCGCCACCGAAGGCTACGGCGACTTCGACGAGATCGCCGACGAGTTGGAGGGCGCCCTCGACGAACAGGGCCTGGTGCCCGAGAACGTCCTCGACAAGACCGTCGTCGACCGCGGCGAACTCACCTTCCACGTCCAGCGGGAGTTCCTGCCGGCGGTGGCCCGCACCCTGCGCGACGACCCCGCGCTCCGCTTCGAGTTGTGCACCGGCGTCAGCGGCGTCCACTACCCCGACGACACCGGCCGCGAGCTGCACGCCGTCTACCACCTGCGCTCGATCACCCACAACCGGCTGCTCCGGCTGGAGGTCGCGGTCCCCGACACCGACCGGCACCTGCCGTCGATCGTGGACATCTACCCGACCAACGACTGGCACGAGCGCGAGACCTACGACTTCTTCGGCCTGATCTTCGACGGGCATCCGGCGCTCACGCGGATCATGATGCCGGACGACTGGCAGGGCTTCCCGCAGCGCAAGGACTACCCCCTCGGCGGCATCCCCGTCGAGTACAAGGGCGCGCAGATCCCGGCTCCCGACCAGCGGAGGTCGTACACCTGATGAGCACTCCCAGCCAGACGTCCCGCGCAACCCCCCGCGAGACCACCGAGGGCCCCGTCTACACCGTCACCGGTGGCGACTGGGACGAGATCGCCGCGGCCGCCGCGAAGTCCGACGACGAGCGGATCATCGTCAACATGGGGCCGCAGCACCCGTCCACCCACGGCGTGCTCCGGCTGATCCTGGAGATCGACGGCGAGACCGTCACCGAGGCGCGCTGCGGCATCGGTTACCTCCACACCGGCATCGAGAAGAACCTCGAATTCCGGACCTGGACGCAGGGCACCACCTTCGTGACGCGGATGGATTACCTGACGCCCTTCTTCAACGAGACGGCGTACTGCCTGGCGGTGGAGAAGCTGCTCGGCATCACCGACGACGTCCCGGACCGGGCCACCGTGATCCGGGTGCTGCTGATGGAGCTCAACCGGCTCTCCTCGCACCTGGTGTGCATCGCCACCGGCGGCATGGAGCTGGGCGCCACCACGATCATGATCTACGGCTTCCGGGACCGGGAGTTGATCCTCGACATCTACGAGTTGATCACCGGCCTGCGGATGAACCACGCCTACGTCCGCCCCGGCGGCCTCGCCCAGGACCTGCCGCCCGGCGCCGTCGAGCAGATCCGCGCCTTCGTCAAGAAGATGCGCAAGAACCTCGTCGAGTACGACAAGTTGGCCACCGGCAACCCGGTCTTCAAGGCTCGCATGGAGGGCATCGGCTATCTCGACCTGGCCGGCTGCATGGCCACCGGTGCCACCGGCCCGGTCCTGCGCTCGGCCGGACTGCCGCACGATCTGCGCAAGGCGCAGCCGTACTGTGGATACGAGGAGTACGACTTCGAGGTGCCGACGGCCGACACCTGCGACGCCTACGGCCGGTTCCTGATCCGGCTGGAGGAGATGCGGCAGTCGCTGCGGATCGTCGAACAGTGCCTGGACCGGCTGGAGCCGGGGCCGGTGATGGTCGCCGACAAGAAGATCGCCTGGCCCGCCCAGCTCGCCCTCGGCCCCGACGGTCTCGGCAACTCCCTCGACCACATCAAGAAGATCATGGGCACCTCGATGGAGGCCCTGATCCACCACTTCAAGCTGGTGACGGAGGGCTTCAGGGTCCCGCCGGGACAGGCGTACGCGGCCGTCGAGTCGCCCAAGGGCGAACTGGGCGTGCACGCGGTCAGCGACGGCGGCACCCGCCCCTACCGGGTGCACTTCCGCGACCCCTCCTTCACCAACCTGCAGGCCATGGCAGCGATGTGTGAGGGCGGCCAGGTCGCCGACGTCATCGTCGCCGTCGCGTCCATCGACCCCGTGATGGGAGGCGTCGACCGGTGAGCGCCACTGAGGCACCCAAGGACGTCCAGCTGGGGATGCCCCAGCTTCCGGCCCCCGACTACCCGGCCGACGTCAAGGCTCGGCTGGCGGCCGACGCGCGGGAGGTGATCGACCGCTATCCCGACTCCCGCTCGGCGCTGCTGCCGCTGCTCCACCTCGTCCAGGCCGAGGAGGACCACGTCACCCGCACCGGCATCCGCTTCTGCGCCGAGCAACTCGGGCTCACCACCGCCGAGGTCACCGCCGTGGCGACCTTCTACTCGATGTACCGCCGGGAGCCCGGCGGCGACTACCAGGTCGGGGTCTGCACCAACACCCTGTGCGCGGTGATGGGCGGCGACGCCATCTTCGAGGACCTCAAGCAGTACCTCGGCGTCGACAACGGCGAAACCACCGAGGACGGCAAGGTCACGCTCGAACACATCGAGTGCAACGCGGCCTGCGACTTCGCGCCCGTCGTGATGGTCAACTGGGAGTTCTTCGACAACCAGACGCCGGGCTCGGCCCGGAAGTTGGTCGACGACCTGCGGGCCGGGCGGACCGTCGAGCCCACCCGCGGCGCCCCGCTGTGCACCTTCAAGGAGACCGCGCGGATGCTCGCCGGCTTCCCCGACGAGCGGCCCGGTGCCGTCGCGGCGACCGGCGGCGCCGGCCCCGCCTCGCTGGTCGGGCTCCGCCTGGCCAGGGGCGAGGCGCCGGGCCACGCCGATCACGTCGTCGCCCCGCGGGCCACCGCGGACCGCCCGTCCGATGAGGCCGGGCCCCCACCCGTCGCCCCGGACGCGGGGGCGCCGCCCCGCGGTGATGAGGCCGCCGGCCCGCACCACGAGGAGGGGAAGTGATGACCGTGGCAGCCGAGTTCGGCGGGGCTTCCCGGCCGCACCCCCAGGGAGCCACCAGCCCGGAGAAGGTCCTCGCCCCCGTCCTGTCCGCCTTCTGGGACGAACCCGAGTCCTGGACGCTTGCGACCTATCTGCGGCACGAGGGCTACGAGGGCGCCAGGAAGGCGCTGGCCATGGACCCGGACGACGTCATCGCCTACGTCAAGGACTCCGGGCTCCGCGGCCGCGGCGGCGCGGGCTTCCCGACCGGGATGAAGTGGCAGTTCATCCCGCAGGGCGACGGCAAGCCGCACTACCTCGTCGTCAACGCCGACGAGTCGGAGCCGGGGACGTGCAAGGACATCCCGCTGCTCTTCGCCAATCCGCATTCCCTCATCGAGGGCATCGTGATCGCGGCGCACGCCATCCGGTCGAACCATGCCTTCATCTATCTCCGTGGTGAGGTGGTGCCCGTCCTGCGCCGGCTGCACGAGGCCGTGCGCGAGGCGTACGCGGCGGGCTTCCTCGGCAAGGGCGTCCTCGGCTCGGGCCTCGACCTGGACGTCACGGTGCACGCCGGCGCCGGCGCCTACATCTGCGGTGAGGAGACCGCGCTGTTGGACTCGCTGGAGGGCCGTCGCGGCCAACCCCGTCTGCGTCCCCCCTTCCCTGCGGTGGCCGGCCTCTACGCCTGCCCCACTGTGGTGAACAACGTCGAATCCATCGCTTCGGTTCCCGCGATCCTCAACAAGGGCAAGGACTGGTTCAGGACGATGGGCAGCGAGAAGTCCCCGGGCTTCACGCTCTACTCGCTCAGCGGCCACGTCGCCAACCCGGGCCAGTACGAAGGCCCGTTGGGCGTCACCCTGCGCCAACTGCTGGACATCAGCGGGGGGATGCGCCCCGGCCACCGGCTGAAGTTCTGGACCCCGGGCGGCTCCTCGACCCCGATGTTCACCGCCGAGCACCTCGACGTGCCGCTGGACTACGAGGGCGTCGGCGCGGCCGGCTCGATGCTCGGCACCAAGGCGCTGCAGTGCTTCGACGAGACCACCTGTGTGGTCCGGGCGGTCACCCGCTGGACCGAGTTCTACGCCCACGAGTCCTGCGGCAAGTGCACGCCGTGTCGCGAAGGGACGTACTGGCTGGTGCAGTTGCTCCGGGACCTGGAGGCTGGCAAGGGCCGGCCGGAGGACCTCGACAAGCTCGCCGACATCGCCGACAACATCAACGGCAAGTCCTTCTGCGCCCTCGGCGACGGCGCCGCCTCGCCGATCTTCTCCTCGCTGACGTACTTCCGCGCGGAGTACGAGGAGCACATCACCGGCAAGGGCTGCCCCTTCGACCCCGCCAAGTCGACCCTCTGGGCCGACAACGACGCTCACCTGGGGGTGAACGCATGACCATCACGACCAATGCCCCCAACGGGGGCGGGGCGGCGGCGGTGCCACCGGAGGACCTCGTCACCCTGACCATCGACGGCATCGAGATCTCCGTCCCCAAGGGGACGTTGGTCATCCGGGCCGCCGAACTCCTCGGCATCGAGATCCCGCGCTTTTGCGACCATCCGCTGCTGGACCCGGCGGGCGCCTGCCGGCAGTGCATCGTGGAGGTCGAGGGCCAGCGCAAGCCGATGGCCTCGTGCACCATCACCTGTACCGACGGGATGGTGGTGCGGACCCAACTGACCTCCCCGGTGGCCGAGAAGGCGCAGCGCGGCGTGATGGAGCTGCTGCTGATCAACCACCCGTTGGACTGCCCGATCTGCGACAAGGGCGGCGAGTGCCCGCTGCAGAACCAGGCGATGCAGGTCGGCGACCCCGACACCCGCTTCGAGGGCAAGAAGCGCACCTTCGCCAAGCCGGTGCCGATCTCCACGCAGGTGCTGTTGGACCGCGAGCGGTGCGTGCTGTGTGCGCGGTGCACCCGGTTCAGCAACCAGATCGCCGGCGACCCGATGATCGAGCTGATCGAGCGGGGCGCCCTCCAACAGGTCGGCATCGGCGAGGGCGACCCCTTCGAGTCGTACTTCTCCGGGAACACCATCCAGATCTGCCCGGTGGGCGCGCTCACCTCGGCCGCCTACCGCTTCCGCTCCCGCCCCTTCGACCTGGTCTCCTCGCCGTCGGTGTGCGAGCACTGCGCGGGCGGCTGCGCGACCCGTACCGACCACCGGCGCGGCAAGGTCCTGCGGCGGCTGGCGGCGAACGACCCCGAGGTCAACGAGGAGTGGATCTGCGACAAGGGCCGGTTCGCCTTCCGGTACGCGCAGGCGCGGGACCGGCTGACCCACCCGTTGGTGCGCAACGCCGACTCCGGTGAACTGGAGCCGGCGAGCTGGCCGGCGGCGCTGGACGCCGCGGCGCGCGGGCTGGCCGCGTCCCGGGGCCGGGCCGGC
Source organism: Streptomyces sp. NPDC057743 (assembly GCF_042798755.1). Lineage (NCBI taxonomy): Bacteria > Bacillati > Actinomycetota > Actinomycetes > Kitasatosporales > Streptomycetaceae > Streptomyces > Streptomyces sp. NPDC057743. The sequence continues at coordinate 79,219 of NZ_JBHVJX010000006.1, forward strand.
GTGCTGACCGGCGGCCGGCTGACCGTCGAAGACGCCTACGCCTACGCCAAGTTCGCCCGGGTCGCGCTGGGCACCAACGACGTCGACTTCCGGGCCCGGCCGCACAGCGCCGAGGAGGCCGACTTCCTCGCCGCCCACGTCGCCGGCCGCGGTCGGGACCTGGGGACGGGGGAGGGCGTCAGCTACGCGTCGCTGGAGCAGGCGCCGGCTGTCCTGTTGGCCGGTGTCGAGGCGGAGGAGGAGGCGCCCGGCGTCTTCCTGCGGCTGCGCAAGGCGCACCGCAAGCGCGGCCAGCGCACCTGGGGGCTGGCCAGCCACGCCACCCGGGGACTGATCAAGGCCGGCGGGCGGCTGTTGCCGGCCGCGCCGGGCACCGAGACGGAGTGGCTGGACGCCCTCGCGGGCGGCGTCGGACTGGACGGCGAGGGGCGGGCCGCGGCCGAGGCGCTGCGCGCGGACGGCGCGGTGATCGTCGTCGGCGAGCGGCTGGCGACGGTGCCCGGGGCGCTGACCGCCGCGCTGCGCACCGCCACCGCCACCGGGGCGCACCTGGTGTGGATGCCGCGGCGGGCGGGGGAGCGGGGCGCCGTCGAGGTCGGGGCGCTGCCGGGGCTGCTGCCCGGTGGTCGGCCGGCGACCGACCCGGTGGCCCGGGACGAGGTCGCCGTGGCCTGGGGTGTGGCCGCGCTGCCGCACCGGCACGGCCGGGACACCGGCCAGATGATCGAGGCCGCGGCCACCGGTGAGCTGGCCGCCCTGCTGGTGGCGGGCGTGGAGGTGGCCGATCTGCCCGATCCGGCGCGGGCGTTGACGGCCCTGGACGAGGTCGGGTTCCTGGTCAGCCTGGAGTTGCGGCCCTCCGCGGTGACGCAGCGGGCGGACGTGGTCCTCCCGGTGGCGGCGGTGGTCGAGAAGGGCGGCACCTTCCTCAACTGGGAGGGCCGGGCCCGCCCGTTCGAGCCCGCGCTCAAGCCGGACCAGATGACCCGGCGGCAACTCCCCGCCGACGCCCGGGTCCTGGAGATGCTCGCCGACGCCATGACCGTGGTCGACGACGGCGCCGGGGCCCTGGACCTGCCGGATCTGACCGCCGTGCGCCGGGAGTTGGACCGGCTCGGCACCTGGGGCGGCCCGTACGCGGGCGGGCCCCGGGAGGCGGGGCGGTCGCTGCCCCGTCCGGCGAGCGGCGAGGCCGTCCTGGCCGGGCACCGGCTGTTGCTGGACCGGGGGCTGCTCCAGGAGGGCGACGAGGCGCTGGCCGGCACCCGGCACGCCGCGCTGGCCCGACTGTCGCCGGCCACCGCCGAGGAGAACGGCGTGCGGGACGGCGACCTGGTGGCGGTCACCGGTCCGGCCGGCGCGGTCCAACTGCCACTGAAGGTCACGCAGATGCCCGACCGGGTGGTGTGGCTGCCGCTGAACTCCGTGGGCGGTGGCGTCGCCGCCGACACCGGGGCGCACCCCGGTGAGTTGGTGAAGGTCTCCGCTGTCCCCGGTACGCCGGTGCCGGCCAAGGAGGAGGACGCATGATGCAGCATCCCGGTTTTCCGGTGGCCGCGTTGGCCGCCCAGGAGGACCTGTCGATGTTCGGGCGCGACCCGTGGTGGCTGGTCGTCATCAAGGCGGTGTTCTGCTTCGCGTTCCTGATGCTGACGGTGCTGTTCTCGATCGTCTGGGAGCGCAAGGTCGTCGCCTGGATGCAGCTGCGGATCGGCCCCAACCGGCACGGGCCCTGGGGGATGCTCCAGTCCCTGGCCGACGGCATCAAGCTGATGCTGAAGGAGGACCTGGTCGTCCGGCGGGCCGACAAGGCGGTCTACGTCCTCGCGCCGATCGTGGCGGCGATCCCGGCCTTCATGGCGATCGCGGTGATCCCGTTCGGCCCGGCGGACAACGAGATCTCGATCCTCGGGCACCGCACCCCGATGCAGCTCACCGACCTCCCGATCGGCATCCTCTACATCCTGGCCACGGCGTCGGTCGGCATCTACGGCATCGTGCTGGCCGGTTGGTCGTCCGGGTCGACGTATCCGCTGCTGGGCGGGTTGCGGTCGTGCGCGCAGATGATCTCCTACGAGATCGCGATGGGCGCGGCGTTCGCGTCGGTGTTCCTGTACTCCGGGTCGATGTCGACGTCGACCATCGTGGAGTCGCAGGCGAACCGGTGGTACGTGCTGCTGCTGCCGGTGTCGTTCCTCATCTACATCGCGACGATGGTGGGGGAGACCAACCGGGCGCCGTTCGACATGCCGGAGTCCGAGGGCGACCTCGTCGGCGGCTTCAACACCGAGTACTCGTCCATCAAGTTCGCGATGTTCATGCTCGCCGAGTACGTCAACATGGTCACCGTCTCGGCGGTCGCCACCACCCTCTTCCTGGGCGGCTGGCGGGCGCCCTGGCCGATCTCGACGTTCTGGGAGGGCGCGAACCACGGCTGGTGGCCGATGCTCTGGTTCGTCATCAAGGTGCAGCTGTTGCTGTTCTTCTTCATCTGGCTGCGCGGCACCCTCCCCCGGGTCCGCTACGACCAGTTGATGCGACTGGGGTGGAAGGTCCTCATCCCGGTGTCGGTGGTGTGGCTGCTGCTCGTCGCCACCGTCCGGGCGCTGAAGAACGAGGGCTACGACTTCTCCCGGATCGTGCTCTACGTGGGCGGTGGCGCGGTGGCGCTGCTGCTGATCTCGCTGCTCGTGGACTTCTTCCGACGGATCGAGCCGGAGCGGGAGGGCGACGGGGACGCCGCCTTCGATCCGGTGGCCGGCGGGTTCCCCGTGCCACCGCTGCCCGGGCAGCACCTGCCACCGGTGCCGCGCCGACGGCCGCGCCGCGACGGGGAGTTGATTGTCAGTGGCCGGGTGGACACTGTGAGTGACGGAAATGAGAGCGACGGAAAGGGGGGCGACGGTGCCTGAGTTCCAGAACCCGGTGGCCGGCTTCGGCGTGACCTTCAAGGCCATGTTCAAGAAGCGGCTGACCGAGCAGTACCCCGAGGAGAAGAAGCCGACGGCGCCGCGTTTCCACGGCCGGCACCAGCTCAACCGCCATCCGGACGGGCTGGAGAAGTGCGTCGGCTGCGAGCTGTGCGCCTGGGCCTGCCCGGCGGACGCGATCTACGTCGAGGGCGCCGACAACACCGACGAGGAGCGCTACTCCCCGGGCGAGCGGTACGGCGCCGTCTACCAGATCAACTACCTCCGCTGCATCCTGTGCGGCCTGTGCGTGGAGGCGTGCCCGACCCGCGCGCTCACCATGACGGGCGAGTACGAACTCGCCGACCGCTCCCGGGAGTCGCTTATCTACACCAAGGAAGAGCTGCTGGTGGGCCTGTCGGAGGGGATGGTCGACTCCCCGCACGCGATCTACCCGGGCATGACCGAACGGGACTACTACAGCGGGCTGGTGACCGAGGCCGCGCCCGGCACGGTCCGTCAGGTCGCCCGCTCCCGCGGCGAGCAGCCCAGGGACGCGGCCGCACCGCAGGACGCCCAGGGGAAGGAGGCGCACGCATGACGGGGCTCGCCGCCACCACGACCTCCTCGGGGGAGGCCGTGCAGTTCTGGCTCCTGGGCATCGTCGCAGTGGCCGGAGCGCTGTGCACGATCCTGATGAAGCGGGCGGTGCACAGCGCCCTTTCGCTCGCCGGGACCATGATCGTCCTGGCGATCTTCTATCTGGCCAACGGCGCGTACTTCCTCGGCATCGTGCAGATCGTGGTCTACACCGGCGCGATCATGATGCTCTTCCTCTTCGTGGTGATGCTGGTCGGCGTCACCGCGGCGGACTCCCTCAAGGAGACCCTCAAGGGCCAGCGGTGGCTCGCCGCCGGTCTGGGTCTCGGCTTCGGCATCCTGCTGATCGCCGGGATCGGCAACGCCTCGCTCAAGGAGTTCAACGGCCTGGGCGAGGCCAACGCCGGCGGCAATGTGCAGGGCCTGGCCGCGCTCATCTTCACCAAGTACGTTTTCGCCTTCGAGATCACCGGCGCGCTGCTGATCACCGCCGTGGTCGGCGCGATGGTGCTCACCCACCGGGAGCGCACCGAGCGCGCCCGGACCCAACGGGAGCGCTCCGAGGCCCGCATCCGCGAGGGCAAGCAGGTCACGCCGCTGCCCGCCCCCGGTGTCTACGCCCGGCACAACGCCGTGGACATCCCCGGCCTGTTGCCGGACGGCACCCCCTCCGAGCTGACGGTCAGTCCGACGCTGCGGGAGCGCGGCCAGGTCCGGGACGTCTCCGGTCAGTCGCTGGCCGAACTCAAGGCGCTGGAGCGGCGGTCCGAGGAGTGGCTGGGGCGGGAGTCCGGCCCGGTCGAGAAGGCCGAGAAATCGGAGCAGCAGCGGCCCGGCCCCGCGGCGCCCAAGGAGGGGGCCCAGAAATGAACCCGGTCTACTACCTCTACCTCGCCGCCCTGTTGTTCACCATCGGCGCGGCCGGCGTGCTGATCAGGCGGAACGCCATCGTGGTGTTCATGTGCATCGAGCTGATGCTGAACGCCTGCAACCTCGCCTTTGTCACCTTCTCGCGGATGCACGGGAATCTCGACGGCCAGATCATCGCCTTCTTCACGATGGTCGTCGCCGCGGCGGAGGTCGTGGTCGGCCTGGCCATCATCGTGTCGATCTTCCGCACCCGTCATTCGGCTTCGGTCGACGACGCCAGCCTGATGAAGCTGTAAGGGGTCGCACAAAGTGGAGAACTTGATCGCGCTGCTCGTCGCGGCACCGCTGGTCGGTGCGGCCCTGCTGTTGTGCGGCGGCACACGCCTGGACCGCGTCGGCCATTGGGTCGGCTCACTGCTCGCGGTGGTGTCGTTCGCCATCGGGGTGGTGCTCTTCGTCGACCTGCTCGGCCGCGGCGCCGAGCACCGCACCCTGCACCAACACCTGTTCAGCTGGATCCCGGTCGGCGGCTTCCGGGCCGATGTGGCCTTCCAGCTCGACCAGTTGTCGATGACCTTCGTCCTGTTGATCACAGGCGTCGGCTCGCTGATCCACCTCTACTCGATCGGCTACATGGAGCACGACGAGCGGCGCCGCCGCTTCTTCGGCTACCTCAATCTCTTCCTGGCGGCGATGCTGCTGCTGGTCCTCGCCGACAACTACCTCCTGCTGTACGTCGGTTGGGAGGGTGTGGGCCTGGCGTCGTACCTGCTCATCGGGTTCTGGCAGCACAAGCCCAGCGCGGCCACCGCCGCGAAGAAGGCGTTCTTGGTCAACCGCGTCGGCGACATGGGCCTGTCGATCGCGGTGATGTTGATGTTCACCACCTTCGGCACCTTCGCGTTCGGCCCGGTGCTCGGCGCGGTCGGTCACACCTCCGAGGGGAAGCTGACCGCCATCGGGCTGGTGCTGCTGCTGGCCGCCTGCGGGAAGTCGGCGCAGGTGCCGCTCCAGTCCTGGCTGGGCGACGCGATGGAGGGTCCGACCCCGGTGTCGGCGCTGATCCACGCCGCCACGATGGTCACCGCCGGGGTGTATCTGATCACCCGCTCCGGCGCGATCTTCAACGCCGCGCCCACCGCCCAGGCCGCGGTGGTCGCGGTCGGCGCGGTCACCCTGCTGTTCGGTGCGATCGTCGGTTGCGCCAAGGACGACATCAAGAAGGCGCTGGCCGGCTCGACGATGTCGCAGATCGGCTACATGGTCCTGGCCGCCGGGCTGGGCCCGATCGGCTACGCCTTCGCGATCATGCATCTGGTCACCCACGGCTTCTTCAAGGCGGGGCTGTTCCTCGGCGCCGGCTCGGTGATGCACGGGATGAACGACGAGGTGGACATGCGCCGTTACGGCGGCCTGCGGAAGCACATGCCGATCACCTTCGTCACCTTCGGGCTCGGCTATCTGGCCATCATCGGCTTCCCCGGCCTGTCCGGCTTCTTCTCCAAGGACAAGATCATCGAGGCGGCGTTCGCCCGCGGCGGCACCGAGGGCTGGATCCTCGGCGGCGCGGCCCTGTTGGGCGCCGCGATCACCGCGTTCTACATGACGCGGGTGATGGTGATGACGTTCTTCGGCGAGAAGCGGTGGGACCCGGCCACGTTCCATCCGCACGAGTCGCCGAAGTCGATGACGCTCCCGATGATCGTGCTGGCCGTCGGATCGGTCTTCGCCGGCGGCCTGTTCAGCGTGGGCGACGCCTTCGTGCACTGGCTGGAGCCGGTCACCTCCTTCGCGGAGGGCCGCTCCCCGGTAAGCGCCGGCGTGGTCACCGCCGCCACCATGGTGGTGCTGGTCCTCGGCGCCGGCCTGGCGTGGCTGATGTACGGCCGCAAGGAGGTCCCGGCCCTCGCCCCGCGCGGTTCGCTGCTGACCCGGGCCGCCCGCCGCGATCTGCTCCAGGACGACTTCAACCACGTCGTCCTGGTGCGTGGCGGCGAGCACCTGACCCGCACCCTGGTCTCTCTCGACCACTCCCTGGTGGATGGCGCGGTCAACGGCACGGCGGCCTCGATGGGCGGACTCTCCAGCCGGCTGCGCCAGTTGCAGACCGGCTTCGTCCGCTCGTACGCGGCCCAGATGCTGGGCGGGGCCGCCGTTCTCGTCGCCGCGACCCTGCTGATGAGGGGTGTCTAAGCCATGGCAGATCCTTCCTTCCCGCTGCTGACGGCGACCGCCGCGGTGCCGGCGATCGGCGCGATCGCCACCGCCGCGGTGCCCGCCGCGAAGCGCACCGTCGCCAAGTGGCTGGCGCTGCTGTTCTCGCTGGCCACGTTGGCGCTGGCGCTGGTGATCGCGGCGCGCTTCGACCCCGGCGCCAAGGGCCCGTTCCAGCTCACCGAATCCCACGCCTGGATCCGGGACTTCGGGGTCCGCTACGACCTCGGCGTGGACGGCATCGCGGTCGCCCTGATCGCGCTGACCGCGCTGCTGATCCCGTTCGTGATGCTGGCCGGTTGGCACGACGCCGATCCCCTTCAGGACGCGGCCGCGCCCGAGGGTGTGCCCGCCGCGGGCAACCGCCGTTACAGCTGGCGGCCCACCCAGGGCTTCTTCGCGCTGATCCTGGCGGTCGAGGCGATGGTGGTGCTCTCCTTCGAGGCCACCGACGTCTTCCTCTTCTACCTCTTCTTCGAAGCCATGCTGATCCCGATGTACTTCCTCATCGGCGGCTTCGGGGACCGGGCCGGCGGGCGCGGCGAGCAGCAGGCCGCCGCCCAACGGTCGTACGCCGCGGTGAAATTCCTGCTCTACAACCTCGTCGGCGGCCTGATCATGCTGGCCGCGGTGATCGGGCTGTACGCCGTCACCGCCCACCAGTTGGGCACCGGCACCTTCTCGCTCACCCAGATCGTGCAGGCCCGGGCGTCCGGCGCGCTGAGCATCGACACCGGCACCGAGCGGCTGCTCTTCCTCGGCTTCTTCTTCGCGTTCGCGGTGAAGGCGCCGCTGTGGCCGCTGCACACCTGGCTGCCGGGCGCCATGGGTGAGGCCACGTCCCCGGTCGCGGTGCTGATCACCGCGGTCGTCGACAAGGTCGGCACGTTCGCGATGCTGCGCTTCTGCCTCCAGCTCTTCCCGCAGGCCAGCAGCTGGGCCACCCCGGTGATCCTGGTGCTGGCGCTGATCAGCATCGTCTACGGCGCGCTGGTCGCGGTCGGCCAGCGGGACATCAAGCGGCTGATCGCCTACGCCTCGATCTCCCACTTCGGCTTCATCATCCTGGGCATCTTCGCGATGACGTCCCAGGGCCAGGGCGGCGCGACGCTCTACATGGTCAACCACGGCCTCTCCACCGCCGCGTTGATGCTGGTGGCCGGCTTCCTGATCAGCCGCCGCGGCTCCCGTCTGATCGCGGACTTCGGCGGCGTACAGAAGGTCGCCCCGGTCCTGGCCGGCACCTTCCTGGTCGGCGGTCTGGCCACCCTGTCGCTGCCCGGCCTGGCGCCCTTCGTCAGCGAATTCCTGGTCCTGGTCGGCACGTTCAGCCGCTATCCGGTGATCGGGATCATCGCCACCCTCGGCATCGTGCTGGCCGCGCTCTACGTCCTCGTCCTCTACCAGCGGACGATGACCGGCCCGGTCAGGGCGGAGGTCGACGCGATGCCCGACCTCAGGGCGCGCGAGCTGGTGGTGGTCGCACCGCTGATCGCGCTGCTGCTCTTCCTCGGGGTGTACCCCAAGCCGCTCACCGACATCGTCAACCCGGCGGTCCAGCACACCCTGTCCGTTGTGGACAAGAAGGACCCCAAGCCCACCGTGCAGGTGGACGCCGTGCCCGGGGCAGGCCGGCACGGCCAGCCCGCGCAGAACCAAGACGTGGAGGCCGCGAAGTGAGTTCCGGGGCAAGTGTCCACAGCCTGTGGACGGCGGCGGCCGGGACGCCGGGCAGAATCCCGGCCCCGAAGATCGAGTACGTCCAGCTCTCGCCGACGCTCATCGTCCTCGGCGCCGCGGTGCTCGGCATCGTGCTGGAGGCGTTCTGGCCGCGCCGCAGCCGCTACTACGCCCAGGTGCTGCTGTCGGTGGTGGCGCTGGCCGCCGCGTTCGCCGCGGTGATCGGCCTGGCGGCGGGCGGCTTCGGCTCGTCCAAGGCGCATCTGGCCGCGATGGGCGCGATCGCGGTGGACGGCCCGGCGCTGTTCCTCCAGGGCACCATCCTGCTGGTGTCGCTGATCGCGGTCTTCACCTTCGCCGAGCGCCGGTTGGACCCGGCGGCCGACGGCAGGCCGGCGGACTCCTTCGCCGCGCAGGCCGCGGCCGTCCCCGGCGGCGAGGCCGAACGGGCCGCGGTCAAGGCAGGGTTCACCACCACCGAGGTCTTCCCGGTGCTGCTCTTCGCGGTCGGCGGCATGCTGGTCTTCCCGGCCGCCAACGACCTGCTGACCCTCTTCATCGCCCTGGAGGTCTTCTCCCTCCCGCTCTACATCCTGTGCGCGCTGGCCCGCCGCCAGCGGTTGCTGTCGCAGGAGTCCGCGGTGAAGTACTTCCTGCTCGGCGCCTTCTCCTCCGCGTTCCTGCTGTTCGGCATCGCCCTGCTCTACGGCTACGCCGGCACCGTCAGCTACGCCGGGATCGCCGAGGTGATCTCGGACGGCGCCCGGCAGGTCGATCCGGCGCTGGCCGGCACGATGGGCAATGACGCGCTGCTGCTGATCGGCGGGGCGCTGGTGCTGATGGGCCTGCTGTTCAAGGTCGGTGCGGTGCCCTTCCACATGTGGACGCCGGACGTCTACCAGGGCGCCCCGACGCCGGTGACGGGCTTCATGGCGGCCGCCACCAAGGTCGCCGCGTTCGGCGCGCTGCTGCGGCTGCTCTACGTCGTCCTGCCGGGGATGCGCTGGGACTGGCGGCCGGTGATGTGGGGCGTGGCGATCCTGACGATGCTGGGCGGCGCGGTGCTGGCCATCACCCAGACCGACATCAAGCGGCTGCTGGCCTACTCCTCCATCGCGCACGCCGGGTTCATCCTGGCCGGCGTCCTCGCCGCCAGCCAGGACGGCGTCTCCTCGGTGCTCTTCTATCTGGCGGCCTACTCCTTCGTCACGCTCGGCGCGTTCGCCGTGGTGACGCTGGTGCGGGACGCCGGCGGCGAGGCCACCCATCTGTCCAAGTGGGCCGGGCTCGGGCGGCGTTCGCCCCTGGTGGCCGCGGTCTTCGCGGTCTTCCTGCTGGCCTTCGCGGGCATCCCGCTGACGTCCGGGTTCGCCGGGAAGTTCGCGGTGTTCAAGGCGGCGGCGGAGAGCGGCGCGGGCGCTCTGGTGGTGATCGGTGTGATCTCCTCGGCGATCGCGGCGTTCTTCTACATCCGGGTGATCGTGCTGATGTTCTTCAGCGAGCCCAAGGCGGACGGTCCCACGGTCGCGGTGCCCAGCGTCCTGACGTCCGGCGCCATCGCGGTCGGCGTCGCGGCCACCCTGGTGCTGGGCGTGGCCCCGCAGTACTTCCTCGATCTGGCCGGGCACGCGGGGCTCTTCATCCGCTGACCTGCCCCACGCCCCCACGCACGGCCGCCGCCCGGTGCCCCAAGGGACGCCGGGCGGCGGCCGTGCGCGCGCCGGTCGGTCGGCCGCGCGGTCAACTCTTGGGCATGTCCGGCAGCTTCGGCATCTCCGGCACCTTCACGCTGCCGTCGTCGGCCTTGGTGTAGTGCTCGGTCGGGCCGCCCTTCCACTTCACGGTCAGGCTCTTGCCGTCCGCGCCCGGTTCGAGGACGCCCATGGTGTGGCTGGTGGAGCCGTCGGTGCACTTGAGGGCGGCCATGGTCGCGCCGCCCATCTTCTCCACCTTGCCCATGCAGGCGGACTGGTGCCCCTTGCTGAACGCGGCGGTGCCCTTGGCGACCACCAGGACCAGCGGGCTGGCGGAGGAGCCGCTCTTCCAGGCGCCCTCGACGGAGCCCGGCTGGGCGGCCTTGCCGTCGCCGCCGGTCGGTGCCGAGGGGGTGGACTTCGGCGATGTGCTGGGGGTGCTCGCGTCCTTGCCGGTGTCGCCGCTGCTTCCGCAACCGCTGAGCAGGAGCGCGGAGATGGCGACCACCCCGGCGAACTGCGCTGCCTTGCGCACGTACGTCTCCTCCGTCGTCGTGGGACAGGGAGACGTGAGGCTAGCAGCGGAACGGGGCGCGTGGCGCGGCCAGTTGCCCGTCCCGCCCCTTTCCTCCCGTATGGCGCGCCCGATGACCTGACGTGCGCCCCGCCCGGCCGCCTCCGCCTCGGGTTCAGCCTCGGGTTCCGCGACGGGTTCCGCGAGGGGGGGCGGAGGCAGCCGGGCGGTGGATCATGCCGGGAGTTCGGCGGCCGGCAGCACCCGGCCGGTGACCTCGCCGAGCCCGATCCGGCCCCCGTCCGGGCCGGGCGCCCAGGCGGTGAGGGTGACCTCGTCGCCGTCCTGGAGGTAGGGGCCGTTGCCCTTGGTGAGCTCCAGCAGGCAGCCGAGCTGGTCGGGTTCGGGCCCGGAGACGGTGCCGGAGGCGTAGAGGTCGCCGGTGCGCAGCGACGCCCCGTTGACCGTCATGTGGGCCAACTGCTGGGCGGCCGTCCAGTACATCGACGCGAACGGCGGGCGGGAGATCACCTCGCCGTTGAGCCGCACCTCGATGCGCAGGTCGAGGCCGCCCGGCTCGGCGTCGGCATCGTCCAGATACGGCAGCGGCGCCACGTCCCGGGTCGGCGGCGCCGTGCGGGCCGTGTCGAAGGCGTCCAGCGGCGTGATCCAGGCGGAGACCGAGGTCGCGAAGGACTTGCCGAGGAACGGGCCGAGCGGCACGTACTCCCATGCCTGGATGTCGCGGGCGGACCAGTCGTTGACCAGGCAGACGCCGAAGACGTGGTCCCGGAAGCCGGCCAGGCCCACCGGCGCGTGCAGCGCGGAGGGCGTGCCGACGACGAAGCCGACCTCGGCCTCGATGTCCAGGCGGGTGGACGGGCCGAAGACCGGCGCCGGGTCCTGCGGGCCCTTGCGCTGGCCGTGCGGTCGCACCACCGGGGTGCCGGTCACCACGACGGTGCCGGCCCGGCCGTGGTAACCGATCGGCAGGTGCTTCCAGTTGGGCGGCAGCGCGGCGGCGTCGGGGCGGAAGATCCGGCCGACGTTGGTGGCGTGGTGCTCGCTGGAGTAGAAGTCGACGTAGTCGGCGACCTCGAAGGGCAGGTGCAGGGTGACGTCGTCCAACGGGCGCAGCAGCGGGGCCACCGCGGTGCGGTGCGCGGGACCGGTCAGGGCGGTGCGGATGGCCGCACGGACCTCCTGCCAGACGGGACGGCCCGCGGCCAGCAGGGGGTTGAGGGTGGCGGCGCCGAGCAGCGCGGCGTGCGGCGCGGGCACCAGGCCCGGCACGGCGTCCGGGAGGGCCGCCAGGTCGAGGACATGGCGGCCGTAGCGGACGCCGAGTCGGCGCAGGCCGGGGGCGTCGGCGGTGCTGAAGACGCCGTAGGGAAGGGTGTGCGGGCCGAAGGGGTCGCCTTCCGCCAGGTCGAACGGGTTCTGCTCGGGCATGGACACTGCTCCTCGCGTTCGTCGTCGCCGGTGGGCGGCCGGCCGGTGGTGCGCCCCCGCCCGAAGTGCGGTGTGCGCGGGGGCGGGCGCTCCGGGGTGCCGGTGGGTCCGTCGATCAGGGTACGACCGGTGGCGATCAACGGGGCGGCCCTCGGCGGGGATCGGGCGGTCGGTGACCGGGAAGTGGTGGGCGGGGCGGGCGTCCGCGGCGCGCTACGGGCCCTGGAGACCGGGCAGATGCCGTGAATGGGCATAAGCGGCCATGAATAGCCGTGAATTGCCGGGAGAAGTAGGGAAGTTCCTCAATGGTGGGGGAAGTGCCGTGCCGCGCTTCGCCGTTCGGGCCGGTGGGCTCTCGGCCCGGTGGGCGCACCGTTCTTGTGGCGTCCCGGTCCTCGGGGTGCGCCGGGCGGTTGCGACGTTCACGACTCTCCCACGGCTTCTCCACGACTCCCGGAGCGGGACGGGGGTGCCCGCCCGCCGTCCGCTACCGAAGAGGGTGAACGGCGCGGGCCCGGCGGAGGGTCGGCCGGGCGCCCGGCGGTGCCCGTTGCGCCGGTCACCGCTGTGGCGCCAGGGGCTCTTGAGGTACCTGCCGCCCCTGTCGCCCCACCGTTCCCACGGAGGGCCGGACCGGAAGTCGATCAAGAGCAGGCCCGTGGGACGGCTTCTGTGCTGGCCGAGTGGTTCGGGGGGCGGGCGCTCGCGGTGATCCAACCGTGACCGGATACGCTGGCCAATGGTGAAGACAGCGACAGATCGACATTCCGTTTGATCGTCAGCAGACAGGAGTACCCCTCGTGACCGTCGTCGGGCCCATTGGGCTGAGCGTGCGGGACAAGGCTCTCGAAGCCGATGTCCAGGCCGGGTTGGCGGCTGTCGAGGAGGGCCTACTGGAGGCCACCAAGAGTGATGTGCCGTTCATCACCGAGGCCGCGCAGCATCTGGTGCGCGCCGGCGGCAAGCGGTTCCGTCCGCTGCTGGTGATGCTGGCCGCCCAGTTCGGCGACCCCTACAGCCCCGGTGTGGTCCCCTCGGCCGTCGTCGTGGAGCTGACGCACCTGGCGACGCTGTACCACGACGACGTGATGGACGAGGCCGAGGTGCGCCGCGGCGTCGCCAGTGCCAACGCCCGCTGGGGCAACTCCGTCGCGGTGCTCACCGGCGACTTCCTCTTCGCCCGCGCCTCGCACATCCTCGCCGACCTCGGTCCCGACGCGGTCCGGATCCAGGCGGAGGCGTTCGAGCGCCTGGTGACCGGCCAGATCCTGGAGACCGCTGGCCCGCGCGACGGCCGCGACCCGATCGAGCACTACCTGGACGTCCTCGCCGGCAAGACCGGCTCGCTGGTCGCCGTCGCCTGCCGCTTCGGCGCGATGATGTCCGGCGCCGACGAGACGATCGTCAACACCCTCACCCAGTACGGCGAGCGGCTGGGCACGGCCTTCCAGTTGGCCGACGACGTGCTGGACATCGCCAGCGACTCGCACGAGTCCGGCAAGACGCCCGGCACCGACCTGCGCGAGGGCATCGCGACGCTGCCGGTGCTGCGGCTGCGGGCGCTCGCCGAGTCCGACGCCGGCACCGCCGAGGACCGGGCGCTGTGCGAGCTGTTGGCGGGTGACCTCACCGACGACGCCCGGCACGCCGAGGCGCTGGCCGGGCTGCGCGCCCACCCGGCGCTGGAGCAGGCCCGCCGGGACACCGTGCGCTACGCCGAGGAGGCCCGCGCGTCGCTGGCGCCGCTGCCGGAGTGCCTGGCGAAGACGGCCCTGGAGGGGCTGTGCGACACGGTGGTGCACCGGGCGGGCTGAGCCGCCGACGCAGGAGTGGCTCGGGGCGTGCCCCGACGTTCAGCCTTTCCTCGCTTTCCCTGATCTCCCCTAGGGCTTCCCCTACGGCATCCCCGCCGGGGCGCTGCGCCCGTGGTCGTACGTGTGCCGCCGGGCGGTGGTCCGGTGTCATCCCACAGCAGTATGCGGAGTTGGCCCTGCGGGTTGACGCTGTCGTGCGCGAGTTTTGGTGGGATGGAGACACCACGAAGCGGCGGAGCGGGCCATCATGGTCCGGCGGGCTGGGGGCACCACCAGCGTTGGCTGGGGGAGCGTGCACGACACGACACCGCCGCAGACGACGGAGGTAGGCCAGATGGCAGGGAACGAACCGACTGAGGTCACCGGGGAATGGGACGGGGGGCGCTCCGCGAAGCGCCGTAAGGCGGTGCGGTACGGCGTGCCGGTCGCGGTGGCGGGGGTGGCGGCCGCGACGATCGGGCTGGTCCCGGCGTTCGCCGGATCCGGTTCCCCGGATCTGCCGAAGATCTCCGCCCAGGACCTGATAGCGAAGATCGCCAAGTCCGATGTCCAGCAGCTCTCCGGCACGGTTCAGGTCACCACCGACCTCGGCCTGCCCGCCCTGCCGGGCGGCGCGGGTGCCGGCGGCTTCGGCGGCGGCGCGAAGGGCGGCGGAGCGGGCGCTTCCGCCTCCCCGCAGAGCAAGTTGACCGAGCTGGCGTCCGGGACGCACACCCTGCGGGTCGCCGCCGACGGCCCCGAGAAGCAGCGGGTGTCGCTCGTGGGCCAGTCCGCCGACTACACCCTCATCCACAACGGCAACGACGTCTGGGCGTACGACAGCGGCAGCAACACCGTCGCGCACCACACCGCCCCCAAGGGCGCCCACCACGGCACCCCGCGCGACCTGCCCAAGGACGTGCAGAACGCCACCCCGCAGGAGCTCGCCAAGCAGGCGCTGAAGGCGGCCGGGGACACCACCTCGGTGACGGTCGGCGACACCGCCAAGGTCGCCGGGCGGGACGCGTACCAGCTCGTCCTCACGCCCAAGCAGGCCGGCTCCACGGTCGGTTCGATCCGGGTCGCGGTGGACGCCGCCAACGGCGTCCCGCTGAAGTTCACCCTCACCCCCAAGAGCGGCGGCCCGGCCGCGATCGACGTCGGCTACACCCGCGTCGACTTCGCCCGCCCGGCCGCGGACACCTTCGCCTTCACCCCGCCCAAGGGCGCCAAGGTGGAGAACGGCGACCGGGCCGCGGGCCAGGCCGCCCGCCAGCACGGCAAGGAGTTCGGCGGCCTCAAGGGCCTCAAGGACCACAAGGGTTCGCAGGACTTCGGCGGGTTCGACGTGCTCGGCAAGGGCTGGACGTCCATCGCCACCCTCAAGGCCCCCGGCGGGCCCGGCGGCAAGGACCAGCTCGCCAAGGGCGAGGCCGGCAAGCTGATGGACAGCCTGGGCTCCAAGGTGACCGGCTCGTTCGGCTCCGGCCACCTCTTCAGCACCCGACTGGTCAACGCCCTGCTCACCGACGACGGCACGGTCTATGTGGGTGCCGTCGACAAGCAGGCCCTGATAGCCGCGGCCGACGCCGCGAAGAAGTAACGGGCCAGCGGCGGCGGCCGGGCCGTGCCGCGTCTCCCGCCCGGGGGAGCGGCGCGGCCCGTACGCGGTCCGTATGGGGCGGCAAGTGGTCCGCACGGGCCGGTAAGTGATCCGCACGAGCTCGTCAGTGGTTCGTCAGTGGTCCGCACGCCTCTGTCGGGTGCGGTAAAGGGGCGTCGCCACGAGGGGGCATCGCCCCAAGGGGCCGTCATGCGCGAGGAGTTGGGGAGACCGTGTCATCACCACCGTCCGCGGACGAGGAGCGCGCGGCGCCGCAGGAGGCGGACCGGGTGATCGAGACCCGTGGGCTGACCAAGACCTACCGCGGCGGCCGGCCCGCGGTGGACGGCCTGGACCTCGCCGTGCCGCGCGGCAGCGTCTTCGGCTTCCTCGGTCCCAACGGCTCCGGCAAGACCACCACCATCCGGATGCTGATGGGGCTGATCGAGCCGACCGCCGGCACCGCCCGGGTCCTCGGGCGGACGATGCCCGGCGCGGTCCGCCAGGTGCTGCCCAGGGTCGGCGCGCTCATCGAGGGCCCGGCGCTCTACGGCTTCCTCAGCGGCCGGGACAATCTGCGCCGGTTCGACGCCGCCGACCCGGCCGCCGACCCCCGCACCCGGAGCGAGCGGGTCGGCCGGGCGCTTGCGCGGGTGGGCCTGGCCGCCGCGGCCGGCAAGAAGGCGCGCACCTACTCCCTCGGCATGAAGCAGCGCCTGGGGCTGGCCGCGGCCCTGCTCCAGCCGCGCGAGCTGCTGGTGCTGGACGAGCCGACCAACGGCCTGGACCCGCAGGGCATGCGGGAGATCCGCACGCTGGTGCGGGAGCTGGCGGCGGACGGCACCACGGTCTTCCTCTCCTCCCACCTCCTCGACGAGATCGAGCAGGTCTGCACCCATGCCGCGGTGATGTCCCGGGGCCGGCTGGTCACCCAGGGCCCGGTCGCCGGCCTCACCTCCGCCGTGCTCGGCCCGGCCGCCCGCGCCCGGTTGGCGGTGACCACGCCCGATCCCGCCGAGGCGATCCGGGTCCTCGCGGCGCGCGGCCTGACCGGGCTGCGGGCCGACGGCGACCACGTCACGGGCGAACTGCCCGCGGCCGCGCCCCAGGGCACGGTGTCGCCGGCCAGTACGGCGCCGGCGGACGGCACGGCGCCGGCGGGCGACTGTGGGCCACCGGACCCGGCGGAGTTGAACGCCGCGCTGGTCCGCGCCGGGGTCCGGGTCCGGGCCTTCGGCACCGAACGGGCGTCCCTGGAGGACGTCTTCGTCCAGCTCACCGGGGAGGGCTTCGATGTCGCGGGATGAGCGGGATGAGACGGCCAAGCGGCCGGCGCGGCGGGCCGGGGTGGTGGCGGCGATGGTGCCCCCACCCCCACCGCCCCCGCCCGCACCCTCGCCCTCGTCAAAGGCGCGCCGGGCCCACCGGGCGCGCTGGTCACCGGAGTTGCTGCGCAGCGAGCTCGGCACGACGTTCCGGCGCTGGCGCACCCTGGTCCTGCTGGCGGTGCTGGCCGCCGTCCCGGTCCTGGTCGGCATCGCCGTGCGGATCCAGACCGGGGGCTCCGGCGGGGACGACCGCGGCCCGGCCTTCCTCGCCGGGATCGCCGGCAACGGCCTCTTCCTGGTCTTCACCGCCCTCGCGGTGACGCTGCCGGTGTTCCTGCCGATGGCGGTCGGGGTGATCGCGGGTGACGCGGTCGCCGGCGAGGCGCACACCGGGACGCTGCGCTACCTCCTCGTCGCCCCCGCCGGCCGTGGCCGCCTGCTGCTCGCCAAGTTCGCCACGGCCATGGCGTTCTGCGGGGTGGGCACCCTCGTCGTGGCGCTCTCCGCGCTGGTCACCGGCGCGCTGCTGTTCCCCCTGGGCAAGGTGACGCTGCTGTCGGGGACGTCCATATCCTTCGGCGACGGGCTGCTGCGGGCGTTGGCCGTCGCGGGCGTCGTGGCGCTCTCGCTGGTCGGGGTGGCGGCCCTCGGCCTGTTCGTCTCCACCCTCACCGACAGCGGCGTCGCCGCCATGGCCACGACGGTCGGCCTGGTGCTCACCGCCCAGATCCTGGACGGCATACCGCAGCTCCAGGCCGTCCAGCCGTATCTCTTCCCGCACTACTGGCTGTCCTTCGCCGACCTGCTCCGCGACCCGGTCTACTGGGACGGGATCTGGCGGAACCTCGGCCTCCAGGCGCTCTACGCCGCGGTGTTCGGCTCGGCGGCCTGGGCGCGGTTCACCACCCGCGACATCACGGCGTGACGGCCTGACGGCGTGACGGCCTGACGAGCCCGCGCCCGTCAGGCGGCTACCGGCCCGCCTCCCCGGCGCCGGCCGGCGGAGCGACCGAAGGAGCCGCCGGCTCCGCCGCGGCGCGCCCGGCGTCCGTGGCCTCCGTCGCCGCCTTCTCGCCCGCCAGCGCCCCCGCGGCGGCCAGCGCGGCCCGCCCCCGTCGGGCGGTCCGCAGCGCGTCCCAGGTCAGCATCGCCAGCGCGGCCCACACCAGCACGAAGCCGGCCCAGCGCTCCGCGGGCATCTCCTCGTGGAAGACCACGAGCCCCAGCACGAACTGGAAGGTCGGCGCCAGGTATTGGAGCATCCCCAGGGTGGTCAGCGGCAGCCGTACCGCCGAGGCGCCGAAGCAGATCAGCGGCACCGCGGTCGCGACGCCGCACCCCGCCAGCAGCAGCGCCTGCCCGGCCCCGCCGGTGACGAACACGGACTGCCCGCGCACGCCCAGGTAGATCAGGAAGCCCAGCGCCGGCAGCGCCTGGAGGGCGGTCTCGGCGCTGAAGCCCTCGATGCCGTCCAGCTTGATGCCCTTCTTCACCAGCCCGTACGTGGCGAACGACAGCGCCAGCCCGAGCGCGATCCACGGCATCCGCCCGTAGGCGACCGTCATCACGACCACGGCCAGGGTGCCGATGCCCACCGCCGCCCACTGGAGCGGCCGCAGCCGCTCGCGCAGCACCAGCACCCCGAACGCGATGCTCACCAGCGGGTTGATGAAGTAGCCGAGCGAGGCTTCCAGGACGTGCCCGGTGTTGACCGCCCAGATGTAGAGGAACCAGTTCAGCGAGATCACCACGGCGCAGACCAGCACCAGCCCGAGCCTCCCCCAGCTAACGCCGGGGGGACCCCCAGGCTGGCACAGCAGCGGGCGGATCCAGGACCAGCGGCGCAGCGCGGCCAGGATGACCAGGGCCACCGGCAGCGACCACGCCATGCGGTGGGCCAGGATCTCGGCCGGCGCGGCGGCGTCCAACAGGTGCCAGTAGAGCGGCAGGAGGCCCCACATGGTGTAGGCGGCGAGGCCGTACGCGAGGCCGGCGCGCTGGTCGGTTCGAGACGGCAAGGGGCCCTCCAGAGGGTGCGGTCGATCCTGTGCAAGGTAGCGCCGCCGGCCCCTGCTGTCATGCCCGTTCCGACATACGGTCATGACAGCAGGGGCGGGTCGGTGGGATGGGCACCGTCCCCTCTCAACGCCGCGGCGGGTGCCCGCCGGAGCGCGCCTGCGCGCTCGCTGCGGACACCCGCCGAGGGTGTGGCCGGATCCGGCCTGGGGGTGGTGTGGGGTCAGCCGACGACCGTCCAGGTGTCGTTGCCGGTCAGCAGGGTGGCGAGGTCGCCCTTGCCCTTCTGCTCGATGGCGGTGTCCAACTGCTGGGCCATCAACGCGTCGTAGACCGGCCGCTCGACGTCGCGCAGCACGCCGATCGGGGTGCGGTAGAGGGTGTCGGGGTCGGCGATCCGGGACAGGGCGAAGGCCGTGGTGGGGGAGGGGCTGTGCGCGTCGTGCACCAGCACGGCGTCGGTGCCCTCCTTGGTGACGTCGATGACCTTGAGGTCGCCGGTGGCCGGGTCACGGACCACGCCCTTGGCGCCGAGGCCGTCGGGGGCGGGGGCGCCGAACCGGATCGGCTGCCCGTGCTCCAGCCGGATCACCGCCTCCTGCGCCTGCTCCTTGTCCTTGAGCGCCTCGAAGGCACCGTCGTTGAAGATGTTGCAGTTCTGGTAGATCTCCACCAACGCCGTGCCCGGGTGGGCGGCGGCCGCGCGCAGCACCGAGGTCAGGTGCTTGCGGTCGGAGTCGACGGTGCGGGCCACGAAGGACGCCTCGGCCCCCAGCGCCAGCGAGACCGGGTTGAACGGCGCGTCCAGCGAGCCCATCGGCGTCGACTTGGTGATCTTGCCGAGCTCGGAGGTCGGGCTGTACTGACCCTTGGTCAGCCCGTAGATCCGGTTGTTGAACAGCAGGATCTTGAGGTTGACGTTGCGCCGCAGGGCGTGGATGAGGTGGTTGCCGCCGATGGACAGGGCATCGCCGTCACCGGTGACCACCCACACCGACAGATCACGGCGCGAGGAGGCGAGCCCGGTGGCAATGGCCGGGGCGCGGCCGTGGATGGAGTGCATCCCGTAGGTGTTCATGTAGTACGGGAAGCGGGAGGAGCAGCCGATGCCGGAGACGAAGACGATGTTCTCCTTCGCCAGGCCGAGCTCCGGCATGAAGCCCTGGACGGCGGCGAGGACGGCGTAGTCGCCGCAGCCGGGGCACCAGCGCACTTCCTGGTCCGACTTGAAGTCTGATCTGGACTGCTTCGCCGTGGCCTTGGGCACCAGGGAGAGCGCCTCGATCTGGGAGGGCTTCTCCGAGACCGTTTCAGTCATTGATGGCCTCCTTAAAGACCTCCGCGAGCTGCTCGGCCTTGAACGGCATCCCGCTGACCTGGGTGTGCGAGCGTGCGTCGACCAGATACCTGGCGCGCAGCAGCGTGGCGAGCTGGCCGAGGTTCATCTCCGGCACGATCACCTTGTCGTAACGCGCCAGGACCTCGCCGAGATTCCCCGGGAAGGGGTTGAGGTGGCGCAGGTGCGCCTGGGCGATGCGCTGGCCCGCGCCCCGCACCCGCCGCACCGCCGCCGTGATCGGCCCGTAGGTCGAACCCCACCCCACCACCAGGGTGTCCGCACCGCTCCCGGACTCGTCGGTGGGGTCGTCGACCTCGACGTCGGGGACGGCGATGCCCTCCACCTTCGCCTGGCGGGTGCGGACCATGAAGTCGTGGTTGGCCGGGTCGTAGGAGATGTTCCCACTCCCGTCCTGCTTCTCGATGCCGCCGATGCGGTGCTCCAGACCCGGCGTGCCAGGCAGCGCCCAGGGACGGGCCAGGCTCTGCGGATCGCGCTTGTAGGGCCAGAACACCTCGGTGCCGTCCGCCAGCTCGTGGTTCGGGCCACTGGCGAACTGCACGCGCAGATCCGGCAGTTGGTCGACCTCGGGGATCCGCCAGGGCTCCGAGCCGTTGGCCAGATAGCCGTCGGAGAGCAAGAAGACCGGGGTGCGATACGTCAGCGCGATCCGGGCCGCATCCAAAGCGGCGTCGAAGCAGTCGGCCGGCGTCCTGGGCGCCACGATCGGCACCGGCGCCTCACCGTTACGCCCGTACATCGCCTGCAACAGATCGGCCTGCTCGGTCTTGGTGGGCAAGCCGGTGGAGGGACCGCCACGCTGGATGTCCACGATCAGCAACGGCAGTTCGAGACTGACCGCCAGCCCGATGGTCTCCGACTTCAACGCCACCCCCGGACCGGAAGTGGTCGTCACCGCCAACGACCCGCCGAACGCCGCGCCCAGAGCCGCGCCGATGCCCGCGATCTCGTCCTCCGCCTGGAACGTCCGCACACCGAAGTTCTTGTGCTTGGACAGCTCATGCAGGATGTCCGAGGCCGGCGTGATCGGGTACGAGCCCAGATACAACGGCAGATCGGCCTGACGGGAGGCAGCGACCAGACCGTAGGACAGCGCCAGATTGCCGGAGATGTTGCGGTAGGTACCGGTCGGGAAGGCCCTGGTGGCCGGCGCGACCTCATAGGAGGTCGCAAAGTCCTCCGTCGTCTCCCCGAAGTTCCAACCCGCCCTGAAAGCCGTGACGTTCGCCTCCGCGATATCCGGCTTCTTCGCGAACTTCGCCCGCAGGAACTTCTCCGTGCCCTCCGTGGGCCGGTGGTACATCCACGACAGCAGACCCAACGCGAACATGTTCTTCGAGCGCTCGGCCTCCTTACGGGAGAGCCCGAACTCCTTGAGCGCCTCGATCGTCAACGTCGTCAACGGCACCGGGTGGACGTTGTACGCCGAGAGCGTGCCGTCCTCCAACGGGTTGGTCGCATAACCGACCTTCGCCATCGGCCGCTTGGTGAACTCGTCGGTGTTGACGATGATCTCCGCACCCCGCGGCACATCACCGATATTCGCCTTCAACGCCGCCGGGTTCATCGCCACCAGCACGTTGGGCGCATCACCGGGGGTGAGGATGTCGTGGTCGGCGAAGTGCAGCTGGAAGCTGGAGACACCCGGCAGCGTGCCGGCAGGCGCACGGATCTCGGCGGGGAAGTTCGGCAGCGTCGACAGGTCGTTGCCGAACGACGCCGTCTCGGACGTGAAACGGTCACCGGTGAGCTGCATACCGTCACCGGAGTCGCCGGCGAACCGGATGATCACCCGGTCCAGGCGCTGGATTTCCTTGCCCGCGCCGCCGTCGCCGGAGGCGCGCTGTTCCCCGACAAGCGCTCCGTCGGCCTGCTCGGCTGTGCTACTGACCTGGCTGGTCACTGCTTCGGACCTCCCTCAAGGGGTACGGCGACCCCGCCGGACGCAGGGCGTGGGACGGGTCGTACCGACCGGTTGTCCCATAACCATCGTACGTGGGTAAGGGTGCCCTTCCCTGGGCCGGTCACATGATGGACGCCGGGATGAGACACCGCTCTGTCATGGTTTGTCATCGAATCACTGCCCCCGCCACCCCGTCTCCCTCACCCGGCGACCTCGTCCATTGGTGCTAGGACCATGGTTCTACGCCGCGGCCCCGACCGCCGGCGGATCGGGACATTGTTGATATCCGACAGGCTGTCAGTCGGCTAGGAGTTGAGGTAGGTGAGGACCGCGAGCACCCGGCGGTGATCCCCGTCACTCGGCGTCAGGCCGAGCTTGAGGAAGATGTTGCTGACGTGCTTCTCGACCGCGCCGTCGCTGACCACCAGCTGCCGGGCGATCGCGGAGTTGGTCCGGCCCTCGGCCATCAGCCCCAGCACCTCGCGCTCCCGCGGCGTCAGATGCGCCAGCACGTCCTGCTTGCGGCTGCGGCCCAGCAGCTGGGCCACCACCTCCGGGTCCAGTGCGGTGCCGCCGCCGGCCACCCGGGCCACCGCGTCCACGAACTCCCGCACCTCGGCGACCCGGTCCTTGAGCAGATAGCCGATGCCCCGGCTCGACCCGGCCAGCAGCTCGGTGGCGTACTGCTCCTCGACGTACTGCGACAGCACCAGCACCCCGACCTCCGGGTGGTCCCGGCGCAGCCGGAGCGCGGCCCGCACGCCCTCGTCGGTGTGGGTCGGCGGCATCCGCACGTCGGCCACCACCACGTCCGGCGGGGTGCCCGCGCCGGCCAGCTCGGCGACCTTGCGCACCAGCGCCTCGCCGTCGCCCAAGCCCGCCACGACCTCGTGCCCGCGGTCGGTCAGCAGCCGCGTCAGCCCTTCCCGCAGCAGCACCGAATCCTCGGCGATGACCACCCGCACCCTGTCCTCCACGACGACGATTCCCCCACTTGTCCGCGCGTTCCCTACGGTCCAGCCTGTCGCCCCCCCCCAGCATCCCAGCATGCGGACCGGGGCGGGCGGGTGAGGGGGAAGGAGGGGAGCGGACCGTGCGCGCGGGTGGGGCCGGACCCCCGTCCCGGTCCCACCCGCGCGGGCCGTACGCCGCCGTCAGCCGCGCCAGGGCAGCTCGGCGGTGACGACGGTGGGGCCGCCGGCCGGCGAGTCCACCACCAGCAGGCCGTCGACGGAGTCCAGCCGTTCGGCGAGGCCGGCGAGCCCGCCGCCGGCCGCGGTGCTCGCGCCGCCCCGGCCGTCGTCCGACACCAGCAGCATCAGCCTGCCCGCCCGTCGCCCACCACCGCCCTTGTCCGAGGGCCCTGCGGGCCCGCCCCCCTCGTGGTGCCAGACGTCCACCGCGGCGTGGTCCGCGCCGCTGTGCTCGGCGACGTTCCGGAGCAGTTCGGAGACGGTGAAGTAGGCCATGCCCTCGATGGCCGCGGCCGGCCGGCGGTCCAGGTCCACCTCGACCGTGACCGGCACCGGGCAGCGCCCGGCCAGTGCGGACAGCGCCGGGCCCAGTCCGCGGTCGGTGAGGATCGCCGGGTGGATGCCGCGGGCCAGGTCGCGCAGTTCCTGGAGCGCGATCTTCACCTCGCCGTGCGCCTCGTCCACCATCGCCGCCGCCGCGCGCGGGTCCTGCGCCACCTTCTCCTTGGCCAGCCCCAGATCCAGCGCCAGCGCCGCCAGCCGGGCCTGTGCCCCGTCGTGCAGGTCCCGCTCGATGCGGCGCAGATCGGCGGCGGCGGTGTCGACCACCACCCCGCGGTCCGACTCCAGCTCGATGACCCGGGTGGCCAGCGACGACGGCCCCAACAGCCCGCGCACCAGCAGCCGGTTCACCTGCGTCAGACCCCGGAACAGCCACGGCCCGGCCAGCACCATCAGCAGCCCGACCCCGCCGCTCACCGCGGCCGCCACCGTCGGGCTCACATAGAGGACGGTGGTGCCGTCGCCCCACAACTGGACGCCCGGCAGCCCGGTATACGGGCGGACGGCCCAGAACCACAGCGGGAAGGTCAGAAGCGCCCACCCCACCGTCCAGAACGTCACCGCCAGGACGAAGGCGAACAGCGCCCACGGGAAGACCAGGAACGCATAGAGCAGGTGCCGCCAGGACGCCCCGCTCTTGAGGACCGCACCGACCCATGCCATCAGCCCCGGCTTGGCGGGGCGCAGCGGCTCCGGCGCGGCCACCTCCAGCCCCAACAGCGCTCGGGCCCGGGCCCGTTCCAGCGCGCCCAGCCCCCGGGCGCCGGCCAGCCCGCCGGCCAGCACCGGGACGCCCAGGAAGGTGATCAGCAGCCCGGCGCTCAGCGCGA
This sequence comes from Streptomyces sp. NPDC057743, assembly GCF_042798755.1. Classification (NCBI taxonomy): domain Bacteria; kingdom Bacillati; phylum Actinomycetota; class Actinomycetes; order Kitasatosporales; family Streptomycetaceae; genus Streptomyces; species Streptomyces sp. NPDC057743. The sequence continues at coordinate 103,520 of NZ_JBHVJX010000006.1, forward strand.
CCACGGTGACCGCGTAGGCGAACGTCAGGCAGGCGAGCGGCAGACTCAGACAGAGGTGGAGGAACTCCCGCCAGGTGCGCCCGGCGAAGGGGGCGCGCAGGCCCACCGGCACCCGGGGACCGTCGGGCCGCGGCGGGTGGGTGGGGTGCGCCAGATACGCGGTGTCCATGTCTCGTCGTCGTCCTTCTGCCGTGGCGTCCGGCGCCGGCCCGGCGCCGATTCCGGGTGGCGCTGCCGGCCCCTGCCGGCTCCGTCCAGCGTCGGGCACCGCCGGCGCCCGGGCCATGAGGCTGCTCGCAGTCTTCCGCCGGGGGTTTTCCCCACCCCGGCACCCCACGCCGGGTGCCCGCTCAGCGCCGGCCGCCGCCCCGCCGCTCCGCGCGCCCGTCCCGCCGCTCCGTGGCAGCGGCGGACCGCTGCCGCCACGGCACCTCCGCGGTCACCCGGGTCGGCCCGCCCTCCGGCGAGTCCAGCACGAACAGCCCGTCCACGGCGCCCAGTCGGTCCGCCAGCCCGGCCATCCCGCTGCCGCCGTCGAGCCGCGCCCCGCCCCGGCCGTCGTCGTGCACCTGGAGCAGCAGGCGGTCCCGGGACCGCCACACCTCCACCGAAGCGCGCCGCGCCCCGCTGTGCTTGGAGACGTTCTGGAGCAGCTCGGAGACGGTGAAGTAGACGATCCCCTCGATCGCCGGGGCGGGCCGCTCGGCCAGGTCCACGGAGGTGGTGACCGGCACCGTGCAGCGCCCGGCCAACGAGGCCAGCGCCGGCCCCAGTCCGCGGTCGGTGAGGATCGCCGGGTGGATGCCGCGGGCCAGGTCGCGCAGCTCCTGGAGGGCCAGCTTCACCTCGCCGTGCGCCTCGTCCACCATCGCCGCCACGGTCTCGTCGGCCTGCCCCTCCAGCAGCTTCTCCTTCGCCAGGCCGAGGCCCATGGCGAGCGCCACCAGCCGGGCCTGCGCGCCGTCGTGCAGATCCCGCTCGATCCGGCGCAGATCGGCCGCCGCGGTGTCGGTGACCACCATCCGGTCCGACTCCAGCTCGGCGATCCGCCGCTCCAACTCGTCGGACGGACAGAGCAGTCCGCGCACCATCGCCCGGTCCGCGTTGGACAGCCAGCGCGCCAGCCACGGCAGCACCGGCCAGGCCACGAACAGCGACACCAGGGTCACCGCGAAGGTGAAGATCCCCCACGGCAGCCGGACCACGGCGAACAGCGCGTGCCGCCAGGCCACCGGGTCCGTCAGGCGTGACCACAGCCACCCGAAGAAGCCGCGCTCCCAGGCGTGCGGCGGGCTCGGTTCGGCCACCACCACCCCGAGCCAGGCGCGCGCCCGGGCCCGCTCCAGCTTCCCGTAGAGCCGACAGGCCGTCAGGCCCGAGGCCAGCAGCGGCAGTCCGACGACGGTGAGCGAGAGCCCCGCCCCCAGCACCAGCCACACCACCAGCACCGCGAACGCGGCGACCTCCAGCGGGAGGTTGACCAGCAGATAGCCGATCTCCCGCCAGGTCCAGCCGCCGAGCGGGGCCCGCGGCGGCGGGAGCGCCACCCCCTCGGCGTCGTCGGCGGCAGTGAGCTGGGATCTTTCCGTCATACGCCCAGCTTGCCGGGGTCCGCGGACGACTGCCATGGGGTTCGTCGGGTGGCGGGTGGGGGGTTTGCCCCACCTACCGTGCGCGGGGCCCGGGTTGGCGCGGGACGCTGTGGACAGCGCGCGGCGGCGGGCCCGTATGGTGTTGCGGTGCGAAACGGCCGCGTGGACATGACGAGTGCGACGACGGGCGCGGCCGCGGGCCCGGAACGGCGCGACGACGACGGCTGGCCCACGGCGGGACCCGCCGGCACCACCCGCCCCCCGGCCCCCGCGGGCCGGCGCTGGGACGACTGCGGCCGGAACCGGACCGCGGCCCTGGCCAGCGCGCTGCTCGCCGCCGTCGCCGGGATCTGCGCGACCACCTGGTACGGCGCCGAGGCCGCCTCCTGGCTGGGCGCCGCGGCCGTGGTGTGCGCGGGCGGCGGCGCGGCGCTCACCGCGGCGCCCGGCCGCCGCCCCGTCGGCACCGCCGTGCTGCTGACCGGCGTCACCCTCGGCCTCCTCGCCGCCTGGCAGACCGCGCCCGGCGCCGCCCGGCTCGCCGCCACCGGACTCACCGCCGCGGCCGCCCTGGCGCTGCTCGGCCTGCGCACCCGGCTGGGGCGCGGCGGCCTGACCGGCGCCGCCGCGCTCGCGCTCGCGGTGGCCGGCTGGGAGCTGGCGCTGGCCCTGACCGACCCGGTCCGCACCGGCGTCGTCCTCGGCTTCCTCTCCGTCCTGGCCCTCGGGGCACTGCCCCGGCTCGCGCTGCGCACGGCCGGGCTGACCGGCTGGGACGAGAAGCACGCGGGCGGCACCCCAGTCAGCCGCCACCAGGTGGCCGCCGCGCTGGCCGCCACCCACCAGGGGCTGGCCCCGGCCACGGTGGCGACGGCCGCCTCCGCCGGCGCGGCCGGCGTCCTCGCGGCGGGCGCACCGGGCCCCTGGACGGTGCTCACCGCCCTGCTGCTCGCCGTCGTGTTGTTCTCCCGGGCCCGCGCCTACCCCCTGGCCGTGCAGGTGGTCGCCCTGCTCGCCGCCGGAACGGCCGTGTGCGTACGGCTCGTTCTGCTCTGCGCGGCGGACGGCGGCGCCCCGGCGCTCGCCCTGACCGCGCTCGGACTGCTGGCGGCGCTGCCCCTGGTGGCGCTCGCCGTCCGCCTCCCTGACCCGCTCCGGAACCGGCTGCGGCGCTGGTTGGACGTGGTGGAGTCGGTGAGCACGGTGGCGCTGATCCCGGTGGGCCTCGGCGCGTTCGGGCTCTACGGGACGCTGCTGGGTGGCGCGTGACGAGGGGAGGCCCGGTGCCGGCGGAGGCGACGGGGAGTTCCTGTGAAGACCCGGCGGCGCGGGAACGTTCCGGCCGGCCGGGGGAGTTTGGAAGGCGGGGGCGGTGACTGCGGCGAGTACGGAAGGCGCGGGGGGTAGGGCAGTGGACGTGGCGAACGGCAACGGCAACGGTGCCCCCGGTTCGGGCGGTTCGGGCGCTTCCGGCAGTTCGAGCGGCTCGGGCAGTGGTGGGGGTGCGGGTGGTTCGGCCGTGACGGGTGGGGCGCCGGGTGCGCTGCCCGCCGCGGTGCCGATGCCGCCGGCCGAACCGGCGCCGGTCGCGACCGGCGCGTCCTTGGCCGGGGCCGAACCGTCTCCGTTTGACCCGCCGCCGGTGGCGGTGCACGCGTCCCCGCCGGCGTCCGCGCCCGTGCCCGGGGCCGCGCCCGCATCCGTGCCTGGGCCCGCGCCCGTCAACCATGCCGCGGCGCCGGCCAGTTCGGCTCCGGCGGCGACGGTCCCACTCCCGGTGACCGCCCCGCCCCCGGCGGCCGCCCCGCAGGCCCCATCTGCTCCACCAGCCTCGCCCGCCCCTCCAGCGGCACCGGCCCCGCCCGTGGCGCCGGCCGCCGCCCCGCTGCCGCCGGTGGCGCCGACGCCGGGGCCCGCCGCCGCGCCTGCCCCGGCCCCCGGTCCCGTCCCCGGCTCCTACGGGCGCGCCGGGGTGCCCGCGCGCACGCCCGTCTCCGTGCCGTTGCTGCCGCCCGAGTTGGCCGACGGTCAGCCGCGGCCGCGTCGCGGCGACCCGCTGTCCCGGCGCGCCGGCCGGGCGCTGCGCCGGGTGTTCGCCTCCTCGCCGGCCGCCGAGTCCGCCGCCCTCACCCGGGCCGCGGCCGCCATCCAACAGCCGGTCTCCAGCGGTCGACAGATCGCGGTGTCCAGCATCCGCGGCGGCGCCGGCAAGTCCACCGTCGCCGCCCTGCTCGCGCTGACCTTCGCGCACTACCGCCCCGACCCGGTGCTCGCCGTCGAGGCCGACCCGGCGCTGGGCACGCTCCCGCACCGGCTCGGCGCCCGCGAGGTCCGCTGGTCGGGCTCCGATCTCGCGCAGATCCTCGACCCGTCGATGCTGATCACGGACCTGACGGGCTATCTCCTCCCGTTCGCCGGCGGCGGCTGGCTGCTGCCCGGCAGCCAGGGCGCCATCGGCACCCGTCTGGACATCGACACCTACCGCGTGGTGATGACCTCGCTGCGCCGCCACTTCGCCGCCACGGTGGTGGACTGCGAGACGCTGCCCGCCGAAGTCGCGCGCACCGCGCTGGTGACCACCCAGGCGCGGGTCCTGGTCACCCCCGCGACCCCGGAGGGCGTGGCCGCCACCCGTTCCGTACTGGACTGGATCGGCGGCCTGCACCCCGGCCTGCTGCCGACCACGGTCGTGGTGCTCACCCACTCCTCGCCCGACAGCGGCGTCGACGTCCGCAAGGCCGCCGCGCATCTGGGCGCCGGCGGCGCCGCGGTGCTGCCGCTGCCCTACGACCGCCACCTGGCGGCGGGCGGCGCCATCCGCACCGAGCTGCTGGGGGCCCGCACCCGCGAGGCCGCGGCCCGGATCGCGGCCGAGGCCATGGACCGCGCGGTCTCCCGCGACCCGTCCCGCCGCCAACAACAACACCAGCCGCAGCAACAACACCAGCCACAGCCACAGCCACAGCCACAGCGCCAGCCGCAGCCGCAGGCACAGCACCCGCAACCGGCGCCCCCACAGCCGCCCACCCAGCACCCGACCCCGGCGCCGCAGGGCTACCCCCAGCTGCCCCCGCACCCCCAGGTGCCACCCCGGCCCACCGACCCCCGCACCCCGTACGGTGGCGGCACCCCGAGCTGACCGGCCGCCGCCCACACCGCACCCCGCCCCACCCCGACCGCACGCGATCCCGCCCATCGGACGTTCCCCGTCCGCACCGTGAGACGCCGCGTGAGACGACCAGGTCGTCCGTCTACGCTGCCGGCCACCCAGGTAGGGCGAAGCCGGGGCAACCCCGGCTCCCCGCGACGATGCGGCTGCGGAGCGGGGTCGGCGCAGGGCCTAGACTCCGGTCCGTACAGATCGTGTAAAAGTCGTTTCAAGAAGCGCAGTCAGGGAGCGAGGGGCGGACGTGCCGGACGCGACCGTACGCACCACCGTCGCCGCGGACTATTTCCAGGGCTACTCGGCCGTCGGGATCATCGCCGTGGTCGGCGTGCTGTTTGTCGCCGTGGCCTTCGGGGCCGGGCGGCTGCTGCGGCCCGTGGTGCCCACCCCCGAGAAGCTGCTGACGTACGAGTGCGGCGTCGACCCGGTCGGCGAGGGCTGGGCGCACACCCAGGTCCGCTACTACGTCTACGCCTTCCTCTACGTCATCTTCGCCGTCGACTCGATCTTCCTCTTCCCGTGGGCGACGGTCTTCGCCGCCCCCGGATTCGGCGGTGTGACGCTGGTGGAGATGTTCATCTTCCTCGGCTTCCTCGCCGTCGGCCTGCTCTACGCGTACAAGAAGGGCGTCCTGGAATGGACGTGACCCCCGCCCCCACCGGCCCCGAGGCGGCGCCCCGGAGTGCCACCCCCGTGCCGCTGCCGGAGCCCCGGCGCCTCGGCGCGCTGGCCCGGCTCGCACCCGAACCCATGAAGGTGGTCCTCAACTGGGGCCGCCGCTACAGCCTGTGGGTCTTCAACTTCGGCCTGGCCTGCTGCGCCATCGAGTTCATCGCCGCGTCGATGGCCCGGCACGACTTCATCCGGCTCGGCGTGATCCCGTTCGCGCCCGGCCCGCGCCAGGCCGACCTGATGGTCGTCTCCGGCACCGTCACCGACAAGATGGCGCCCGCGGTCAGGCGGCTCTACGAGCAGATGCCCGAGCCGAAGTACGTCATCTCCTTCGGTGCCTGCTCCAACTGCGGTGGCCCGTACTGGGATTCGTACTCGGTCACCAAGGGCGTGGACCAGATCATCCCGGTCGACGTGTACGTACCCGGCTGCCCGCCGCGGCCGGAGGCGCTGCTCCAGGGCATCCTCAAGCTCCAGGAGAAGATCGCCCGCGAGTCGCTGGGCGAGCGCTACCCGCGCACCGCCCGGCCGTCCGCCGCGGCCCTCCGCAGCGGCCTGGTGGCCCCGCCGGCCGCCCCGGCTGCCCCGGTCACTTCGTCGCCGGCCGCCCCGACGGACGCGGGGGAGGAGCCCCGATGACGCAACAGCCCAGACAGCCTGATCACCCCGAGCGGCCGGCCGAGGACGCGACCGCCGAGCCGGCCCCCGAGCCGGTCGTCGGCTGGCTGCCGCGCCCGGCCGGTGAGCTCTTCGGCGCCGGCGCCACCGCGGAACTGGCCTACGACCTGCTGACCGTCGACGTCCCGGCCGACGCCTGGACCGCCGCGCTGACCACCGCCCGCGACGCCCTCGGCTGCACCTATTTCGACTGGCTGAGCGCCGTGGACGAGCCCGGCACCGGCTTCCGGATCTGCGCCCACCTCGTCGACGTGGCGCGCCCCGGCGCCGTCCGCCGGCTGGTCGTGCGGACCACCGTGCCGCACGACGCGCCCGCGCTGCCCACCGCCGTGGGCGTCTTCGCGGGCGCCGGCTGGCACGAGCGGGAGACCCACGAGATGTTCGGCGTGGACTTCACCGGCCATCCGCACCTGGTGCCGCTGCTGCTGCCGGAGACCTTCGAGGGCCACCCGCTGCGCAAGGACTTCGTGCTGGCGGCGCGGGTCGCCAAGGCGTGGCCCGGCGCCAAGGAGCCGGGGGAGAGCGAGCACGGGGGGCCCAAGCGGCGGCAGATGCTGCCGCCGGGGGTCCCGGATCCCAACGAATGGGGGCCGCTCAAGGGCCAGTTGCCGCCCGCCCCGGCGCGACCGGCCCGGGGCGCGCGGGCGGCCGGTGCCGCCGGCGAGCGCCCGCCCCGGCGCACCCGTTCCGTGAGCGCCGGCTCGGCGAGCCAGCAGACGGCGGCCACCGAAGCGGCCACCGAAGCGGGCACCGGGGCGGACGCCGCGACCGGCGCGCCGGCCGAACGCCCGGCCCGGCCGCCGCGCCGCAACCGCTCGGCGAGCCAGGGCTCGGTCAGCCAGCAGCCGCCGACCGGGACCACCCCCACGGACACCACCCCAGAGGACACCACCCCCAAGGGCCCGGCCCCCAAGGACCCCGCGCCCCCGCGCTCCTCCGACGCGCCCTGGCACCACGCCCGCCCGGCGTTCGACGAGGCCGGGGCCGAGCCGCAGAACGGCCCCGAGCCGCCGCCGCAGCCCCAAGAGCCCCGCCCCGCGCCGGAACCGGCCCCACAGCCCCCCGGCGACGCCGACCGCACCGCCGACGGCGCCCACGCCGACCGCACCGACGACGAAGGAGGCGACACCCCATGAGCGACACCCTCGCCCTGGTGCTGCGCCTGCTCGCCGTCTTCGTGGTCTTCCTGGTCTTCCCGCTGGTCATCGGCCAGACCGAGCACAAGGTGATGGCCCACATGCAGGGCCGCCTCGGCCCCATGTACGCCGGCGGCTTCCACGGCTGGGCCCAACTCGTCGCCGACGGCGTCAAGTTCGCGCAGAAGGAGGACGTCGTCCCGGCCGGCGCCGACCGGCGGATCTTCCAACTCGCGCCCGCCGTCGCCCTGTTGCCGTACCTGCTGGTCATGGTCGCCATCCCCGTCGGACCCGGCAACGCCGTCGGGCAGGCCCTGGACGCGGGCATCTTCTTCGTGCTCGCCGTCATGGGCGTCGGCGTGCTCGGCTCGCTGATGGCGGGCTGGGCGTCGGCCAACAAGTTCTCCCTGCTCGGCGGCCTGCGGACGGCCGCGCAGCTGCTCGCCTACGAGCTGCCGATGCTGCTGGCCGCCGCCTCCGTCGCGATGGCCGCCGGCACCCTCTCGCTGCCCGGCATCCTCGACGCCTTCCACTGGTGGTGGGTGCCCTGGCAGCTCATCGGCGGCGTGGTGTTCTTCACCGCCGGACTCGCCGAGCTCCAGCGGCCCCCGTTCGACATGCCGGTCGCCGACTCCGAGATCATCTTCGGCGCGTACACCGAGTACACCGGACTGCGCTTCGCGCTCTTCCTGCTCGCTGAGTACGCCGGCATCGTCGTGCTCAGCGCGCTGACCGCGGTCCTCTTTCTGGGCGGCTGGCACGGCCCGTTCGGCGCCGACGGCCTGGGCTGGCTCTGGACGCTGGTGAAGACCGTCGCCTTGAGCTTCGTCGTCATCTGGCTGCGGGTCACCTACCCGCGGCTGCGCGAGGACCAGCTCCAGAAGCTGGCCTGGACGGTCCTGATCCCGCTCGCGCTCGTCCAGATCGCCCTCACCGGCGTCATCAAGGTGGTGATCTCCTAGTCATGGGCATCCCTGGATCCGGCCTCGCCAAGGGCCTGGCCGTCACGCTCCGCACCATGACGCGCAAGTCCGTCACCGCGCAGTACCCGGACGTCCAGCCCGACCTCGCGCCCCGCACCCGCGGCGTCATCGGGCTGTTCGAGGAGAACTGCACGGTCTGCATGCTGTGCGCCCGCGAGTGCCCCGACTGGTGCATCTACATCGACTCCCACAAGGAGACGGTGCCGCCGGCCGCCCCCGGGGGCCGCGAGCGCAGCCGGAACGTGCTCGACCGCTTCGCCATCGACTTCGCGCTGTGCATGTACTGCGGGATCTGCATCGAGGTCTGCCCCTTCGACGCGCTGTTCTGGTCGCCGGAGTTCGAGTACGCCGAGACCGACATCCGCGAACTCACCCACGAGCGCGACAGGCTGCGCGAGTGGATGTGGACGGTGCCCGAGCCGCCCGCGCTGGACCCGGCGGCCGAGGAGCCCAAGGAGATCGCCGCCGCCCGCAAGACCGCGGACAAGCTGGCCGCCCAACAGGCCGCCGCCGCACAGGAACAGCAGCCTTCCGACACTGCCACCGACACCACCAACGGGGAGGGAACGTGACGCTCGCCGCCGCAAGCCACGGCTTCCTCTCGCCCACCGGCGTCGAGATCGCCTTCGTCCTCGTCGGCCTCGCCACCCTCGGCGCGGCGCTGACCACCGTCACCTCCCGGCAGCTGGTGCACGCCGCGCTGTGGCTGGTGGTCGCCCTCGGCGGGATCGCCGTGGAGTACCTCCTGCTCACCGCCGAGTTCATCGCCTGGGTGCAGGTGCTGATCTACGTCGGGTCGGTGGTCGTGCTGCTGCTCTTCGGGCTGATGCTCACCAAGGCGCCCATCGGCCCCTCGCCGGACGCCGATTCGGGCAACCGCTGGGCCGCGCTCACCGTGGCCGGCGCCTCGGCCGCGGCCCTGGTCTGGGTCGTCGTCGACGCCTTCCGCGCCACCTGGATCGACCTCGACGGGGCCGTCCAGGGCTCCTCCGAGGTCTCCGGGCGCAGCCTGTTCCGCTTCTGGGTGCTGCCCTTCGAGGCGCTCTCCGTCCTGCTGCTCGCCGCGCTCGTCGGGGCGATCGTGCTGTCCCGCCGGGGCGGCGGTGCCAAGGGCGCCGCCGAGACCTCGGCCCCCGCCGCGGGGGAGGGGCGGCACTGATGCACCTCGCGTACCCGGCGGTCCTCGCCGTCCTCCTCTTCTGCACCGGCCTGTACGGCGTGCTCGCGCGCCGCAACGCGATCCTGGTGCTGATGTCCGTCGAGCTGATGCTCAACGCCGTCAACCTCAACCTCGTCGCCTTCGACGTCTGGCTCCGCGACACCCTGCACGCCGGCCAGGCGCTCACCCTCTTCACCATCGCCGTCGCCGCCGCCGAGATCGGCATCGGGCTGGCGATCGTGCTGCTCGTCTACCGCAACCGCGGCAGCTCCGACATCGACCGGCTCCGCGACCTCGCCGAGCGGCCGACCGGACCGGTCGCCGCCGGCGGCGACCAGCAGCAGCCGGACACCAAGGCGGAGGCCACCGCGTGACGCTCACGACCACCGCCGTACTCGTTCCCCTCCTGCCCTTCCTCGGGGCCGTCGCCGGCCTCCTCACGGGGCGGCGCTCGCCCGGCTTCGTCCGCCCGCTGGCGGTGCTGCCGACGCTCGCCGCGGCGGCCGGGACCGTCGCCGTCGCCGTCGGCCAGGGCGGCGGCCCGGCCACCGACGTCGCCACCCGGCTCACCCCGACCGGCTCGCTCCCCATCGACCTGGCGCTGCACATCGACGGCTTCGCCGCCCTGATCGCCGTCCTCGTCGGCGTGGTGGCGACCTGTGTGCAGATCTACTCCACGGCCTATCTGCGCGACGATCCGCGCTATTCCTCCTACGCCGCGCTGGTCTCGCTCTTCACCTCCGCGATGCTGCTGGTCGTCTACACCGGCGACCTGATGGTGCTGCTGGTCGGCTGGGAAATCATGGGCATCTGCTCGTACTTCCTCGTCGGCCACTACTGGGAGACCGAGGCCGCCCGCACCGCCTCCCTCAAGGCGTTCCTCGTCACCAAGCTCGGCGACGTGCCGTTCCTCTTCGGCATCTTCGCGCTCGCCGCCGACACCGGGACCTTCCGGATCACCGGCATCCTCGGTCACATCGCCCGCGACGGCCTGCACCACCCGACGCTGATCGCGCTGCTGCTGCTGGCCGGCGTCGCGGGCAAGTCGGCGCAGTTCCCGCTGCACACCTGGCTCCCGGACGCGATGGCCGGCCCGACGCCGGTCTCCGCGCTCATCCACGCCGCGACGATGGTCGCCGCCGGCGTCTACGTCGTCGCCCGCCTCCTCCCGGTCTTCGCCGCCTCCGCGGCGGCGCTGATCGTGCTCGCCGCCCTGGCCGCGGTGACCATGGTCGGCTCCGCCCTGGCCGCGCTCGCCCAGGACGACATCAAACGCGTGCTGGCCTACTCGACCGTCGGCCAACTCGGCTACATGACCGGCGCGCTGGCCGTCGGCGACCGCGGTGCCGCCGTCTTCCACCTGCTGTCGCACGGTGCGTTCAAGGCCCTCCTCTTCCTCGGCGCGGGCGTGGTCATCCACGCCGCGGGCACCAACTCGCTCTCCGCGATGTCCCGGATGAGCGGCCTGGCCCGCCGCATCCCGGACGCCGCCTGGACGCTGGGCGTCGCCCTGCTCGCCCTCGCCGCGATCCCGCCGTTCGCCGGCTTCTTCTCCAAGGAGGCCGTGCTGGGCGCCGCCGAGCACGCCGCCACCGGCCACGCGGCCGGCATCCCCGGCGCCGCCGGCTGGACCGTGCTGCTCTCCGGTCTGCTCACCGCCCTCCTCACCGCCGCCTACGCCACCCGACTCTGGCTGATGACCTTCCACGGCACCGGCCCCGAGGTCCCCGATCGTCCCCAAGCTCTCAACTCCGTTCGAGCAGGGGAGACCCCATCCCCGCAGCCGCGCGCCATGACCGGCGTCCTGTGGGTGCTCTTCGTCCCCACCGTCGGCCTCGGACTGGCCGCCCCCCTCCTGCCCGCCTGGTTCGACGGGCGCTCGCTCGCCCCGACCACCACCACCGCCGTCCTCGGCACCGGCGTGGCCCTCATCGGCGGCCTGATGACCTACGCCGCCTGGCGTCATACCAGTGCCCTCGCCGCCCGCACCCCCGTCGGGGCCGTCGCGCTGGCCGACGACGCCGCCCCCGCCCTCGCCGAGGAGCTGGCCATCGTCAGTCACCCCCCGGCCTACGGCGACGCCGCCAGCGCCGCGGACCCGGCCGACCCCGGCCGGCTCCTCCTCGGCCCGCTGCACCGCCACGCCGCCGCCGGCTTCCACCTCGACGCGGTCTACTCCGCGCTGTTCGTCCGGCCCACCCGGGCGGCCGCGACCCTGGTCCGCTTCCTGGACCGCGCGGTCGTCGACACCTACGTCGCCGGCGCCGGCACCGCCCCCCGCTGGCTGGGCGCCGCGGTCCGCCGCGCCCAGACCGGGAACGTGCAGACCTACCTCGGGGCGCTGCTGGCCGGCGCGCTCGTCCTGGCCATCGCCGCCGTCCTCGTCGCTACGGGCACGGGAGCCTGACCGTGAACCACACCGCCATGCAGATCCTCCTCGCGGGCTCCGTCGTCCTCCCGCTGCTCGGCGCGCTCGCCGCCCTGCTGCCGGCCCCGCCCGGCCTGAAGGGGAGGAACCCCGACCAGGCCGTGCTGCGCCACGGCGTGACCGTCACCGGCGTGGTGCTCGCCGCGACCCTCGCGCTGGCCGTCGGCTTCGACCGCGGTCACCCGGCGCGTATGCAGGCCACCACCGACCTCAGCTGGATCCCGGCGCTCGGCATCCGCGTCCACCTCGGCATCGACGGCATCTCGCTCCCCCTCCTCGTCCTGAGTGCGCTGCTGACCTTCCTCTGCGCCCTCTACAGCTACTTCAAGATGCCAACGGGCCCGTCCCCCAAGGCATTTGTGGCGCTGCTCCTCGTCCTGGAGTCCGGCACCCTCGCGACCTTCGCGGTGCTGGACCTGGTGCTGTTCTTCCTCGCCTTCGAGATGGTCCTCATCCCGATGTACTTCCTCATCGCCCGCTGGGGCGGCGCCGGAAGGCAGGCGGCGGCGTGGAAGTTCATCCTCTACACCCTGCTCGGCTCCGTCGTGATGCTGCTCGGCCTCCTCCTCATCGGGCTGAAATCCGGCACGTTCGACATGGTCGCACTCGCCACTGACAACGGCCCGAAAGCCCAGCTCAGCCACACGGTTCAGCTCGTCGCCGTGCTCGCCGTCGGCCTCGGACTGGCCGTCAAGTCCCCGATGTGGCCGCTGCACAGCTGGCTGCCGGACGCCCACACCGCGGCCCCCACCGCCGGCTCGGTCCTGCTGGCCGGCGTCCTGCTGAAGATGGGCACCTACGGCTTCGTCCGGATCGCGCTGCCGATCACCCCCGACGGCCTGCACACCCTCGCGCCCTACCTCGCCGCGCTGGCCGCCGTCGGCATCGTCTACGGCTCGCTGGCCTGCCTCGCCCTCGTACGCAGCGGCGCCGGCGGAGACCTCAAGCGCCTGATCGCCTACAGCTCCGTCGGCCACATGGGCTTCGTCCTGCTCGGCATCGCCACCATGACCCCCACCGGCATCAACGGCGCGCTGTTCGCCAACATCGCGCACGGCCTGATCACCGGCCTGCTCTTCTTCCTGGTCGGCGCCCTCAAGGACCGCACCGGCACCACCGACCTCGACGCCCTCTCCGGCACCACCGGTGCCGCCCTCTACGGCCGCGCCCCCCGCTTCGGCGGACTGCTCGCCTTCGCCGCCGTCGCCTCCCTGGGCCTGCCGGGCCTTGCCGGCTTCTGGGGCGAGATGCTGGCGATGTTCGGCGCCTACCACCCGGCCGCCGGCCTCAGCCGCCCCGCCTTCCTCACGTTCATGGCCCTGGCCGGCCTCGGCACCCTGCTGACCGCCGCGTACCTGCTGCTGGTCGTCCGCCGGGTCTGCATGGGCGGCACCCTCAAGGCCGCGATTGCCCCCGGCGAGACCGGCGGGCCGGCCACCGCCCCCGCCATCCCCGACCTCGCCCGCTACGAGTACGCGGCCTGGGGCCCCCTCGCCGCCCTCACCGTCCTCGCCGGACTGTGGCCCGCGGCCCTCCTCGGCCTCACGAACCCGGCCGTCCAGCAGCTCCTCGGAGGCGGTAAGTGATGAGTCAGGCCACCTCGTTGGTCCAGTCCGTCGACTGGCTCGCCATCGCGCCGCCCACCCTGACCGCGGCCGTCGCCCTGGTGGTGCTGGTCGCCGACCTCTTCCTGCCGGCCGCCCGCAAGCCCCTGTTGGGCTGGTGCGCGACCGCCGGCCTGGTTGCCGCCGCGCTCCTGCTGCTGCCCCTCCTGGACGGCCACCGCCGCACCTTCTGCCTCACCGGCCGCCCCGAGGCGTGCAGCTACGTCGCCGACCACTTCACCCTGATCATCCAGTTCCTGGTGCTCGGCGGCGCGCTGCTGACCGCCCTGCTGTCCATCGACACCCTCAAGGACCACGACCTGCCCGCGGGGGAGTACTGGTTCCTGCTGCTCTCCTCGGCCGCCGGCGCCGCCCTGCTGCCCGCCGCCCGGGACCTGGCCACCCTGGTCATCGCCCTGGAGGTCGCCTCGCTGCCGGCGTTCGCCCTGGTCGGGCTGCGTCGCGGCGACCGGCTCTCCTCCGAGGCGGCGCTGAAGTTCTTCCTCTCCTCGGTGGCCGCCACCGCCGTGATGCTCCTCGGCGTGAGCTTCGTCTACGCGGCCACCGGGAGCCTGCACCTGTCCCGGGTGGCGCACGCCCTTTCCGCCCTCCCGGACCCGCGACTGGCCACCCTGGCCAGCGCCGGCGTCGCGCTCACCCTGGTCGGCTTCGCCTTCAAGACCGCCGCCGCCCCCTTCCACTTCTGGGTGCCCGACACCTACGTCGGCGCCCCACTGCCGATCGCCGCGTACCTCTCCGTGGTCGGCAAGGCCGTCGGCTTCTCCGGTCTGATCCTCGTCACCGTCCAGGGTTTCCCCTCGTACGCGGGCGTCTGGGGCCCGGCGCTGGCGGTGCTCGCCGCGCTCACCATGACCGTCGGCAACGCCGCGGCGCTCCGCCAGGACCCGACCCGCGCCCACAGCGCCGTCCGCCTCCTGGCCTGGTCCTCCGTCGGGCAGGCCGGCTACCTGCTGGTCCCGATCGCCGCCGCCGGCTACGCCCACGACCCCGCGCACGCCATCGGCGCCACCGTCGCCTACGCCCTGATGTACGCCGCGGTGAACCTCGGGGCGTTCGCCGTCGTCGCCCTGGTGGCCCGCACCAGCCCCGCCAACCGCCTCGCCGACTACCGGGGCCTCTACCACCGCCGCCCCCTGGTGGCGCTCGCCCTCGGCTTCTTCCTCCTCTGCCTGGCGGGCCTGCCCCCGGGCATCATCGGCCTGTTCGCCAAGGTGACGGTCTTCTCCTCGGTCGTCGACGCCGGCCTGGGCTGGCTCGCCGTCGTCATGGCCGTCAACGTCGTGATCGCGCTGTACTACTACCTCCAGTGGACGGCGGTCCTCTTCCGGCCGGCGCAGGCCCCGGCCGACGGGAGGGCCGAGCAGCCCCCGGCCCGGATCCCGGCCGCCCTCGGCACCGCCCTGGCCCTGGCGACCGCGCTGGGCGTCGCCCTCTCCGGCGCCCCCCAGCTCGTCCTCCGCTTCGCCGCCGGCGCCCTCCTCTAGCCCCCGCACCGTCCTCGGGCGGGCCATGGCGCCCGAGGACGGCGCGAGCCCGCCCGTCGCGACCGGTCACCCCTAAGGGCACCCCCACCCGCCCCTGACCAGGCACGGCCCGGGGAACCCCGCCCGCCCCTCTCGCGTTGACCAGTGAGTAAGGGTCCACTGGAGAGTGGAGAAACGCAGCCAAGGGTTCCCCTGCCGCACCACCTGGAGGGCGTACCGTGCACCGCCGGCACAACGGGCTCAGGACCGCCGTACTCCTCGGGGGACTGTCCGCACTCATCATCGTCATCGGCAGCTTCTTCGGCCGCACCGGCCTGATCGCCGCCGTCCTGATCGCCGTGGGCACCAACGCCTATGCGTACTGGAACAGCGACAAGCTGGCCCTGCGGGCGATGCGGGCCCGCCCGGTCAGCGAGTTCGAGGCGCCACAGCTCTACCGCATGGTCCGCGAGCTCTCCACCGCCGCCCGCCAACCCATGCCCCGGCTCTACATCTCCCCGACCCAGGCGCCCAACGCCTTCGCCACCGGCCGCAACCCCCGTAACGCCGCGGTCTGTTGCACCGACGGCATCCTCCAGATACTCGACGAGCGCGAGCTGCGCGGCGTCATCGGCCACGAGCTCAGCCACGTCTACAACCGCGACATCCTGATCTCCTCGGTGGCCGGCGCGCTGGCCTCGGTCGTGATGTTCCTGGTCAACTTCGCCTGGCTGATCCCGGTGGGCCGCTCCGACGATGACGACGAGGGCCCGGGCCTGATCGGGATGTTGCTGATCATGCTCCTCGGCCCGATCGCGGCCTCGCTGATCCAGCTCGCCGTCAGCCGCTCCCGCGAGTACCAGGCCGACGCCTCCGGCGCCCAACTCACCGGCGACCCGCTCGCCTTGGCCTCCGCGCTCCGCAAGCTGGAGCGCGGCACCCAGCAGCTCCCGCTGCCCCCCGAGCCCCGCCTGGAGACCGCCAGCCACATGATGATCGCCAACCCGTTCCGCCCCGGAGAGGGCCTGACCCGCCTCTTCTCCACCCACCCGCCGATGCCCGAGCGCATCGCCCGCCTGGAACAGATGGCCGGCTACCACCGCCCCTGACGGCACCCCAGGTCACCCCTTCGGGGACCGGCGCCCCGGCGATGCAACGTTCCACCAGGTCGCTCGCGTCTTGGACGGCGGAACCACTCACCCCCCCCGCCCGTGGAAGGCTGCCGATCATGAAGTTCATCCTCAACGTTGTCTGGTTGATCCTCAGCGGATTCTGGATGGCGCTCGGCTACGCCCTCGCCGGAATCATCTGCTGTGTCCTGATTATTACGATTCCATTTGGTATTGCGTCTTTTCGGATGGCCGGTTACGCCCTGTGGCCGTTCGGCCGGACGACCGTGGAGCGCCGCGACGCCGGCGCCGGTTCGGTGATCGGCAACGTCATCTGGATCATCTTCGCGGGGTGGTGGCTGGCCCTGGGGCACATCGCCACCGGGATCGCGCTGTGCGTGACGATCATTGGCATTCCGTTCGGCATCGCCAATTTCAAGATGATCCCGATCTCCCTGCTGCCGCTCGGGCGCGAGATCGTGCCCACGGATCAGCCCTTCGCGACTCGCTGAACGGCAAAGGGCGGGTGCTCGGAGCACCCGCCCTGGCTAGCAAAGCCGCTGGTCAGACAGTGAGGCAGAACCGGATCGGCCTTGTTGCGTGATCCTGCTCATCCGGCAGCGATCCCGTTCGGCATCGCCAGCTTCCGTATCGCCGGCTATGCCCTGTGGCCGTTCGGCCGGACGACCGTCGAGCGGCGCGACGCCGGCGCCGGTTCGGTGATCGGCAACGTCATCTGGGTCATCTTCGCCGGCTGGTGGCTGGCGCTCGGCCACATCGTCACCGGCATCGCCCTGTGCGTGACGATCATCGGCATCCCGTTCGGCATCGCCAACTTCAAGATGGTCCCGCTCTCGCTGCTCCCGTTGGGCCGCGAAATCGTCCCCACGGACCAGCCGTTCGCCACCCGTTGACCGTCGGCCGGCGGCGCCGCGGTCATGGCATTAGCCACCCGTTAGTGGAACGCCAGCCCCGTCCTCGAAGCTGATTGCCGTCCGGGAACGAGACGAGAGCAACCGCAACGGGAGACCCGATGAACACCGCCACCGCCACCCACCGCTTCCGCGGCCGCGCCGGCCGCCGCCTGGCCGCCGCCCTCGTCGCCGCCGCGGCGCTCGGTCTGGGGGCCACGGCCTGCGGGCCGGACTCCGGGGCGGCGGCCCCGGCCGGCTCCCCAGCCCCGTCCGACGCGCAGCACGCCTCGAACCAGCCCGCGAACGGCTCCGCCGCGGACAACTCCGGTGCGCAGGGCCAGAACGGCGGCAAGACGGCGCCGTCCGCCGCCCGGGGCGCGACCTCCGGGGGCGGCGGCCACACCGGCGCCAGCTCCACCCCCGTCGGCGGCGGCGTCGCCCACGCGGGCAACCACCGCATCCTCGTCGGCAAGCTGGAGTACCTCGCGCCCGGCAAGCTGATCGTCAAGCCCGAGGACGGCGGCATGGACCAGGCGTTCTTCGTCGCCAACGCCACGCGGATCCTCGGCGCGGCCGCGATCTGCTCCGTCGACGACGGCCGCGTGACCGTCGGCAAGGACGGCTACGGCACCTCCAAGTGCACCGTGGAGCAACTGGAGAAGGCCGCGAAGACGAGCAGCGTGACCGTCCGCGTCACCATGGACCGCAAGTCCGGCGCCGCCGAGACGGTCGAGGAGAAGTACCACCCGTAAGCCGCACCCCGCGCACCCGGTGGGCCCTGTGCCCGCCGGGCGCACGGCCGTTGCGCGGCAGCCCGGTCCAACTCCCGTGCCCGGCAACGCCGATGGGGCGGCGCGTCCCCGTGTCGCGCCGCCCCATCGGCTTCACTGCGTACCGCCCGCCCCCACCGGGGGCGCGATCAGCGGTAGTTGACGAACTGGATCGCGAAGTCCAGGTCCTTGCCGCGCAGCAGCTGCTGCACCGTCTGGAGGTCGTCCCGGCTCTTGGAGGTGACCCGCAGCTCGTCGCCCTGCACCTGCGCCTTGACGCCCTTCGGCCCCTCGTCGCGGATGATCTTGGCGACCTTCTTCGCGTTCTCCTGCGAGATGCCCTCCTGCATCGAGGCGGAGATCTTGTACTCCTTGCCCGATGCCTGCGGCTCGCCGGTTTCCAGGGCCTTCAGCGAGATCCCGCGCTTGACCAGCTTGGACTGGAAGATGTCCAGCACGGCCTTCACGCGCTCCTCGGCGTTGGCCCGCATCTCGATCTTCTCGCCCGACCACTGGATCGACGCGTCCACGCCCTTGAAGTCGTAGCGCTGCGAGATCTCCTTGGCGGCCTGGTTGAGGGCGTTGTCGACCTCCTGCCGCTCGACCTTCGAGACGATGTCGAAACTGGAGTCGGCCATCGTGAGTTGGCTCCTCGTACGTAGATCCATCAGAGATGCGGCCCTTCCCGGGCCGCCCGCCAAGCCTAGTCACCCGGCCAAGATCCAGCGCTCGGGAAGCGAGTGGCAAAGCACCCCCTGTCATCGGGTATGGTTTACGTCGTTGCCAAGGAGCACCGCCCCACAGCGGGGCTCCCGAACAACACAACCCGGCGGTGTGCCCGAGCGGCCAAAGGGAGCAGACTGTAAATCTGCCGGCTTCGCCTTCCCAGGTTCGAATCCTGGCGCCGCCACAGCCAAAGCAAAGGGCCCGTGACCTGCTGTTTAAGCAGGTCACGGGCCCTTTGTCGTGTGCTCAGGCGATCAGCGCACTGTCTCACGCTGTCTCGCGTTCGATCGCCTTATCTCGAACCGTGTGGACGGGCCGTGGACGGCCGTCCACATGCGCTTAGGTGCGCTGCTCCAAGCGGGTGGAAATCTTGGCGTTCGCGGCTTCATCTCCGTCAGTGAGGAATTTGGCGTACACCCGGAAGAGGACGGCGACGCTGTGACCCGCGCGTTTTGCGACCAGCTGCGGCTCCACCCCTGAACTGAGCCAGGTGGACACCGCGGCGTGACGTAGGTCATATGGTCGTTTGGCCAGCGAGGACTCCCGCTGTGCGGGCGCCAGGGCGCGCGTCCGTGCTTCGGCCCAGACTTCGCCGTACCCAGTGTCCTGGATCAGTCCGCCACGCTGCGTCTGGAACAAGCGGCCGTCTGAGGCCGTGCCGTATGCGGTGACGTGCCAGCGGAGCAGGGCGACCAACTCCGGGGGGATGGGGACCTCGCGGACGGCCTTCCGCGGCCGGTGCTTCAGTCCCCGCGTGTCGTGGGCCTCACCGCTATCCGTCCATGCGGTGCCGGATCGCGGCCGGGTTTCTCGGAAGCGCAGCACGCCCCACCCACGGCGCGGCAGTTCACAGTCCCGGTGTCGTAGGCCGATGACTTCCGCCGGCCGGGCCCCGGCGTAGTAGATGCAGCCGAAGAAGGCCACCAGCCGTCGGCCGCGGGGGCTCTGGCCCCGTACGGCGTCCAATAGCTTCGCCGCCTGCCCGGGGTCTGGCACGCATGCCGGGTCCACTTCCTCTTCCACTTGTTCGGGCGCTTTCCATTGGACCTGGGGTAGAGGGTTGTCCGTCAGAAGTCCAGCGTCCACCGCGTAGGCGAGCGAGTTGTGAAAGATTGCCCGCTTTCTGCGGATTGTTCCTGCTGCCGCCGTTTTGCCGTCGAGCTTCTTCGTCAGTGCGGTCAGCGCGGCCCGAACGCGCATCCGGTCCGCCAGGGCGGAAGTCGGTATCGACTTTCGCTCGAACCAGTCGAGAATCTTGGCAACGTCGGCCGGCGGCTCTTCCTTCCAGCGGTTCTTGTTGAATCCCCAGCTGTAGAGGGCGGTGCGTACGGCCCGCGGGTCGGCCATCCCCTTGGTGTCCTTCACCAGGGCTGGCGAGACGGTGGCCATGGCCTCGGCCAACGTCCGCCGGGTGCCGGCGGGGGAGTGGTCCCACTTCATCTCGATGTACTGGCGGGCGTGCTCGTACCACGAGATGTCCCGTTCCTTAGCGACCAGCGACTTTGGCAGTCCGCTCTCCACGTCGAACGGTTCGCCTTCGCGTGCTGCCGTAATGAGCTGGGCCCGGCGGCTCTCCGCCAGGCCCACGGTCAGGAAGGACTCCGAATGAGGGCGCGTGCCCACCTTCCAGCGGAGTTGGTAGGGCTTTCGGTAGTCGCGTTTGCGGATGGCCCAGATCCGCACGGTGTAGCTCCACTCCGTCATGCGACCTCCATCTCTTCCAGGAAGGCGTCGAGGACGCTGCGACGGACTCGCAAGCGACCGCTGGGCGTACGGCGCGTCTCCGGCGCGTATCCGCGGTCACGCCAGCGGTACCAGGTGGCGCGGCTGATGCCTATCTCTTCGAGAGCGGCGCTCAACGGAAGCCATTCGTCGGCGACCGTGCGCTTGCGCGGCGGGGTCATGCGTGACGCTCCTCTCCGGGCGCAGGGATGGACGGGGACAGGGGGGCCGTCGCAAAAACCGCAGAATCCGCAGAAATACGCGGATAGGCGGTGTGAGCTGCGGCGATGGGGGTGTGGGGGTGGCTGCCGCAAAAATCGCGGGAATCTCCGCAAAAATCAGCGGCGGGGGTGGTGGCCGGGGCCGGCGGCTGGTGCGGCTGAGCGGCGGGGGTGATTTCTGCGGAACTTTCGCGGATTTTTGCGGCTGGCGGGCCGGTCGGCCGTTGTCGCTGGTGGGCCGGGGTGGGGCGGTATTTCTGCGGATTCTGCGGTTTTTGCGGCGGGGGCCCCGCAGGGGCGTGGGCGGAGCCGGTCATGCTTTGGCCTCCCGGAGTTGGGGGTGGAGGTGGTAGCGGGGGGCCGGGGGTCGGCCGCGTTTGCCGGTGCGGGGTGGGGTGTCGATGCGGAGGTAGCCGTGTTCCTCCAGCAGGGCGGCGACGGGCTCCAGGTCGCTGACGGAGGGGAATTCGGTGCGGGAGAGCTTGGCGAACAGGTCGCGTCGGCTGACGGTCTCCCAGGCGTTGTCCTCCAGGACGGCCAGGAGACTGCGGGCCCGGGTGAGGGTGGTGTCGGCGCCCATGAGATCGAAGACGGTCAGGGCGTGGGTGGCGAAGTAGTCGCCGATCTCGATGGCGGCGTCCATGGTGTCGCCGGTGATGGGGCGGGTGTAGCCGTCTTCGAGGTGCTGGGCGAGGTGGAGGAGGCCGGCGATGCGGGCGGTGGCTCCAACCAGCTTGCTAGCCCACTTGGTGATGTGGCCCAGCCGCCCGCCGCGGGCCCGCAGTTGGGGTTCGATGCGCTCGTTGTAGCCGGTCAGGGCCGTGTCGGCTTCGGGGGTGAGGCGGAGGATGGCGGGGTCGGTCCACTCGGCCAGCGCGAGGGTGAGCGTGGTGATGGTGCGCTCGTAGCGTTCGGCGACGTGGTCGGGGACAGGGGCGGGGTCGGATTTGCGGTAGCCGACCAGTGATTCGGGCAGCGAGTACAGGAAGCGGGCCAGCAGGCCGCGGCCGTCGAAGCCGCGGTTGTGGCCGATGTCCTTGAGGACGTCGGGCTGGACGGCCAGGCCCATGGTCAGGGCGGGGGCTTCGATGTTCTCGGCGCGGGAGCGGCGGTCAACGCGCAGCCAGTCGCCGGCGTGGCCTTTGAGGAAGACCTCCATGTTGGGGGTGCCGGAGTAGCGGCCGGCGATGATGTCGAAGATGCCGCCCTCCGCACTCATGACCGCCAGTCGGCCGCCCTGTTCGCTCATCAAGGTGGTGACGACTTCCGGGGTGGAGTCGTCGGCCAACAGGCGTGGGGCGACGGGGATATTGAGGCTTTCGGCGGCTTGGGCCAGGGCGATGGCTTCGGCGGTCAGGCCGTCGCGTTCGGGGCCTTCGGCCTTGGCGGCTTGGGCGGCGGCCTTGTCGGCGGCTTCCCGGGCCATCTTGGCGGTGACCTCGGCTTCGGCGATGCGGCCGGCGGCCTCGGAGGCGAGCAGCTTCTCGGCGGCCCGCAGCGGGCCCGTCATGGCGGAGAACACGGCGGACTTGCGGTTGCCCGGGGGTAGGGCGACGACGGTGAACAGGTTGGTGGGCTCGCGCCAGCGTCCGCGGAGCTGGACGATGACGCGCCCGCCGGCGGCCGTGGCCAGGACCGCCAGCGCCAGTGTCGCGGCGAGGTCGGCGGGGGTCTGGGTCTCCTCGGCGACGGCGTCGACGAACTCCCGCAGCCAGGTGGGCATGACCCAGGTAGGGAAGGCGGGGAGCGTGGGCTGTTGGTTGAGGGGGATCGGCTCGCCCCACGTGGCGGGCAGGGTCTCGGTGCCCGCGGCCAGCTCGGCCCGCAGCTGCTCGACGGTGGTGGTCGGAGAGAGGCCGGCTTGGATGATGCGGGTGCCGGCTTCGATGCTGGCCCGGCGCCGGGCGAGGTCGTGCACGATCTCGGCGTAGTACCCGGCGTTGGCGGTGGTGGGGACGGCCCTGACGACGGTAGTCAGGTAGCTGCGTCCGCCGACGCGGTTGAGGTCGCCGGCCTGTTCGAGGTGGTGCCCGACGGTGATGGGGTCCGCGCGCTGGCCTTGGGCGTGGAGGTGGAGGATGGCGCGGTGGATGGTCTCGTGGGCCGGGCGGTAGTGGTCGGCGGGGTCCATGGTGGCGTTGACCTCGGCGATGACGTCCGGGGAGAGCATGAGGGCGCCGACGACGGCCTGTTCGGCGTCCAGGTCGTTGGGCGGCATGCGCGTGAAGTCGCCGGCGTCGTGGCCGCGTTCGGGCAGCATGGTGGCGTGCTGTTCGTACGCGTGTGGAGCTGTCATGCTTGAGTCTCCTGTTCGTCGAAGGGACGGGACCGGTGTCCAGCTGAAAGGCGGGATACCGGCCGGGGCGGTCGCGGTGTTGTGGTGACAGGCGACCGCCCCGGGCGTATCTACTCGTCGATCGGTCCGCTGTAGCCGAGGGGGGCTACCGCGTTGTGGGCGCGGTTGAGGGCTTCGGCGAGCATGTCCGCGCAGTGCGCGGCTTCGGTCAGTGCCTGGCGGGCGTCGAAGACGTGGTCCTCGACGGTTCCGTGGTCGGCGGTGAGGTGGCCGTCGTGGTGGAGGCGGGTGAGAAATCCGCTGGTCTGGTCGAAGGCTTGCGGCAGCATCTGCGCCATCTGCTTGAAGGCGGCGACGCTGGAGTACGCCTGCCCGGGGTAGTGGAGGCTGCCCGTGCGGGAGCGCGGGGTGGGCACGGTGGCGTGGTTGTACTTGCGGACCGCCTCGGCGACGGTATTCGCGTTGCCTTCCGGCCTGCGGGCGATGGCCATGTCAGCGCTCCTGTCCGGTGTACTGGGCGAGTTGGGTTTCGAAGTCGTCGTCATCGGTGCTGCTGTCGCGGTACCGGCCGTACGGCCCGCCCTGCGGCGAGGGGATGCGGGTGATGACGGTTCGGGCTTCGGCGACCATCTCGTCTGGGGTGGGCAAGACGCCGACGAAGAGGTCGACGACCCAGTCCAGGCCGTTCTGGGGGACGGAGTCGGCGTCGCCCCAGCCGGCCATCCAGCCGCGCTCCTCGTTCCACAGGAGGTTGACCTCGGTCTCCTCGCCGTAGACGGGGGCGGTGACGGTGCGGTCGAACTCGATGTAGGCGTCGCGGGGGTCGTTGTCGTCGCCGCCCCAGTCGGCGACGGTCAGGCCCGCGGCGTTCAGGGCGTCGGCGATGGCCTTGATGTAGGGCTCGTGGGAGACGTAGTCGGTGTGCTCAGGCACGGTGAATCTCCTTGGTGCGGTCGGTGCCGGGCAGTTCGGGCAGTCCGGCGTGGGTGAGGTGGGTGGGGTCGAAGCTGCCGAGGGCGGCGCGCGCGGTGATGGCCTCGGCCAACGCACTTGCGTAGGTGCTGGCTTCGCGGGCGACTTCGATCTGGGTGCGGGCGCGGAGGGTTTCCACGCGTTCGATGTGGGCGTGTTCCTCGCGCCGCTGCTCGATGTGCCGTTGGTGGGACAGGAGTTCGCGGTGGTCGGTGCGCCAGTGGCGGGCGGCCAGGCCGTAGGCCAGCGCGGTGGCCAGGGCCCACAGCAGTAGCGGCAGGGAGAGGCCGTCGGCGTATCCGGCGACACCGGCCAGGGTCAGCCCGCCGGAGGCGGTGAACGCGGTGGCCGTCAGGATGCCGTCGTGGCTGCGTGAGGCGATGACGCCGGCCGCGGCTGCGGCGGTGGCCAGGACGGTCATCAACGCGGCGTCGCCGGCGGAGTGTTCGGCGCCGTTGGCGTTCCAAATGCGGGCCAGGATCAGCACGGTGGAGGTGGCCAGGGCCGGCCCGGCTTTGGGGGCCGCGGCGGCAAGCCAGTGGCGGGCGGTGGGCCCGGTGGTGTGGGTGCTCATGGCGCACTCTCCGCGGGTTCAGTGGCCGAGGGCGTGGGCGAGGGAGGTGATGAGCTGGTTGATGGTGTGGCGGGCGCCGGTGCTGGCGAGGTAGAAGCCGAACAGGATCGCCACGGCGGCGGCGCCGGCGCCCAGGGCCCGCTGGCGGAGCAGCAGGGCTAAGACGATGCCGAAGAGCAGGACGAGCGGGATCGTGAGCATGGCAGTGCCTTTCCGGTCGTGGTCAGCGGAGGTTCTTGGCGTCTTCGCGGGCCTGGGCGGTTTCGCGGATGCGGTCGATCTCGTTCTCGATGGCCTGGGTGGACTTGCCGCGGCTTTGGAGGCGGGCGGCTTTGGCGGAGAGGAGCAGGACGCGGGCGGTCTCGCGGGCGTTGTGCGGGTCGCGTTTGGTCAGCGGCATGACGGGCTCCTTGTCGGTGGTTAGCGGGTGCCGTCGCGGTGCAGGCGGGCCGCTGCGTTGAACAGGTGGCGGCCGATGCGGATGCGTTTGCGGTCGCCGTGGCAGCGGCGGCAGATGCGGCCGGGGCGGAGGCGTCCGCGGCGGTCCTTCTTGAGCTGGTAGCCGAAGCCGCGGCACTTGCGGCAGTTGCCGAACGGCGAGATGACACACAGTCCGACGTAACAGATTGTGACTATCGCCAGGCAGGCGATAGCAAGGGCGGAGAGGGTCATGAGGGTGCCTCTCAGGCAGGATTCAGGGGTTTTCGCAGGTGGGCCGCTAGTTGCTAGCGACCTGATCAGTGCCGGTTTGGGTCGCTAGCAGGGTTGCTACCGGTAGCGACGCCCTCCGCTACCGGTAGCAACTCGTGAGACCTATCCGTCACCCAGTTTCTTGTTGCGCTCCGTAATCGCGTTCGCGATGTCGGCGCGCTTGATGCCGCGCTTGTTGAACTGCTCGCCGTCGATACGGCGGCTGATCTGCTCGGTGGCGACGCCGTACGGCTTCAGCGCCGCGGAGAGCGCTTCGGCCTTGGGCTTGGGCTCCAACTCCGCCCACGCGCCGTACGCTTCGGGCCGCAGGTCGGCCAGTCGGTCCACGATGGTCTCCGACCACACCTTGGCCTCGCCCTTGCCCAGCACGGCGGCCACGTCGTCCAAGACGGTGGCCGACGCCTCCGCGGCCGGAGCCTGGCCGGCCGCGTCGCCGGACAGGGTTCCTTCGGCCTCGCGCAGGGCGGCGGCGCGGGTCAGGATGCGTTCGGCGTCGCGGCCGTCGGCGAGGTAGGTACGAACGATCCCCGAATCGTCGGACATGCCCTTGAGCAGGCCCACGCCCTTGTGGGACTTCAGCAGCTTGGACGCGTCCAGGCCCTCGCTGTAGGAGCCGGCACCGAGGATGACGTCCGAGACCTGGTAGGCGCCGACCCGCAGGGCGAACCGGGCCTGGTGCTGGTCGCGCAGTTCCGACGGGCATGCCTTGTCGTCCGGCTTCTGCGTCGAGGTCATCACGCTCACGCCGACCGCGGGGGCGACACGGGCGAGGTAGACCAGCAGGGACAGGATCTCCTTGCCGTGCTCGGGGTGGGTCAGGTACTCCTGCACCTCATCGACGACGAACAGCGTCAGCGGCATGTTCAGCTTCTTGTCCCGGCTGATCTCCGGGGTGAGCTTGCCCTCCGGGCAGATGTGCAGCGGGAGTTCGGAGAGCCGGTGGTAGCGGTCCTCAACGTCCGCCTTCAACTCCCGCAGCGCGGTCAGCAGATGAACCACCGGGTCGAACCCGTTCTTGGGCACGATGCCAAACGCGATGCGGTGGGCGACCTTGGTGAACTTGCGCCAGTCCGGCGACGCCTTCCCATCGAAGACGTACAACCTGACGTACGGGTCCAGGGCGGCGGCCAGGGCGATGGTGCGGGCGGAGAAGGTCTTGCCCTGCCGAGGGACGGCGCCGACCAGCAGGGACAGCCACAGCATGGTGGCCATGACCGGGTTGCCGCGCTCGTCCACGCCCCAGGGGAACGGCTTCCAGAAGTCCACCCGGGTCGCTCCCAACAGGGGGGTCTTGCCGGAGGGGACAGCCAGCGGGTCACGGTCAGCGATCCAGTACGACACGCGCCGGTTGCTCGTCTCGTCCGGGTCCATGAACAGCTGCGTCGGCGCGATGTCCATACCGGATGCGAGTCGACCGTGTGCCTTCAGCGCGTCCTTGAAGGTCTTGCCGTAGGGCAGGTCGACGACGACGCGCCACCCGTCCCCGTCCCGGCCGATCGGCCGCGGGAAGGCGATGTTCTGGTCCTTCTCGGTCAGCCCCGCCACCTCATGGGCGCGGATGACGATGTCCGAGGACAGCTTGCGCTTACGGAAGGTCACCTTCGCCCGCTCGATCAGCGGCCGGTCCGCCGGCGCCCCCACCACACCAAGTGCGGTGGTCAGCGCGGCCACCGACAGCAGGAGCAGCCACGACGGAGCCATGACGTACAAGGTCAGCGCGGCGGAGAGCCCCACGGAGGCAGCGAACGCGGCCAGGACGCCCCGCAGGCGCACGCGGTCGTTGCGCTGCCGGGAGAGCTTGAGGTACTCGGCCGCGTCCTCCGCGGCCACCGCGGCCAGCCGCAGGGACTTGCCCTCCGAGTCGAACACCCACCGTCCGACTGCCGCCGACCAGCGCCAGGCGCCGCGCGGCGAGTAGAACAGAACCTTCGGGGTGTAGATGCACGGCAGACGTACGGCGTGGTACCCAGCCACCGTCGAGTAGTGGCGAACAGCCCACTTGCGGACGGCTTTGCGTTGGTCGGGCAGCTTGACCCAGTCCGGCAGGACCGGCAAGCGGGCCTTGTCCTTGGCCTCAATCCACTCGGCCACCGACGGCGGGTATGCCTCGCGGGGCGAGTCGACCGGGTCGCCTTCGGTCAAGCCTTCGGCCTCGGGGGCGTCGGAGTCGGGAAGCTCGGCTTCCCACTCCCCTGGCTTCACACCCGCGCCGGCCGGATCGGCGTCCGGCGTATCCGGCCGGGGCTGACGGTACTTGTCGAGGCGAACGACGTCGGCTGATGCGGCGGAGTCGTCCTGGCCGGGCTCCGAGGGGTCCGGCTGGTTGTGAATCGTGTTCTCCGACACGATGTATCAGCTCCTTGTCGAAAAGGGAGCGGCGGGACCCGGCCGCGGTCTTGGTTGGTTGTGACCGGGCCCCACCACAAGCGATGGCCTAGCTCAGTGCTTCCTGCGGCCGGTGGCGCGCAGTTCGTTGGTGTGGCACAGGACGGAGCCGATCAGGAACCCGGCGCCGTGGACGGTCCACCGGCCGCCGGTCAGCGGGCCGGGCGGGACCTCGTCCACGATCCGGCCGGTGCGCCCTGCGGCCCGGGGGTCGTCGGAGCAGGTGAGGATCTGTACTTCGTCGCCTGCGCGGAACATCGGTGACTCTCCTCTCCGCCGGCTGGCTGGCCGGCGGCTTGTGGCGGTGGGTTGGTCAGCGGCTCAGGACGTGGTCCAGGGCGGCGCGGGCTTCGGCGGGGGTGATCGCCTGGTCTTGGACCTCGCGGTAGTTGCCGTACATGGCGGCGGTCTTGGCGATGACTCGGGCCGGGGTGACGGGCCGCCGGCCGTCCCACTCCCAGCTCACGATCTGGCTGGCGGCGTGGGTGGCCATGCGCATGCGGGCGTCGGCCAGGCGCTTGGCCCGGCGGCGGGCGTTGTGCTTCTCGCGCTGCTGCGGGGTGGGCTTGGTGCGCGGCATGTCAGTCCTCCAACTCGTCGTACTCGTAGTCGCCGAGGCGGGCGGCATCGGCCATGGCCTGGTGGGTGTCGGCCGCGCCCAGCAGCCAGCCACGGGTCGGCTCCACGGCGGTCTCCGCGGCCTGGCTGTAGGCGGCGGCTTCCTCGCTGTGCATGCGGATGGCGTCAGTGCGCTTCACGGGCGCTCCTGGCTTGTCGGGCCCGGGGCACGGTGGCCCCGGGCGGGTGTGGCTAGAGGTCGAACAGGCCGGTGTCCTGGGCCGGTTCGCTGCCGCGGGTCTTGCGGTCAGCGCGGGCGGCGGCGGTGTGGCAGGTGGGGCACCAGGCCCGTAGGTCCGCCGGTCCGAGCTGGGCGGCGGCCAGGGGTGGGGTGGTGGGGTCGGCGGGGGCGGCGATGAGGCGGACCCAGCCGCCGCGTTTGTTGGTGTAGCCGTCGTGTTTGCGGGGGCACCGGCCGCCGTCCTTCGAGTGGGGGGTGCCGCATTGGCCGGTGCACCAGCACCGCCAGCCCGCCGCCTCCATCACCGGCCGCCACAGGTCGGCGTAGATGATCGGCTCACTCATATCGCCACCACCGCTTCTTCGGTGGCGTCGCGGTCGTCGCCGCGGCAGGTCCACGGCGAGCACCCCGACGGCCCCTCTTCTTCCTGCTGGTCGGCGAGGACGTCGAGGAGGGAGCCTTGTCGCTGGGCCCATTCGTGGGCGGTGACCGTGTCGATCGGCGCCCGGTCCAGCGGCACACAGGACCGGTGCAGATACGCCTGCCCGAGAAGCGGTGAACCGCCGTCTCGGCCGCGGGCGTTGCCGTTGCGGATGGCGTGGTCGAAGGCGACCGCGTCCGCCCACTCCTCGGGCTGGTGGTCGCGCATGTGGCGCCACTGGGCGTTGGAGTGGAACGGACACCCAATACACGCGCTCTTGGGTGTGGATTGCCAGCCGTGGCGAGCCAGGAACCGCACGCAGTCGTTGCGGGACCAGTCCAGCTCCAGCAGCGGATGTCGATTGACCGCGTAGCGGATGCCGGAGTCCTTGGCCCGGGTGAACTCATCGACACTGATCCCCACCCACTGCTCCACGAACAACCCCGCCGGGACGCGGCGGTTGCCGGGGTAACCGAGCAGGGCCCGGACCTCACGCTTGATCTTCTTGAGCTTGTACTCATCGGTGCATTGGCGCCGGATCATCCCGACCGTGCCATCCACGTTGCGGACGAACAGCGGCATGCTGGCGAACCGATGCGCCGGGTCGAGGGCATCGGCACGGATGTTGCCGCCGCCGGTACGGATGATCGGGATCCCGGCCGGCTGGGCCACCTCCCGCTCCAACCGGTCCAGGTGCGCATAGACCGCGGCAGGCTCCCAGCCGGTGTCAGCGAAGACCGCCGCATTCAGCCGCGGTAGGTGGCCCAGCGCCGAGAGCAGCAACAGGGAGGTCGACTGGACACCGGCCCCCAACGACAGCACGCGCAGGCGAGGTTCACTCATGCGTAGCCACCTCCGCCCTGCCCCACCCCGTCGGCCGTCTCGGGGTGCTTGTCGATTTCGCGTTGCAGGGTGCGGCGGATCGTGTCCGGATTGGTGTCTGGGCCCAGCAGGTCACGGGTGATGGACACCACCGCACCCTTGTCGGTGATGCCACGGCGAACCAGCTGCCGCACGGCCTCGGTCACAGACTCCGGACGACGCCCGGACAACATGTCCGCCCTGGTCAACTCCGTGTTCGCATCGGCATCCTCGGCCGAATCGGGGACTGTCCGGACGATGTCCGGGCGGTCCACCGTGATCTCCGTCGGGGTGCCATGCAGCGCCAGGGCGACCTGTACGGCGTCGACGTGGACGCCGTAGCCGACGAGTAGAGAGGCCAGTTCCGCCGGCGGGAGCATCGGTTGTGAGGCGTGGGCGATGCGGATCGCCTCGGCCGCTTCCATCGTGGCGAAGTGCTCGCGCAACTGGGCCGTCGCTGTCCGGGGCTTGTCCGGACTCGGCGCCGGGGGCCGTCCGGCGTCTTCGATGTGGGCCAGGGCCCGACGCCGGATGCTGCCACCCGCGGTACGCGGGGCCAGCAGCCAGGCCCAACCGCCGAACTGCGGGAGCCGGAAGGGCTGTTCACCATGGCCCCGGCGGGCCTCGGCGCGCGGCCCGGCCCAGGACAGTTCAGAGACCGCCAGCAGAGCCAGAGTCGGCACCGAGAACAGCAGGCAGGCGGGCAAGCCGCCGTCGATGAGCTGGGCGTGGAAGCGGTTGAGGTAGACCGACCCCGCCGCCATGCACAGCGAAGCCAGCCGCGCCCCGACCGCGGAACGGCCCGCCGCGGAGGCTTCGGAGGCCAGGTGAAGGCAGGCGTAGGCGGTGCCGTCGAACACCGCCACCGCAGCCCACCCCACAGGACCAGGGGCCTGGTAGTGGCGTGCCACGGCGTACAGGGACCAGCCGGTCACCCCCAGAGCCGCCAGCGACACAACCGCCAACGCGATACGCCACAGAACTCGGTTCATGCTGCCGCCCCCGTTCCACCGGCCGTGCCGGGGCGCCCGTCGCGGCGACCGTTGACCGTCGGCAGAGCAGGCCACAAGCCGACGGAGACGAACCAGCCCCCGCCGGTCTCCTTGGCTGCGTACATGGCCTCATCCGCCCGCCGCAGCGCCGCCGACAGGTCGACCCCCGGCTGCGTGACCACCGCCCCGATGGAGGCACCGACGGCCAGCGCCGATCCCTCGTAGTCGAAGGGCTGCACCAGCCGCGCGTGCAGAAAGTGCATCTGCCGCCGCACATCGCGGGCGGTGGCGGGCAGGACCAGGGCGAACTCGTCCCCGCCCAGACGCGCGGCCAGACCCCAGTGACGGACACGGTCGGCCAGAACCCGGCCCGTATGAACGAGCGCCGCATCCCCGGCCGCGTGCCCGTAGGCGTCATTGAGCGCCTTGAACCCGTCCAGGTCGATCACGACCACGGCCGCCGCGCTGCGGGCCAGCCGACGACGGGCCTTGACCTCAAAGGCGGCCCGTGTCGGCAGCCCAGTCAGCGGATCCCGACGAGCCGCTTCGATCCGACGGCGCCACACGACATGGTGAACGGCCCAGCCCAGGGCGACGGGAGCAGCGGACAGCGCCGCGACAGTGGCGTTCATGCCGCACCCGCTTCCACCGTGGCCGCGTCGTACACGGCGTACACGTGGAAGGCCACTCGGTAGGCGGTCGCCCGGAACTCCAGCGACAGCTGATCGCCGATCCGGTCCATGAAGACCTTCTCGACCGGGACGTTCAGCGCCACGCGCCAGGCTTCCACCTTGCTGGGGCTGTCGAGCTGCACACTCAGCTCGTTCGGGACGACACTGCTGGCGGTGAAGTAGGCGCCGGGGAGGTTGGGGTAGCTGACCGCGATGCCGGCCAGGCACTTCAGCGTTGCCGCCTGCGCGGCCATCGTCGCCGCGCTCATGCCGCTACCTCCGCACGGGACGAACGGCGGGCGCGGGGACGAAGCGGGGCGACGGAGGTCAGGGCGTCGGCGTAGAGGGCATCCCACGCGGCGATCTCGTCGCCGGCCTCGGCCTGCTCCCTCAGGTCCGCCAACACGTCGCGGGCCGCGTCCAGGCGGGCCCGGTACTCGTCGGGCGCCTCGGACTCCAGCGGGCCGCGGAACAGGTCACGGTCGATACCGAGCGGCTGCTCGGCAAAGCCGAAGGCCAGTTCCTCGAACTCGGCCTGATTCAGGACTTCGTGGTGGTCGATGTACGAGCGCATGGAGGGCTTCTCCTGTGTCGAAAGGACGGGACGCCGGGGCGGTCGCGGTGTTGTGGTGACAGGCGACCGCCCCGGCAGGTACGGGAGGTTCGAGGGCGGGCTAGTTGCTGCTGCGCCAGGCCCCGCCGGCGGCGTTGCCGCGCGTGCGGGCGTGCCCGGACTGTTCACGGGCCGCCGCCCGGGTCTCCGGGCTGTTGTGGGTGCGATAGTCCTCGCGGGCCTTGGCTTGAAGGTCTTTGACCTCACTGCTCTGGGCTTCGCCGCGGGAGCGCAATATGCTCATCTTCGATCCTTTCGGGATCTCAGGGCACGCCCGCTTGCTGCCAGGCGGAGGGCGTGCCCTACTTCGTTGTCGTGGCCTTGGAGTCCAGCGGTGCGGCTCCCTGCGACCCCGTCCGTACAGCCGTGGGCCCGGACGGACGGAGGAGGCAACCGGCCGCGGCTAGCCCGCGGTTGCTCCGGATGAATCGCGTACGGCGGGCGCCGGATGGCTCCGACGCCCGCCGCGGACGGGACACAGTGGGCATGGACGCTGCCGTGCCGGTCCAGCGCCGGCAGCGTGCCTAGGTACTTCGACGTGTCATCTCAACCTCCTTCCTGGGGCGTGCTGCAAAGGGGACCTTGTCCCCTCCTCCGGCCGTTGCTCGCGGTCACCGGGCCACCTCGCCAGTACGGGCCGAAACCCTGTTGTGCCTGGCCTTTAGCGGAGTTGCAGCGTCCCCGCCCTCTACTTGGTGCACCACAGATCGGAAGCGACCCCGTCATCTGGTGCGCACCAGTAGAGAAGCATCTGGTGCGCACCAGAGTCAAGGGGCTTCGCCGATCCGGTCGGCGGTTGCCCGCCTCGGTGCATCTCCAGGAGATCGCTTGAGGTGGGGGAGTCGGTAGCCAACAGGGCTTAACTCCCTTCCTGTTAACCCCTGTTGACCTGCGGCGATGTAAGGCATGCTGGGAAGGTCAGCGAGTGGACCTATCGCCGGGCGGTGGCCTGTGGGCACAGGACTTCGAAGTGCGCGTACGGCGCGTGGCTGGTCTCAAGAGCGACTGGTTCGCGAGATCGAGCAGTACGCCCGGCGGCACGTCACCGACGTCGCGTCGACCGCGAGCCTGAGGGTGTACGTGTCCGAGTGGGAGAACGGCAAGCGGACCATCTCGGACCGCTACGCGGCGATCTTGCGTCAGCTTCTCGGCGTCACGGACGCGGAGTTGAGGGGGAGCCCGCTCGTTGCGGCGCCGTCGATGGCCGACGGATACGACGAGCTGCTGAACAGGATCGACTCAGCCAGCAGCGTCGGCGAATCCATGGTGAAAGCGTTCAACGACCAGACCGAGCTACTACGCACCATGGACCGCCAGTTGGGCGCCTCCGGGCTGATCGACCAGATGACAGGGCATCTCTCCCGTCTTGAGGACGCACTGAACTTCGCCGTACTGCCTAGCGCGCGCCGCCCCGTGGCTCTTGCGCTCGCTGGAGCATCAACTCTTGCTGCATGGCAGGCAGTTGACTCGGGGGCGGTCGAGCGGGCATGGCGGCACTACGAACTCGCGAAGCGGGCCGCGCACGACGCTGAAGCCCCGATGTACCTCGCTCACGCGATGGGAGAGCAGGCGTACGTGCTGTGCGAGGCTGGTCGGCCGTCGCTCGGTCTCGACCTGGTCCGCGATGCCCAACGCACCCTTGGGCAGGGCGGATCGCCCCGCCTCCGGGCGTGGCTGCACGCGGCGGAAGCCGAGTTGTGCGCTCACGCTGGGATGCCGGACGACTGCCGGCGCGCGCTCGATGCAGCCGCGGCGAGCATTCCGCACGGCCTTGAGGACCGGGACCCGGACATGCTGAGCATCTTCCTGAACGGCGCCCACCTGGCTCGGTGGCGCGGCAATGTCCTTGGGTTGCTCGGTGATGACGAAGCGGTGACCAGCCTCTATGGCGCGCTAGAGGTGGTGGACCCGACCTTTGTCCGAGCACAGGCCGGACTCCACACCGACCTTGCGCAAGCGCATCTGGCGCGAGCCGAGTATGACGACGCGAACACCCACCTGCGGCAGGCGCGGCTGTTGGCGAGCCGCACCGGTTCGGTGCGGCAGCGCCGCCGTGTCGACCTGCTCAGTGCGCGGCTGTAGCGCCCTGCTTGCCGCGGCTCGCCAGGATGTGGAGCAGGGCCACGAGGGTGCCGGCACCCATCAGCTCACCGCGGGCCATCAGGCCGGGGATATCGGCTAGAGGCACCCACTCGATGTGGCCCGCCTCTTCCAGGTCTGTTGGCGCACCGACCAGCTTGGCTCCGTGCCCCACGAAGATCTCATGGGAAGAGTCGACCATGCCGACTATGGGCTGGTAGGTGACGACGTGTTCAACCGACTTCGGCCGCCAACCGGTCTCCTCCACGACCTCGCGCAACGCTGTGTCCGCCGGGTCTTCCCCTTCGTCCACAAGGCCGCCCGGAAGCTCCCAACCCCACTGCTGCGGGACGAAGCGGTACCGCCACATCATCAGTACGCGGTCCTGGTCATCCAGAACCGCAGTGACGGCGACGTTGTGTAGCTTCACGACGTGATGCTCAAAGCGCTCCATCCCGGGCGGCTCCACGTCCCAGAGCTGAAGTTTGACCCACTGGTTGTCGTAGAGGTCGCGTTCGCCATGGATGCGCCACGGCTCAAGCCCCTCCGGGGTCTTGACGGTCACCGCACCCGGCACCCGGTACGAACTACGGCCGCGAACCTCCAACGCCCCCTCTGACACGAGACGAGCGAGCACTTGCCGGAGCGCCGTTCGGCCGATGCCGAGTTCTTCCGTCAGTGTGCGTTCGGATGGGAACTTGTCGCCGGCGGCGTACTGGCCGGAGGCCAGCCGTTCGCGAAGCGTCTCGTAGACCTTGGTCGTCTTCGGTCCCATTCGCGGAACACTCTCCGTTCTGCCGTGGTGCGTACCAGCGTAGTGGTCAACGGTCACGGTTCCTCCGGTCGTTCCGGGCGGGGATTTTTCAAGATCAGGACGAGACGTGGACGGGATGTGGCTACCCCTCTCTGTAGTGGTGGAAAACCCCAGGTCAGACGGCGTGCGCGGGGGCGATCTTGGGTGGACTGTAAATCTGCCGGCTTCGCCTTCCCAGGTTCGAATCCTGGCGCCGCCACAGCCTGGAAAAGCCCCCGGATCGTAGAGATGCGATCCGGGGGCTTTCTCGTGTTGTCGATCGGTGCGGCCGTGGAGCCGTCTGCCTCTCCGGCGCTCGACGTCCTGGCCTTGGAGGTGTGGCGGGGCCGCGGGTGAATTTTCGGGCGGTCCGGGGTTCATGCCTCGGGCGTGTCCCCGGTGGCCGGCAAGGCGGCGTCCAACAGCCCGGTGACCAGCGTCCGCAGGGTGCCGGCCACCCGCGTCGTCTCGCCGCGTTCCAGCAGCCGCAGCACGTTCTCGTTCTGCAGGGCGCCGAAGAGGAAGTGGGCCAGGAGGTCGGCGTCCAGGTCGGGGCGGAGGGCGGCCAGCAGTGCGCTGACGTGCCCGTGCCAGAAGGCGTGGAACGGGTGCTCCTCGCGGGGGGTGTCGGCGGGCCGTTGGGCGGTCGTGACGGCGTGCTGGAGCGCGGCCAACAGGCCCTTGTTGCGGGCGATCAGGTCGACGACGGCGTCCAGGAAGGCCAGCAGCCGCTCGCGCGGGGCGGCGCCCGGGCCGAGCGGCGGCGGGCCGTCGGTGACCTCCTCGCGCAGCGCCAGCGCCCGCTCCTCCATCAGGGCCAGCATCAGCCCCATCCGGCTGCCGAAGCGGTGGAAGACGGTCCCCTTGCCGACCCCGGCCGCCGCGGCGACCTGCTCCATCGAGATCTTCTCCGGCGGGTGGTTTGCGAGCAGTTCCTCGGTCGCCCGCAGGATGGCGCGCCGGTTCCGTACCGCGTCGGCGCGTTCGCGGCGGCCCTCTGCCATCGGTGCCTCACCCACTCCGTCCTGCTGTTCCGTCTCCGGCCCGCGCCGGAGGGGCCATCATCGCGCAGAAACAACTGGACCGGTGGTCCAGTACGGGTTACCGTCAAGCTCAACCTGACCAGCGGTCCAGTTAAGGGTTTCCGGGGTCCTGCCCGCGCGCCCGCTCACGCGGTGCCGTGACACGTGTGCCGTGCCTGCCGGCCGGGGCGGCCCGCCGCTGCGTCCTTCGACCACCACCGAGGAGAGCTGGAATGCGACGCGTGCGCTACTACGAGTACGGCGACCCGGACGTCCTGACGGGCGAGGAGGCCGAGGTCCCGACACCGGGGCCGGGGCAGGTGCTGCTGCGCACCGAGGCGGTCGGGGCCAACTTCGTCGACACCAAGTTCCGGCGCGGGCCGGCCGCCGGGCCGCTCTTCCAACGCTCGCTGCCCGGCGTGCTCACCGGCGACGTGGTCGGCACCGTCGCGGCCGCCGGCCCCGGCGTCGACGGCGGGCTCGTCGGCCGACGGGTCGCGGGGCTGTCCGAGGACGCCTTCGCCGAGTACGTCGTCACCGAGGCCCAGTGGCTCGCCCCGGTACCCGACGGGGTGGACCTCGGGGTGGCGAGCATGCTCCCCATGGGCGCCCCGGTCGCCCTTCGGGCGCTGCGCACCGGCCGGCTCTCCGAGGGCGAGACGGTGCTGGTCCACTCCGCGGCCGGCGGTATCGGCCATCTCGCGGTGCAGCTCGCCAAGTTGCTCGGCGCGGCCCGGGTGGTCGCCGCGGTCGGCTCGCCGGCCAAGTTCGACTTCGTCCGCTCCTTCGGCGCCGACGCCGTCGTCGACTACACGGCCGACGACTGGCCGGAGCGGGTCCGCGAGGCGGCGCCCGGGGGCGTGGACCTGGTCCTGGACTCCGTAGGCGGCGTGATCCTGCGTCAAAGCCTGGAGCTGCTGGCCCCGTTCGGCCGCGCGGTGGTCTACGGAGCGGCCGGCGGCGAACTCCTCGACGTCCCGGTGGCGGGCCTCTTCGCCCTGAAGACGATCGCCGGCTTCTCCCTGCTGGCCTGGCGCGCGGCCGCCCCGGAGCGGGCCCGCGCGGAGATGACCGAACTGGCCGGGCACGCCGCGGCCGGCCGGCTGCGCACCGCCGTCCACGCCCGGTTCCCGCTCGCCGACGCGCCCGCCGTGCACCGGCTCATCGAGGCGCGGACGCACCTCGGCCGGATCCTCGTCGTGCCGTAGCGGGCGCCGCGGCGAACGGAGGCCGGTGAGGGCGTCACGGCGCCGCTGAGCGCCGTGTGCCGCCCGCGGGTCCGGCGTGGCCCGCCGGCCGTCCGAGGGCGGCAGGCGCGCGCTCAAGGCCGCCCCGGCGGGCGCGCCGCCGGGCGCCTCAGTGCGACGCCACGTTCCGCACCGCGTCCGCCACCGGCACATCCCCGCCGATCAGCTCCAACGTCCGCCCGATGGTGCCCGGTTCGTCCAGCAGTGCCACCAGGACGGCCGCCACGTCGTCCCGCGACACCGCCCCGCGCCCGGTCGCGTCGGCCAGCGTCACCTGACCGACGCCCGGGTCGTCGGTGAGCCGGCCGGGCCGCAGGATCGTCCAATCCAGCCCGGCGCGGGCCCGGACGTCGGCGTCCGCGGCCCCCTTGGCCCGCAGATAGGCCGCGAAGACCGGATCGGTGCCCTCCGGGGGCTCCCGGTCCGCGCCCATCGCCGAGACGACCACGAAGCGCCGCACCCCGGCCGCCTCGGCCGCGTCCGCGAACAGCGTCGCCGCACCGCGGTCCACGGTGTCCTTGCGCGCGGCGCCGCTGCCCGGCCCGGCGCCGGCCGCGAAGACGGCCGCGTCCGCGCCCTCCAGATGCCGGGCGACATCGGCCACCGACGCCAACTCCAGATCGCAGACCACCGGTTCGGCGCCCGCGGCCAGCAGATCGCCGGCCTGTTCCGGTCGCCGGACGATCCCCGCGACCTCGTCCCCGCGCGCGTGCAGCAACCGCTCCAGCCGCAGCGCGATCTGACCATGTCCACCTGCGATGACAATGCGCATGCTGCCGACCGTACGCCGAACCGCCCCCGTGTACCCGAGGACCGGCCGGTGCGGCGGCCCCGGTACCGGCCCTAACGCTGCGACTGGCGCGGCAACTCCAGCGCCACGTCCACCGAATCGCAGTACTCGCGCACCGCGCTGGTGCGCGCCACCACCCGCCCCCGGTGCACCACGATCCGGCTGTACGCCAGCGAGAGCACCCCGGCGATCCGCTCCCCGCGCACCGCGAGCAACTCGGCCGGAAAACCCGCCTCGACGCGCACCTCGGGCAGCCCCAGCGTCGCCCGCGCCGCCGAACTCACCGTCTCGTAGGCCGCCTCCGGCGTCGCCTCGCCCAACGAGGCCAGCAGGTAGGCGGCTTCCAACGGGTCGCCCCGCCCCACCGGGTTGGCCGCGTCCCGCAACGCCCCGCTGCCGGCCGCCACCCGCACCCCGGCCGCCCGCAGCAGCCGTACCGGCGCCGGCCGCGACACCCGGGTGCCGTTCCGCTCCAGGCCGGTGCAGTCGCCCTGCGGCAGGCAGACGACGGCGACGTCGGCGGCCGCCAACTGCTCCGCCACCCGCGCCGCCACGCTGCGCGGCATCCGCGCCATCCCGGCGCACGGCCCGATCGCCACCCCCGGTCGCAGCCCGCCGCACATCGCCGCGAACCGCGCCAGCCGCGCCGGATCGTCACCATCGGTGTGCAGGTCCACCGGGCAGCCGTGCTCGCCGGCCACCTCCAGGACGGACTCCACGTACCCGGCCGGATCGGGGTCCAGATCCGGGCACCCGCCGATGACCGTGGCGCCCATGTTGACCGCGTCCCGCAGCATCGCCAGCCCGTTGGCGCCGGCCACCCCGGTCAGCACCCGGGGCACCGCCACCGCCGCCAGGTCCGCCAGCCCGCGCAGCGCCCGCCGCGCCTGGAGCACCGCCGCCAGCGCCCGCAACCCCTGGACGCCGCCGATCCGCACATGGCTGCGCGAGGCGGTGGCCCCGTGCCCGAGCTGCAACAGCGCCGCCTCGGTGGTGCGGCGTTGGACGTCCTCGGCGGAGTCGGAGGCGGGCCCGTCGGCGTCCGCGGTCAGCGCGGTGTCGCAGTGCGCGTGCGGCTCGGCGGGGGCCGGGAGCAGCAGATAGCCGCCGAGGTCCACCCGGGCGCCCTGCGGGGCGAGGCTGCCGGCCGTGCCGACCGCCTCGATGCGCCCGCCGCCGAGCCGGACGTCCACGGTGCGGCCGTCGGCGAGCCGGGCGCCGCACAGGACCAGCGCGCCGGAATCCGGCCGGGCGTACCGGCCGGCGCCCCCGGGCTTCCCCGGCTGCGGCGAACTGCTGTCGGACATCGCGCTCCTAGAAGCCCCGGGCGTGCAAGATCACGCAGCGTGGGTCCGAGCCTAGGGCGCGCCCCGGAGAGCTTCGCGCAGGCGCGAAATAGTCGTACCAGCGTGGTGCGGGGGGCTGTTGGGGCGCGGTGCGGATCTGGATTTCACGTTTGGCGGCGGGCCGTGTAATGTCTTCATCGCTCGCCCCAATAGCTCAGTCGGCAGAGCGTCTCCATGGTAAGGAGAAGGTCAACGGTTCGATTCCGTTTTGGGGCTCTGATGTGTGAGGGATCCCGTCCTCGGACGGGTAACTCTCGCATCACAGCGGTGTAGCTCAGTCGGTAGAGCAAGCGGCTCATAATCGCTGTGTCACCGGTTCAAGTCCGGTCACCGCTACTAACAGTAGCCGATTGTGGGGTCGGTCCTCCGGTCGGCTACTCTTCTATGCGTTCGATCCATCTATCCGTTCGTCAAGGAGCACTCACGTGGCTGCCACCGACGTCCGCCCGAAGATCACGCTGGCCTGCGTGGAGTGCAAGGAGCGGAACTACATCACCAAGAAGAACCGGCGTAACGACCCGGACCGTCTTGAGATGAAGAAGCACTGCCCCCGTTGCAACTCGCACACCGCGCACCGCGAGACGCGATAACCAAGGCTCGTCTGTGAGGCCGTCCCCATTTCCTGGGGGCGGCCTCGCGGCATTGGCACCATCAGTCCAGGGAGGTTGCGAGCTCATGGCGCTCGACCAGTCATTCGTCGGACGCACATACCCGCCCACCGACCCGTACGAGGTCGGCCGGGAAAAGATCCGCGAATTCGCCGAGGCGATCGGGGACCCCAACCCCGCCTACAGGGACGCCGAAGCCGCCAAGGCGCTCGGCCACTCCGATGTGATCGCGCCGCCGACTTTCGTGTTCGCCATCACATTCAAGGCCGCCGGATGCGTCATCGCCGACCCGCAACTCGGCCTGGACTACAGCCGCGTGGTCCACGGCGACCAGAAATTCGCCTACCGGCGTCCGGTGCGCGCCGGTGACCGGCTGACCGTGACCTCCACCATCGAGGCCATCAAGACCATGGCCGGCAACGAGGTCATCGACATCCGTGGCGAGGTGCGCGACGAGGCCGGCGAGCACGTTGTGACGGCATTCACCAAACTCGTCGCCCGGCCCGCTGAGGAGGCTGCCTGAGATGACCGCGCAGATCGCCTACGACGACGTCGAGGTCGGCACCGCACTGCCCGCGCAGAACTTCCCGGTGACCCGCGCCACCCTCGTCCAATACGCCGGTGCCTCCGGGGACTTCAACCCGATCCACTGGAACGAGAAGTTCGCCAAGGAAGTCGGACTGCCGGACGTCATCGCGCACGGCATGTTCACCATGGCCTCGGCGGTCCGGGTGGTCACCGACTGGGTCGGCGACCCGGGCGCGGTCGCCGAGTACGGCGTGCGCTTCACCAAGCCGGTCGTGGTGCCCAACGACGAGACCGGCGCGCTGATTGAGGTCACCGGCACCGTCGCGGCCAAGCTGGACGACGCGGAGCGCACGGTCCGGGTCGATCTGATCGCCAGGAGCGCCGGCCAGAAGGTGCTGGGCATGTCCCGCGCCGTGGTCAGGCTCGCCTGAGGCAGCCGGACGGGACGGCCGGCCCGGCATCGTCGGGCCGCCCCCGTACCCTTGGCCGGGTGCAGGAACGTCACGTAGCAGACAACGCCCCCCTCGCCCCGTTGACCACCTTCCGCCTCGGTGGTCCCGCGAACCGGCTCGTCACGGCCACCACCGACGACGAGGTGATCGCCGCCGTCCGTGAAGCCGACGAGGCCGGCACCCCGCTGCTGATCATCGGCGGCGGCAGCAACCTCGTCATCGGCGACAAGGGCTTCGACGGCACCGCCCTGCGCATCGCCACCCGCGGCTTCGCCCTCGACGGCACGTCCCTGGAGCTCGCCGCGGGCGAGAACTGGTCCGACGCCGTCGCCCGCACCGTCGAGGTCGGACTGGCCGGCGTCGAGTGCCTGGCCGGCATCCCCGGCTCGGCCGGCGCCACCCCGGTCCAGAACGTCGGCGCCTACGGGCAGGACGTCTCCGAGACCCTCACCGAGGTCGTCGCCTACGACCGCCGCACCGGCGAGACGGTCACCCTCACCAACGAGGAGTGCGGCTTCTCGTACCGCCACAGCCGCTTCAAGCAGCACCCCGAGCGGTTCGTCGTGCTGCGGGTGCGGCTCGCCCTGGAGGACGCCGGCGGCCTCTCCGCGCCGCTGCGCTACGACCAGACGGCCCGCGCGCTCGGCGTCGGCGTCGGGGAGCGGGTGCCGCTCGCCGTCGCCCGCAAGACCGTCCTGGCGCTGCGGGCCGGCAAGGGCATGGTGCTGGACCCCGACGACCACGACACCTGGTCCGCCGGCTCCTTCTTCACCAACCCGGTCCTGACCGAGGCCGAGCACGCCGAGCTCGTCCGCCGGGTCCACGACCGCCTCGGCCCGGACGCCGCCCCGCCCGCCTTCCCCGACGGCGACGGCCGGGTGAAGACCTCCGCGGCCTGGCTCATCGACCGGGCCGGCTTCACCAAGGGCTACGGAAGCGGCCCGGCCCGGATCTCCACCAAGCACACCCTCGCCCTCACCAACCGCGGTGAGGCCACCACCGAGGACCTGCTCGCCCTCGCCCGCGAGGTCCGCGACGGCGTCCGGGACGCCTTCGGGGTCACCCTCGTCAACGAGCCGGTGACGGTCGGCGTCAGCCTCTGAGGGACCGCGGACGGCCGCGCCGGCCCGCTACGGCGCCGGCGCGGCCAACCACGCGTCCACGTCCGCCAGTACCGCCCGCTGCACCTCCTGGGGCGCCTGGGAGGCCCGTACGGACTGCCGGGCCAGCTCCGCCAGTTCGGCGTCGGTGAACCCGTGCGCGGTGCGGGCGATCTCGTACTGGGCCGCCAACCGGGAGCCGAACAGCAGCGGGTCGTCGGCGCCCAGCGCCATCGGCACGCCCGCCTCGTAGAACGTCCGCAGCGGCACGTCCTCCGGCTTGCCGTAGACGCCCAGCGCCACGTTGGAGGCCGGGCACACCTCACAGGTCACCCCGCGGGACGCCAGCCGGCGCAGCAGCACCGGGTCCTCGGCGGCCCGCACCCCGTGCCCGATCCGGGACGCGTGCAGATCGTCCAGGCAGTCCCGGACGCTGGCCGGGCCTGACAGCTCCCCGCCGTGCGGCGCCGACAGCAACCCGCCGTCCCGGGCGATGGCGAAGGCGCGGTCGAAGTCCCGTGCCAGGCCCCGGCGTTCGTCGTTGGAGAGCCCGAAGCCGACCACGCCGCGGTCGGCGTAGCGCACCGCGAGCCGGGCCAGGGTGCGGGCGTCCAACGGGTGCTTCATCCGGTTCGCCGCCACCAGGACGCGGATCGCCAGCCCGGTGTCCCGGGACGCTCGGTCCACCGCGTCCAGGATGATCTCCAGCGCCGGGATCAGGCCACCCAGCCGCGGCGCGTACGAGGTCGGGTCGACCTGGATCTCCAGCCAGCGCGAGCCGTCCCGGACGTCCTCCTCGGCCGCCTCCCGCACCAGCCGCTGGATGTCCTCGGGAGAGCGCAGGCACGACCGGGCGATGTCGTAGAGCCGCTGGAAGCGGAACCAGCCACGCTCGTCGGTGGCGCTCAGCCGGGGCGGCCGCCCGCTGGTGAGCGCGTCCGGCAGGTGGACGCCGTACTTGTCGGCGAGGTCCAGCAGGGTCGCCGGGCGCATCGAGCCGGTGAAGTGCAGGTGCAGATGGGCCTTCGGCAGTTGACGCAGATCACGAACACGCTCCATCCGCAGATACTGCCGCACCTCGCGCCGACGGCATAGGCCCCGCCCCGAACGAAGGGACCCCCGCAAAGGCGTGCGGGGCCGGACGACGTCCGACCCCGCATTCGCCGATGGCGCGAAATGACCTATGGCACCGGCTACTTGGCCTCCGCCAGCAGCTTCTGGATCCGGGAGACGCCCTCGACCAGGTCCTCGTCGCCCAGCGCGTAGGACAGCCGCAGGTAACCGGGGGTGCCGAACGCCTCACCCGGGACGACGGCGACCTCCGCCTCCTCCAGGATCAGCTCGGCCAGCTCGACGCTGCTCTGCGGGCGCTTGCCGCGGATCTCCTTGCCCAGCAGCCCCTTCACCGACGGGTAGGCGTAGAACGCGCCCTCCGGCTCCGGGCAGAGCACGCCCTCGATCTCGTTGAGCATCCGCACGATGGTCTTCCGGCGCCGGTCGAAGGCCACCTTCATCTCCTCGACGGCCGCCAGGTCGCCGCTGACCGCCGCGATCGCCGCGGCCTGCGCCACGTTGGAGACGTTGGAGGTGGCGTGCGACTGGAGGTTGGTGGCCGCCTTGATGACGTCCTTGGGACCGATCGCCCAGCCCACCCGCCAACCGGTCATCGCGTACGTCTTCGCCACGCCGTTGACGACGATGCACTTGTCGCGCAGCTCCGGCACCACCACCGGCAGCGACGAGAACTCCGCGTCGCCGTAGACCAGGTGCTCGTAGATCTCGTCGGTCAGCACCCACAGGCCGTGCTCGGCGGCCCAGCGGCCGATCGCCTCGACCTGCTCGCGGGGGTAGACCGCGCCGGTCGGGTTCGACGGCGAGACGAAGAGCACCACCTTGG
The DNA here is from genome assembly GCF_042798755.1 of Streptomyces sp. NPDC057743. Classification (NCBI taxonomy): domain Bacteria; kingdom Bacillati; phylum Actinomycetota; class Actinomycetes; order Kitasatosporales; family Streptomycetaceae; genus Streptomyces; species Streptomyces sp. NPDC057743. The sequence continues at coordinate 147,041 of NZ_JBHVJX010000006.1, forward strand.
TGCGCTCGGTGCGGGCCGCCTCCAACTGCTCGACGGTCACCCGGTATCCGGTGGTCTCGTCGGCGACGACGTCGACCGGCACGCCGCCCGCCAGCCGGATCGACTCGGGGTAGGTGGTCCAGTACGGCGCCGGGACGATGACCTCGTCACCCGGGTCCAGGATCGCGGCGAACGCCTCGTAGATGGCCTGCTTGCCACCGTTGGTCACCAGGACGTTCGCGGCCTCGATCTCGTAGCCGGAGTCGCGCCGGGTCTTCTCGACGATCGCGTTCTTCAGCTCGGGCAGGCCGCCCGCCGGGGTGTAGCGGTGGAACTTCGGGTTGCGGCAGGCCTCCACCGCCGCCTCGACGATGTAGCCGGGCGTGGGGAAGTCGGGCTCCCCGGCGCCGAAGCCGATCACCGGGCGCCCGGCGGCCTTGAGGGCCTTGGCCTTGGCGTCGACGGCGAGGGTGGCGGACTCGGAGATCGAACCGACCCGGACGGAGACCCGGCGGTCGGAGGGGGACGATGCGGAGGGAGTTGCAGCGCTCATAGAGGCATCGTCGCAGACCTCCCGGGGGCCCGATACACGGGTTTGCGGGGCCAGTACGCGAGGTTCCTGTTCGACGCCCGGCCGCGAACCACGTACACTCGCTGACCGTTGGCTCCCACCGGGTCGCCGCGGCGCACGACGTAGAGCAGTCGCCCGCATGCGGTAGGTTGGGGGAACCACAAAGGGTCGTAGCTCAATTGGTAGAGCACTGGTCTCCAAAACCAGCGGTTGGGGGTTCAAGTCCCTCCGGCCCTGCTACACGCACCGCATCACCGAGTGCGTGCACGCGTACGTACGAAATGCACCGCCGTGCGGCCGGGCCGGGCGCGGCACGGCCACGACCCGGATTCAGGTGAGGACGAGTGACGGACGCCCTGGGCTCCATCGACATGCCTGAGCGCGGTCGCTCCGAGGCCGATACCCCGGAATCCCAGAAGAAGCCCCGCCGCGGCGGCAAGCGCGGCAAGAAGGGGCCCTTCGCGCGCCTCGCGCTCTTCTACCGCCAGGTCATCGCGGAGCTCCGCAAGGTCGTCTGGCCCACGCGCAGCCAGCTGTCGTCGTACACCACCGTGGTGATCGTCTTCGTAGCCATCATCATTGGTCTCGTAACCGTGATTGACTTGGGAATCAACCGAGTCGTCGGGTACGTCTTCGGCTGATCCCGCGGGGGGTGCCTTCCGTGGGCGGCCCTTCGCACGTTCAACCCCTTGAAGCAAGGAAGAAGCAGCCACGTGTCTGACCCGAACCTGAACGACGCCGCCAAGCCCGTCGCGGCCGCAGAGGCCGAGGTTGACGAGGCCGTCTCGGCCGAGGTCGAGGGGGACGCTGCGGCCATCGCTGACGAAGAGGGCGCCGCGGACATCGTCGCCGACGCCGACGACGTCGACGAGCTGGACGCCGAGGACGCCGCCGCCGGCGAGCCCGCCGAGGCGGACGCCGTGCACGTCGAGTCCGCCGATGAAGCAGAGGCCGTCGAGGCTTCCGAGGACGCGGAGGAGCAGGAGCCGGTCGACCCGGTGGCCGCCCTCCGTGACGAGCTGCGCGGGCTCCCCGGCGAGTGGTACGTCATCCACACCTACGCGGGCTACGAGAACCGCGTGAAGACCAACCTCGAACAGCGCGCCGTCTCGCTGAACGTCGAGGACTACATCTTCCAGGCCGAGGTGCCGCAGGAAGAGGTCGTGCAGATCAAGAACGGTGACCGCCGCACCGTTCGTCAGAACAAGCTTCCGGGCTACGTCCTGGTGCGCATGGACCTGACGAACGAGTCCTGGGGCGTGGTGCGCAACACCCCCGGCGTCACCGGCTTCGTCGGCAACGCCTACGACCCGTACCCGCTGACCCTGGACGAGATCGTCAAGATGCTCGCCCCGGAGGCCGAGGAGAAGGCCGCCAAGGAGGCCGCCGCGGCCGAGGGCAAGCCGGCGCCGTCCCGCAAGGTCGAGGTCCAGGTCCTGGACTTCGAGGTGGGCGACTCGGTCACCGTCACCGACGGCCCGTTCGCGACCCTCCAGGCGACGATCAACGAGATCAACGCCGACTCGAAGAAGGTCAAGGGCCTGGTCGAGATCTTCGGCCGCGAGACCCCGGTCGAGCTCAGCTTCGACCAGATCCAGAAGAACTAGGTTCTTCCGGACCCACAGCCACCGACCAGGTCAGACCGGCACTTAGCCGGTCTGACCTGCGCGGTTTTTGGCCGCAGGACGGTACCCGTTATCGTTGTGCGGTATGCCTCCATCCGGATGACCCGGATTGGGGGCGAACCACCTCTCACTAGGACCCGGAGAGAGCATGCCTCCCAAGAAGAAGAAGGTCACGGGGCTGATCAAGCTCCAGATCCAGGCTGGTGCCGCCAACCCGGCCCCGCCGGTCGGCCCCGCGCTGGGTCAGCACGGCGTCAACATCATGGAGTTCTGCAAGGCCTACAACGCCGCGACCGAGTCGCAGCGTGGCATGGTCGTGCCGGTGGAGATCACGGTCTACGAAGACCGTTCCTTCACCTTCGTCACCAAGACCCCGCCGGCCGCGAAGCTGATCCTGAAGGCCGCGGGCGTGGAGAAGGGCTCCGGCGAGCCGCACAAGACCAAGGTCGCCAAGATCACCGAGGCGCAGGTCCGCGAGATCGCCACCACCAAGATGCCCGACCTGAACGCCAACGACCTGGACGCCGCGTCGAAGATCATCGCCGGCACCGCCCGCTCCATGGGCATCACGGTCGAGGGCTGAACCCCAGCCCTTAACGGCACCCCCGTGGAAGGACCAGGCGCTGGTCCGTACCACGACTCCACCCCACTGCATCAGGAGCAGAAGTGAAGCGCAGCAAGACTCTTCGCAACGCGGACGCGAAGATCGACCGGGAGCGGCTGTACGCCCCGCTCGAAGCCGTCCGTCTCGCCAAGGACACCGCGTCCGTCAAGTTCGACTCGACCGTCGAGGTCGCCATGCGTCTGGGCGTTGACCCGCGCAAGGCCGACCAGATGGTCCGTGGCACCGTGAACCTCCCGCACGGCACCGGTAAGACCGCCCGGGTCCTGGTCTTCGCGACCGGTGACCGTGCTGCGGCCGCGGAGGCCGCCGGCGCCGACATCGTCGGCTCGGACGAACTGATCGACGAGGTCTCCAAGGGTCGTCTGGACTTCGACGCCGTCGTCGCCACCCCGGACCTCATGGGCAAGGTCGGCCGCCTCGGCCGCGTGCTCGGTCCCCGTGGTCTGATGCCGAACCCGAAGACCGGCACCGTCACCCCGGATGTCGCCAAGGCTGTCACCGACATCAAGGGCGGCAAGATCGAGTTCCGCGTCGACAAGCACGCGAACCTCCACTTCATCATCGGCAAGGTGTCCTTCGACGACGCCAAGCTGGTGGAGAACTACGCCGCGGCGCTGGAGGAGATCACCCGTCTGAAGCCGTCCGCCGCCAAGGGCCGCTACATCAAGAAGACGACGGTCTCCACCACCATGGGCCCCGGCGTCCCGGTGGACCCCAACCGCACCCGCAACCTCCTCGTCGAGGAAGAGGCCATCTGATCCTCGCGATCGATGCCTCGTAGCGCGTGACGCTTGCCGCCAGGCCCCGCTTTCCGTACGGAGAGCGGGGCCTGACGCGTTCATAACAGGGCTGCCGTGAGCGCTGTCAGTGGCCTGGACTACAGTCCCCTGCGAGGTCCATAAAGGAATTCAAAGGGGGAGCCTCAAGTGCGCAGCACGCGTATAGCCGCCGCCGTCGCGGCGGGAGTTGTCATGATGGCCGGTCTGACCGCCTGCAACGGCGGTGGCGACAAGAGCAACGGGACCGGCGGTGGCAGCGCCAGCGGTGGCAGCAACGACGCTTCGGGGGCGAAGTCTCCGCTGGAGGCCGCACTGGCCTCGCTGAAGACGGTCTCGCAGCAGACGAACGGCAAGAATTCCGCCAAGGTCGAGGGCACCACCAAGAGCGGCACGGCGTCCACGACCATGAAGGGCGCGATGGACTGGTCGTCCGGCATGCACATGTCGGTGGACATCACCCAGGCCGGCGGCCCGATGGGCGGCTCCGGCAAGCCCGCGAAGGCCCTGTACACGCCGGACGCGATGTACATGAACATGGGCATGCCCATGGGCGGCAAGAACTGGATCAAGTACGACTACGACGTCATGGCCAAGAAGTTGGGCGCGGCCGGTGCCCTGATGAAGGACATGATGAACAACAACAACCCGAGCCGGTCGGTGGATCTGCTGATGGCCTCGGGCAAGGTCAAGCAGGTCGGCAAGGAGGACGTCCGCGGCGTCCAGGCGACCCACTACAGCGGCACGCTCTCGGTGAGCGAGCTGACCCGCATGCAGACGAAGAACGTCAGCGAGGCGGACCTCAAGGCCCTGGAGCAGCAGTTCCAGAGTATGGGTGCCACGACCGAGACCATCGACCTCTGGGTCAGCTCGGACAACCTGCTGGTCAAGAAGCGCGAGCAGATGGCCAGCAAGAAGTCGCCGTACGACTCGACGGTCTACTACTCCGACTACGGCACCAAGGTCTCGGTGACGCCGCCGCCGGCGAGCGACACCACGGAGTACAAGTAGGCCCGAAGTTCGGTGAGTTGAGCCCGGGGAAGTCCGGGCTCGGCTCCCGCACCCGGCCTAGGCTGGCCGGGGCCCGGGGTGTGCCTCCGATGCCCCGTCCAGCCGATTTGCTCTTGCGTGGGCCGTTCCCGTACGGTGTGCCGGAAGCCAAAGACCGCTGGTTGTCTCTGCGTGTCCGTTCCCGGGCGCGTGGTGGCCGAAGGATCCGCTAGCTGCGGACGGCCTGCGCAGGTTGTGAATGGGAACTCCCAGGCAGTTTTCTGTCCGGTCGAGAATCGCCCCGTGCGCGCCTGCGCCGGGGCGTTTGCTTTGCCCAGCCCCTTCTGCGCGGTCCTCATCACCCGGAAGGAGGCCGAGGCTCATGGCGAACCCCGACAAGGTCGCAGCCGTCGACGAGATCACGGAGAAGTTCCGTAACTCCAACGGCGCCGTTGTAACCGCGTACACCGGGCTCACCGTCGCGCAGATCAAGAATCTGCGCCGTTCGCTCGGTGACAACGCTCAGTACCGTGTGGTGAAGAACACGCTGACCAAGATCGCGGCCAAGGAGGCCGGGATCTCTGCGCTGGACGAGCACCTCAGTGGCTCGACGGCCGTCGCCTTCGTGACCGGTGACCCGGTCGAGGCGGCGAAGGGTCTTCGTGACTTCGCCAAGGAGAACCAGAACCTCGTCATCAAGGGCGGCGTCCTTGACGGCAAGGCGCTCTCCGCCGACGAGATCAAGAAGCTTGCGGACCTTGAGTCCCGCGAGGTTCTGCTCAGCAAGCTGGCCGGTGCCTTCAAGGCGAAGCAGTCCCAGGCTGCCTCCGTCTTCCAGGCGCTGCCGTCGAAGCTCGTCCGCACCGTGGACGCGCTGCGCGCCAAGCAGGCCGAGCAGGGCGGTGCCGAGTAATTCGGCTCGCTATCTGATCCTCGCCGCCTGAGTGCGGCAAGGGTCGCCAGCGGGCCCGACGTACGCCCGCCTTACCCAGTACATCCGGCACCTGCCGATTAGTGGAAGGACCGCCATCATGGCGAAGCTCACCCAGGACGAGCTGCTGGCCCAGTTCGAGGGCATGACCCTCATCGAGCTCTCCGAGTTCGTGAAGGCCTTCGAGGAGAAGTTCGACGTCACCGCCGCCGCTGCCGCGCCGGTCGTCGTTGCCGGCGGTGCCGCCGGTGGCGAGGCTGCCGCTGTTGAGGAGAAGGACGAGTTCGACGTCATCCTCACCGGCGCCGGCGACAAGAAGATCCAGGTCATCAAGGTCGTGCGCGAGCTGACCTCCCTCGGCCTGAAGGAGGCCAAGGACCTGGTCGACGGCACCCCGAAGCCGGTCCTGGAGAAGGTTGCCAAGGACGCCGCCGACAAGGCCAAGGAGGCCCTTGAGGGCGCCGGCGCCTCCGTCGAGGTCAAGTGACCTTGGTGAGTCTCTGACTCCCGTCCGCGGCACCCCAGGTGTAACGCGGACACTGCGAAGGGCGATCACCCATGCGGGTGGTCGCCCTTCCGCGTACCCGCCCCGGCTGCGTTGTCAGGCGCCGGAGAGCGAGTATGGTGATCTTCGTTGTCCGGACGCACCTCCATGTGACGATTGCCCAGAGGCGGGGGGCCTTGACGAACCGGACGCGGCGCGCAATTCTCGGGACGCGACGCAGAAGCGGTCCAGGTTCGAGGCATGGATCGCCGACGAAGAGGGAAGCATCGGTGTGCGCCATTGGCGCAGGGCTTTCGGCAGGCGCAGGGCATTGGGCGAAGAGAAGAACAACGAGGCGCTCCTCCGTTGTGGAGGGCATGACCTCCCGGAGGGAGAAGATCGGGACGCGGTGCGGTACCGGTCTCCGGAAACTCGCTCTGGACATCAGTGGGCCATGTGGCTACACTGACCCTTTGCGCTGCCTGTTAGCTGCTCCCTGCCCGTCACCAGGGGCATGCCCGAACCCGAGCAAAGCTCATTGACCCGCCCTGACCTGGGCATATCGATCGCTCTGCTCGATTCGGGACCGGTACGCGCGTAGTGAGTCCGAGCCCTCGGAAGGACCCCCTCTTGGCCGCCTCGCGCAACGCCTCGACTGCCAATACGAACAACGGCGACAGCACCGCCCCGCTGCGCATCTCTTTTGCGAAGATCAAGGAGCCCCTCGGGGTTCCGAACCTCCTTGCGCTGCAGACCGAAAGCTTCGACTGGCTGCTCGGCAATGCCGCATGGAAGGGTCGCGTCGAGGCTGCGCTGGAGAGTGGGCAGGAAGTACCCACCAAGTCCGGTCTGGAAGAGATCTTCGAAGAGATCTCCCCGATCGAGGACTTCTCCGGGTCGATGTCGCTGACGTTCCGCGACCACCGCTTCGAGCCTCCGAAGAACTCCATCGACGAGTGCAAGGAGCGCGACTTCACCTTCGCCGCTCCGCTCTTCGTCACCGCGGAGTTCACCAACAACGAGACCGGCGAGATCAAGTCCCAGACGGTCTTCATGGGCGACTTCCCGCTCATGACCAACAAGGGCACCTTCGTCATCAACGGCACCGAGCGTGTCGTGGTGTCGCAGCTGGTCCGCTCGCCGGGTGTGTACTTCGACAGCTCCATCGACAAGACGTCCGACAAGGACATCTTCTCCGCCAAGATCATCCCGTCCCGGGGTGCCTGGCTGGAGATGGAGATCGACAAGCGCGACATGGTCGGTGTGCGCATCGACCGCAAGCGCAAGCAGTCCGTGACCGTTCTGCTCAAGGCTCTCGGTTGGACCACCGACCAGATCCTGGAGGAGTTCGGCGAGTACGAGTCGATGCGCGCCACCCTGGAGAAGGACCACACCCAGGGTCAGGACGACGCGCTGCTCGACATCTACCGCAAGCTGCGCCCGGGCGAGCCGCCGACGCGTGAGGCCGCGCAGACGCTGCTGGAGAACCTCTACTTCAACCCCAAGCGCTACGACCTGGCCAAGGTCGGCCGCTACAAGGTCAACAAGAAGCTCGGCGGCGACGAGCCGCTGGACGCCGGTGTGCTGACCACCGACGACATCATCGCCACGATCAAGTACCTGGTGAAGCTGCACGCCGGTGAGGTCGAGACGGTCGCCGACAACGGCAACACGATCGTCGTCGAGACCGACGACATCGACCACTTCGGCAACCGCCGCCTGCGCAACGTCGGCGAGCTGATCCAGAACCAGGTCCGTACGGGTCTCGCCCGTATGGAGCGCGTCGTGCGTGAGCGCATGACCACTCAGGACGTCGAGGCGATCACGCCGCAGACCCTGATCAACATCCGGCCGGTCGTCGCCTCCATCAAGGAGTTCTTCGGCACCAGCCAGCTGTCCCAGTTCATGGACCAGACCAACCCGCTGTCGGGTCTGACCCACAAGCGTCGTCTGTCGGCGCTGGGCCCGGGTGGTCTCTCCCGTGAGCGGGCCGGTCTGGACGTCCGTGACGTGCACCCCTCGCACTACGGCCGCATGTGCCCGATCGAGACGCCCGAAGGCCCGAACATCGGTCTGATCGGTTCGCTCGCGTCCTACGGCCGCGTCAACGTCTTCGGCTTCATCGAGACGCCGTACCGCAAGGTCGTCGACGGCCAGGTCACGGAGGAGGTGGACTACCTCACCGCAGATGAGGAGGACCGCTTCCTGATCGCCCAGGCCAACGCCAAGCTCACCGACGACCTGCGCTTCGCCGAGCAGCGTGTGCTGGTCCGTCGCCGTGGCGGCGAGGTCGACCTCGTCCCCGCCGACGAGGTGCACTACATGGACGTCTCGCCGCGCCAGATGGTGTCGGCCGCGACCGCCATGATCCCGTTCCTTGAGCACGACGACGCCAACCGCGCGCTCATGGGATCGAACATGATGCGCCAGGCCGTTCCGCTGATCAAGGCGGAGTCGCCGCTGGTCGGTACGGGCATGGAGTACCGCTGCGCGGTCGACGCCGGCGACGTCATCAAGGCCGAGAAGAACGGTGTGGTCCAGGAGGTCTCCGCGGACTACATCACCGTCGCCAACGACGACGGCACGTACACCACGTACCGCGTCGCCAAGTTCACCCGCTCCAACCAGGGCACCTCCTTCAACCAGAAGGTCGTCGTGGACGAGGGCGCGCGGGTCATCGAGGGCCAGGTCCTCGCCGACGGTCCGTCCACGGACGAGGGCGAGATGGCGCTCGGCAAGAACCTGCTCGTGGCGTTCATGCCGTGGGAGGGTCACAACTACGAGGACGCGATCATCCTGTCGCAGCGCCTCGTGCAGGACGATGTCCTCTCCTCGATCCACATCGAGGAGCACGAGGTCGACGCCCGTGACACCAAGCTCGGCCCCGAGGAGATCACCCGGGACATCCCGAACGTCTCCGAGGAGGTCCTCTCCGACCTCGACGAGCGCGGCATCATCCGCATCGGTGCCGAGGTCGTCGCCGGCGACATCCTCGTCGGCAAGGTCACGCCCAAGGGTGAGACCGAGCTGACCCCCGAGGAGCGCCTGCTGCGTGCGATCTTCGGTGAGAAGGCGCGCGAGGTCCGCGACACCTCGCTGAAGGTGCCGCACGGCGAGATCGGCAAGGTCATCGGCGTCCGCGTCTTCGACCGCGAGGAGGGCGACGAGCTGCCCCCGGGCGTGAACCAGCTCGTCCGCGTCTACGTCGCGCAGAAGCGCAAGATCACCGACGGTGACAAGCTCGCCGGCCGTCACGGCAACAAGGGCGTCATCTCGAAGATCCTGCCGGTCGAGGACATGCCGTTCATGGAGGACGGCACCCCGGTCGACATCATCCTCAACCCGCTGGGTGTCCCGTCCCGAATGAACCCGGGACAGGTCCTGGAGATCCACCTCGGCTGGCTCGCCAGCCAGGGCTGGGACGTCTCCAACCTCGGTGAGGAGTGGGCCCAGCGTCTGCAGTCCATCGCCGCCGACCAGGTCGAGCCGCGCACCAACGTCGCGACCCCGGTCTTCGACGGCGCCCGCGAGGACGAGCTGGCCGGTCTGCTGGAGAACACCCGCCCGAACCGCGACGGCGACCGCATGGTCCTCCCGTCCGGCAAGGCCCGGCTGTTCGACGGCCGCTCCGGTGAGCCGTTCCCGGACCCGATCTCGGTCGGGTACATGTACATCCTCAAGCTCCACCACCTGGTCGACGACAAGCTGCACGCGCGCTCGACCGGTCCGTACTCGATGATCACCCAGCAGCCGCTGGGCGGTAAGGCTCAGTTTGGTGGCCAGCGCTTCGGTGAGATGGAGGTGTGGGCGCTGGAGGCTTACGGCGCCGCGTACGCTCTCCAGGAGCTGCTGACGATCAAGTCCGACGATGTCACCGGCCGCGTGAAGGTCTACGAGGCCATCGTCAAGGGCGAGAACATCCCCGAGCCCGGCATCCCCGAGTCCTTCAAGGTGCTCATCAAGGAGATGCAGTCCCTGTGCCTCAACGTGGAGGTGCTGTCCTCGGACGGCATGTCCATCGAGATGCGCGACACCGACGAGGACGTCTTCCGCGCTGCGGAGGAGCTCGGCATCGACCTGTCCCGGCGCGAGCCGAGCAGCGTCGAAGAGGTCTGACGGGTCTGGTCGGGAGCTCCTTTCCCCAGGAGCTCCCGGCCCCTCCCCGGACCCCGTACAGACCATCTAGATACGACCCTGAGAGGGATTGACGCATAGTGCTCGACGTCAACTTCTTCGACGAGCTGCGGATCGGCCTCGCCACCGCTGACGACATCCGTCAGTGGTCCCACGGTGAGGTCAAGAAGCCGGAGACCATCAACTACCGCACCCTCAAGCCGGAAAAGGACGGGCTCTTCTGCGAGAAGATCTTCGGCCCCACCCGGGACTGGGAGTGCTACTGCGGTAAGTACAAGCGCGTCCGCTTCAAGGGCATCATCTGCGAGCGCTGCGGCGTCGAGGTCACTCGCGCCAAGGTGCGTCGTGAGCGGATGGGCCACATCGAGCTGGCCGCGCCCGTGACCCACATCTGGTACTTCAAGGGCGTGCCGAGCCGGCTGGGTTACCTGCTGGACCTCGCGCCCAAGGACCTTGAGAAGGTCATCTACTTCGCCGCCTACATGATCACGTGGGTGGACGAGGAGCGCCGCACGCGCGACCTGCCCTCGCTGGAGGCCCACGTCTCCGTCGAGCGCCAGCAGATCGAGCAGCGCCGCGACTCCGACCTGGAGGCCCGCGCCAAGAAGCTCGAAACCGACCTGGCCGAGCTGGAGGCCGAGGGCGCCAAGGCGGACGCCCGTCGCAAGGTGCGCGAGGGCGCCGAGCGCGAGATGAAGCAGCTGCGCGACCGCGCGCAGCGCGAGATCGACCGCCTCGACGAGGTCTGGAACCGCTTCAAGAACCTCAAGGTCCAGGACCTGGAGGGCGACGAGCTCCTCTACCGCGAGCTGCGTGACCGCTTCGGCACGTACTTCGACGGCTCCATGGGCGCCGCCGCGCTGCAGAAGCGCCTGGAGACCTTCGACCTGGACGAGGAGGCCGAGCGCCTCCGCGAGATCATCCGGACCGGCAAGGGCCAGAAGAAGACCCGGGCGCTCAAGCGCCTGAAGGTCGTCTCCGCCTTCCTGCAGACCCGCAACAGCCCCAAGGGCATGGTGCTGGACTGCATCCCGGTGATCCCGCCGGACCTGCGTCCGATGGTGCAGCTGGACGGTGGCCGCTTCGCGACCTCCGACCTGAACGACCTGTACCGCCGGGTCATCAACCGCAACAACCGCCTGAAGCGCCTTCTCGACCTCGGTGCGCCCGAGATCATCGTGAACAACGAGAAGCGCATGCTCCAGGAGGCCGTCGACGCGCTCTTCGACAACGGCCGTCGTGGTCGCCCGGTCACGGGCCCCGGCAACCGTCCGCTGAAGTCGCTGTCCGACATGCTCAAGGGCAAGCAGGGCCGCTTCCGTCAGAACCTGCTCGGTAAGCGCGTCGACTACTCGGCCCGTTCCGTCATCGTCGTCGGCCCGCAGCTCAAGCTGCACCAGTGCGGTCTGCCGAAGGCCATGGCGCTGGAGCTCTTCAAGCCGTTCGTGATGAAGCGCCTGGTGGACCTCAACCACGCGCAGAACATCAAGTCGGCCAAGCGCATGGTCGAGCGCGGCCGCACCGTGGTCTACGACGTCCTCGAAGAGGTCATCGCCGAGCACCCGGTGCTGCTGAACCGTGCGCCCACCCTGCACCGCCTCGGCATCCAGGCCTTCGAGCCGCAGCTGGTCGAGGGCAAGGCCATTCAGATCCACCCGCTCGTCTGCACCGCGTTCAACGCGGACTTCGACGGTGACCAGATGGCCGTGCACCTGCCGCTGTCCGCGGAGGCGCAGGCCGAGGCCCGCATCCTGATGCTGTCCTCGAACAACATCCTCAAGCCGGCCGACGGCCGGCCGGTCACCATGCCGACCCAGGACATGGTGCTGGGCCTGTTCTTCCTCACCACCGACGAGGAGGAGCGCGAGGTCAAGGGCGAGGGCCGCTCGTTCGCTTCGGTCTCCGAGGCGATCATGGCGTTCGACGCCCGCGAGCTCTCGCTCCAGGCGAAGGTCGACATCCGCTTCCCGATCGGCACCGTGCCGCCCCGCGGCTGGACCCCGCCGGCCCCGGCGGAGGGCGAGCCGGAGTGGCAGCAGGGCGACAGCTTCCGGCTGCGGACGACCCTGGGCCGCGCGCTCTTCAACGAGCTGCTGCCCGAGGACTACCCGTTCGTCGACTACTCGGTGGGCAAGAAGCAGCTCTCCGCGATCGTCAACGACCTGGCCGAGCGGTACCCGAAGGTCATCGTGGCGGCGACGCTCGACAACCTGAAGGCGGCCGGCTTCTACTGGGCCACCCGCTCCGGCGTCACCGTCGCCGTCTCCGACATCGTCGTGCCGGAGGCCAAGAAGGCGATCGTCTCCGGCTACGAGGCCCAGGACGAGAAGGTCCAGAAGCAGTACGAGCGCGGTCTGATCACCAAGGACGAGCGCACTCAGGAACTGATCAACATCTGGACCAAGGCGACCAACGAGGTCGCCGAGGCGATGAACGAGAACTTCCCCAAGACCAACCCCATCTTCATGATGGTTGACTCGGGTGCCCGAGGAAACATGATGCAGATGCGGCAGATCGCCGGTATGCGTGGTCTGGTGTCGAACGCGAAGAACGAGACCATCCCGCGTCCGATCAAGGCGTCGTTCCGCGAGGGCCTGTCCGTGCTGGAGTACTTCATCTCCACCCACGGTGCCCGTAAGGGTCTGGCGGACACCGCCCTGCGCACCGCCGACTCCGGTTACCTCACCCGTCGTCTGGTCGACGTCTCCCAGGACGTCATCATTCGCGAGGAGGACTGCGGCACCGAGCGCGGCCTGAAGCTGCGGATCGGTTCGAAGGGCGCCGACGGCATCCTGCGCAAGGCGGAGGACGTCGAGTCCTCCGTGTACGCGCGGATGCTCGCCGAGGACGTCGTGGTCGACGGCAAGGTCGTCGCCCCGGCCAACGTCGACCTCGGTGACGTGCTGATCGACCAGCTGATCGCGCACGGCGTGGAGGAGGTCAAGACCCGCTCGGTCCTGACCTGTGAGTCCGCGGTCGGCACCTGCGCCTTCTGCTACGGCCGTTCGCTGGCCACCGGCAAGCTGGTCGACATCGGTGAGGCGGTCGGCATCATCGCCGCCCAGTCCATCGGTGAGCCCGGCACCCAGCTGACGATGCGTACCTTCCACACCGGTGGTGTGGCCGGTGACGACATCACCCTGGGTCTGCCGCGTGTCGTCGAGCTCTTCGAGGCCCGTACGCCCAAGGGCGTCGCCCCGATCTCGGAGGCGGCCGGCCGCGTCCGGATCGAGGAGACGGAGAAGACCAAGAAGGTCGTCGTCACGCCGGACGACGGCAGCGACGAGACGGCCTACCCGGTCTCCAAGCGCGCCCGCATGCTGGTCTCCGAGGGCGACCACGTGCAGGTCGGCCAGCCGCTGACCGTCGGTGCGATCAACCCGCACGACGTGCTGCGGATCCTGGGTCAGCGTGCCGTCCAGGTCCACCTGGTCGGCGAGGTCCAGAAGGTCTACAACAGCCAGGGCGTGGCGATCCACGACAAGCACATCGAGATCATCATCCGGCAGATGCTGCGCCGCGTGACGATCATCGAGTCCGGCGACGCTGAGCTGCTGCCGGGCGAGCTGGTGGAGCGCTCGAAGTTCGAGGGCGAGAACCGTCGCGTGGTGGCGGAAGGCGGCCACCCGGCCTCCGGCCGTCCGCAGCTGATGGGTATCACCAAGGCCTCGCTGGCGACGGAGTCCTGGCTGTCGGCCGCCTCCTTCCAGGAGACGACCCGAGTCCTGACGGATGCGGCGATCAACGCCAAGTCCGACAGCCTCATCGGCCTCAAGGAGAACGTCATCATCGGTAAGCTCATCCCGGCCGGTACGGGCCTGTCCCGTTACCGCAACATCCGGGTCGAGCCCACCGAAGAGGCCAAGGCCGCGATGTACTCGGCCGTCGGTTACGACGACATCGACTACTCGCCGTTCGGCACCGGCTCCGGCCAGGCGGTCCCGCTGGAGGACTACGACTACGGTCCGTACAACCAGTAAGCACGCCGCTGAGTCCGCAGGGCGGTCACCCCACGTGGGTGGCCGCCCTGCGGCGTTCGCGCCCCGGGAACTTGTTCTCCCATTGCCGCGTCTGTGATGAGAGGATGGGGACAACTGTTGAGCGGGGGGAGGTTCGCGACATGGCATTCCAGCCGTGGCAGGGTGGGCAGCCTGCTCAAAACCCTTACCAGGCACCGGCCATGCGTGCCTCGCACGCCGATCGCGAGCGGGCGGTCGACGTGTTGAAGGCGGGCTTCGCGGAGGGCCGGCTGGCCCAGCCCGAGTACGAGCAGCGCATCTCGCGCGCGTACCAGGCCCAAACTCACGCGGAATTGCAGATGTTGGTCGCGGACCTGCCCCAAGGGCCGGTTCCCCAGGCGCAGTTCGCGCCGCGGCCGGCGGTGCCCGCGACGTTCCTCCCGATGCAGATGCCGATGCCGCAGTCGACCAACGGCTCCGCCACGGGCGCCCTGGTCTGCGGGCTGCTCGCGCCGTTCACCTGGGGTGTGACGTCGGTCCCCGCGGTGATCCTGGGGCACAAGGCGCGGGCCGAGATCCGGCGCACGGGGGAGCGGGGGGACGGCCAGGCGATCGCCGGGCTGGTGATCGGCTGGCTCGGGATCGGGGCCTGGGCCCTGTTCTTCCTGGTGATGGCGCTGATCGCGGTGGCCCACTCCTGAGGGGCGTGCGCCTTCTTCCGTAGGTGCCGGGGACGCACTACGGTGGCCGCAGCGCGGGGGGAGTCCGGCGTGTCCTTCGCGTGTGCATTTGTTTTGACCGCAGCCAATGCGCTAGGTACGCTCTGACCTTGTGCCTGGGGTGTCCCTGGGCTGCCGTGCGCGCCTTCTCCCGTTGGTACCGACCGGAGAGTCCCGGCAGCACGGAAGCCGGGTTTTGACACCGCAATCTGTCGCCGCCCTCGTTCCAGCGAGGCAGGTCTGCAGTATTCGACACACCCGACCGCGTGGGTCGGGGCGCGTTCCAGGTTAGCTTTACCGAGACTGGCACACAGAAACCGGAGAAGTAGTGCCTACGATCCAGCAGCTGGTCCGTAAGGGCCGGCAGGACAAGGTCGAGAAGAACAAGACGCCCGCACTTGAGGGTTCGCCCCAGCGCCGTGGCGTCTGCACGCGTGTGTTCACGACCACCCCGAAGAAGCCGAACTCGGCCCTGCGTAAGGTCGCGCGTGTGCGTCTGACCAGCGGGATCGAGGTCACCGCTTACATTCCGGGTGAGGGCCACAACCTGCAGGAGCACTCGATCGTGCTCGTGCGCGGCGGCCGTGTGAAGGACCTGCCGGGTGTTCGGTACAAGATCATCCGCGGCTCCCTCGACACGCAGGGCGTCAAGAACCGCAAGCAGGCTCGCAGCCGCTACGGCGCCAAGAAGGAGAAGTAAGAATGCCTCGTAAGGGCCCCGCCCCGAAGCGCCCGGTCATCATCGACCCGGTCTACGGCTCTCCTCTGGTGACCTCCCTCATCAACAAGGTTCTGCTGAACGGCAAGCGCTCCACCGCTGAGCGCATCGTTTACGGCGCCATGGAGGGTCTGCGCGAGAAGACCGGCACCGACCCGGTCATCACGCTGAAGCGCGCGCTGGAGAACATCAAGCCGACCCTTGAGGTCAAGTCCCGCCGCGTCGGTGGCGCGACCTACCAGGTCCCGGTCGAGGTCAAGCCCGGCCGCGCCGCCACCCTCTCGCTCCGCTGGCTCGTGGGCTACTCCCGCGCCCGCCGCGAGAAGACCATGACCGAGCGCCTCATGAACGAACTGCTCGACGCCTCCAACGGCCTCGGCGCTTCGGTCAAGAAGCGTGAGGACACGCACAAGATGGCCGAGTCCAACAAGGCCTTCGCGCACTACCGCTGGTAGTCGCAACCCACATCGAGACCGAGAGAAGACTGAGCCACTATGGCTACCACTTCGCTTGACCTGGCCAAGGTCCGCAACATCGGGATCATGGCCCACATCGACGCGGGCAAGACGACCACCACCGAGCGGATCCTGTTCTACACCGGTGTTTCTTACAAGATCGGTGAGGTCCACGACGGCGCTGCCACGATGGACTGGATGGAGCAGGAGCAGGAGCGTGGCATCACCATCACGTCTGCCGCGACGACCTGCCACTGGCCGCTGGACAACGTCGACAACACCATCAACATCATCGACACCCCGGGTCACGTCGACTTCACCGTCGAGGTGGAGCGTTCGCTGCGCGTGCTCGACGGTGCGGTGACGGTGTTCGACGGCGTCGCCGGTGTCGAGCCCCAGTCCGAGACCGTTTGGCGTCAGGCGGACCGCTACGGCGTGCCGCGCATCTGCTTCGTCAACAAGCTGGACCGTACGGGCGCCGAGTTCCACCGCTGCGTCGACATGATCGTGGACCGCCTCGGCGCGACCCCGATCGTGATGCAGCTGCCGATCGGCACCGAGTCCGACTTCAAGGGCGTCGTCGACCTCGTCACCATGAAGGCCCTGGTCTGGTCGGCCGAGGCCGCCAAGGGCGAGATGTACGACACCGTCGACATCCCGGAAACGCACATCGAGGCTGCCGACGAATGGCGCGGCAAGCTCCTTGAGGCCGTGGCCGAGAACGACGAAGAGGTCATGGAGCTGTACCTGGAGGGCCAGGAGCCCACCGTGGAGCAGCTCTACGCCGCGATCCGTCGGATCACCATCGCCTCCGGCAAGGCCGAGAACACCACGGTCACCCCGGTGTTCTGTGGCACCGCGTTCAAGAACAAGGGCGTGCAGCCCCTGCTCGACGCGGTCGTGCGCTACCTCCCCTCCCCGCTGGACGTCGAGGCCATCGAGGGCCACGCGGTCGGCAACGCGGACGAGGTCATCAAGCGCAAGCCGTCCGAGGACGAGCCGCTGTCCGCCCTGGCGTTCAAGATCGCGAGCGACCCCCACCTGGGCAAGCTCACCTTCATCCGCGTGTACTCGGGTCGCCTTGAGGCCGGCTCGCAGGTGCAGAACTCGGTGAAGGGCAAGAAGGAGCGCATCGGCAAGATCTACCGGATGCACGCGAACAAGCGTGAGGAGATCGACTCGGTGGGTGCCGGCGACATCGTCGCCGTCATGGGTCTGAAGCAGACCACCACCGGTGAGACCCTCTGTGACGCGTCGAACCCGGTGATCCTGGAGTCGATGGAGTTCCCGGCCCCGGTCATCCAGGTCGCCATTGAGCCCAAGTCGAAGGGCGACCAGGAGAAGCTGGGCGTCGCGATCCAGCGTCTCGCCGAGGAAGACCCCTCGTTCCAGGTGCACACCGACGAGGAGACCGGCCAGACCATCATCGCGGGTATGGGCGAGCTGCACCTCGACGTGCTGGTCGACCGTATGAAGCGCGAGTTCCGGGTCGAGGCCAACGTCGGCAAGCCGCAGGTCGCGTACCGCGAGACCCTGCGCAAGCCGGTCGAGCGCCTCGACTACACGCACAAGAAGCAGACTGGTGGTTCCGGCCAGTTCGCGAAGGTGCAGATCGCCATCGAGCCGCTTGAGGGCGACGGGTACGAGTTCGAGAACAAGGTCACCGGTGGCCGCATCCCGCGGGAGTACATCCCGTCCGTGGACGCGGGCTGCCAGGAGGCCATGGAGTTCGGTGTTCTCGCCGGCTACCCGCTGACCGGCGTCAAGGTCACGCTCCTCGACGGCGCCTTCCACGAGGTCGACTCGTCGGAAATGGCGTTCAAGATCGCCGGCTCGATGGCCTTCAAGGAGGCCGCCCGCAAGGCCAGCCCGGCCCTGCTGGAGCCGATGATGAAGGTCGAGGTCACCACGCCCGAGGACTACATGGGCGACGTGATCGGCGACATCAACTCCCGCCGTGGTCAGATCCAGTCCATGGAGGAGCGCGCCGGCGCCAAGCTCGTCACGGGCCTGGTTCCGCTCTCGGAGATGTTCGGCTACGTCGGAGACCTCCGCAGCAAGACGTCGGGTCGCGCGAGCTACTCGATGCAGTTCGACTCCTACGCCGAGGTTCCCAAGAACGTCGCCGAGGAGATCATCGCCAAGGCCAAGGGCGAGTAACTCACCCCCCGAGTTCACGCTCTAGGCTTGACTCCGGAGCCTGCCGGGGCATTCCGCCGCAACAGCGGAGGAATGCCCCCGGGCCCCGGGCTATCCAGCAAAGATCACCTGGCGCCGATGAGTAAGGCGTACAGAACCACTCCACAGGAGGACCCCAGTGGCGAAGGCGAAGTTCGAGCGGACTAAGCCGCACGTCAACATCGGCACCATCGGTCACATTGACCACGGTAAGACGACCCTCACGGCCGCCATTACCAAGGTGCTGCACGACGCGTACCCCGAGCTGAACGAGGCTTCGGCGTTCGACCAGATCGACAAGGCTCCTGAGGAGCGCCAGCGCGGTATCACCATCTCGATCGCGCACGTCGAGTACCAGACCGAGACGCGTCACTACGCGCACGTCGACTGCCCCGGTCACGCGGACTACATCAAGAACATGATCACCGGTGCCGCCCAGATGGACGGCGCGATCCTGGTGGTCGCCGCGACCGACGGCCCGATGCCGCAGACCAAGGAGCACGTGCTCCTGGCCCGCCAGGTCGGCGTTCCGTACATCGTTGTCGCCCTGAACAAGGCCGACATGGTGGACGACGAGGAGATCCTGGAGCTCGTCGAGCTTGAGGTCCGTGAGCTCCTCTCCGAGTACGAGTTCCCCGGCGACGAGGTTCCGGTCGTCAAGGTCTCCGCTCTGAAGGCCCTTGAGGGCGACAAGGAGTGGGGCAACTCCATCCTTGAGCTGATGAAGGCCGTCGACGAGTCGATCCCGCAGCCGGAGCGCGACGTTGACAAGCCGTTCCTGATGCCGATCGAGGACGTCTTCACGATCACCGGTCGTGGCACCGTCGTCACCGGTCGTATCGAGCGCGGTGTCCTGAAGGTCAACGAGCAGGTTGACATCATCGGCATCAAGGAAGACAAGACCTCGACGACCGTCACCGGCATCGAGATGTTCCGCAAGCTGCTCGACGAGGGCCAGGCCGGTGAGAACGTCGGTCTGCTGCTCCGTGGCATCAAGCGCGAGGACGTCGAGCGCGGCCAGGTCATCATCAAGCCGGGCTCGGTCACCCCGCACACCGAGTTCGAGGCGCAGGCCTACATCCTGTCCAAGGACGAGGGTGGCCGCCACACGCCGTTCTTCAACAACTACCGTCCGCAGTTCTACTTCCGTACGACTGACGTGACCGGTGTTGTGACCCTCCCCGAGGGCACCGAGATGGTCATGCCGGGCGACAACACCGAGATGTCGGTCCAGCTGATCCAGCCGGTCGCCATGGAGGAGGGCCTGAAGTTCGCCATCCGTGAGGGTGGCCGGACCGTCGGCGCCGGCCAGGTCACCAAGATCAACAAGTAAGTTGATCCGGTTGACCCGGTAGCTCCCCGGAGCGCTTGAGGAGCCCCGCTCACCGTCAGGTGGGCGGGGCTTCTTGACAGTTGGGCCCCGATTGGCCTTACGCAATCCCCGTATGGCACACTGTCCAGGTTGCTCGGTTGAGTGCCGATGCTGCGCGCCTCCCGCCGGGGGGACCGGAAGCGAGTCCCAGGTATTCGTCGCCCCTTTTCAGGGGTGGAAGTACGGGAATCTTCCGGGAAGCGTCAGCGGGGTGCCTCGGCCAGGCGCCCGGTGGGTGTTCTTCCCCACGCTCTCCTCCTTGAGGGATCTCCCCCGCGGGGATTTACGAGAAGGAGCGCGACACGCCCGACCGCGTGGGTCGGAGAAGAGTATCGACCCCACCGGGTCCCAGAGCGTTACGAGAGACAGGACTACGAAGTAGCCATGGCGGGACAGAAGATCCGCATCCGGCTCAAGGCCTACGACCACGAGGTCATCGACTCCTCGGCGAAGAAGATCGTCGAGACGGTGACCCGCACTGGTGCGTCGGTCGCGGGCCCGGTGCCGCTGCCCACTGAAAAGAACGTGTACTGCGTCATCAAGTCGCCGCACAAGTACAAGGACTCGCGCGAGCACTTCGAGATGCGCACGCACAAGCGCCTGATCGACATCCTCGACCCGACGCCCAAGACCGTTGACTCGCTGATGCGCCTGGACCTTCCGGCCGGCGTTGACATCGAGATCAAGCTCTGAGAGGCGCGGAAGAGATGGCTAAGCAGATCAAGGGGCTCCTGGGCGAGAAGCTCGGCATGACCCAGGTCTGGGACGAGAACAACCGTGTCGTCCCGGTGACCGTGGTGAAGGCCGGCCCCTGCGTCGTTACCCAGGTGCGCACCAATGACCAGGACGGCTACGACTCCGTCCAGATCGCCTTCGGCGAGATCGACCCGCGCAAGGTGAACAAGCCCCTCAAGGGCCACTTCGCGAAGGCCGACGTCACCCCCCGCCGTCACCTCGTCGAGGTCCGTACCGCCGACGCGAGCGAGTACACCCTCGGCCAGGAGCTCTCCGCCGAGGTCTTCGAGGCCGGCGTGAAGGTGGACGTGACCGGCAAGAGCAAGGGCAAGGGCTTCGCCGGTGTCATGAAGCGTCACGGCTTCCATGGCGGCAAGGCGTCCCACGGTGCCCACCGTGTGCACCGCAAGCCGGGCTCCATCGGTGGCTGCGCCACCCCGGGCCGCGTGTTCAAGGGCATGCGGATGGCCGGCCGTATGGGCAATGAGCGGGTCACCACCCAGAACCTGACCGTCCACGCCGTTGACGCGGAGAAGGGTCTGCTGCTCATCAAGGGCGCAGTTCCTGGTCCGAACGGCGGCCTCGTCCTGGTCCGTACCGCGGCCAAGGGGGCCTGAGGTAACCGATGAGCACCATTGACATCCTTTCGCCGGCTGGCGACAAGGCCGGGTCCGTCGAGCTCCCCGCGGAGATCTTCGACGCAAAGGTCAGCGTTCCGCTGATCCACCAGGTCGTCGTCGCGCAGCTGGCCGCTGCCCGTCAGGGCACGCACAAGACCAAGACTCGTGGCGAGGTCCGCGGCGGTGGCAAGAAGCCGTACCGCCAGAAGGGCACCGGCCGCGCGCGCCAGGGTTCGACCCGTGCGCCGCAGTTCGCCGGCGGTGGCGTCGTCCACGGCCCCGTGCCGCGTGACTACAGCCAGCGGACCCCGAAGAAGATGAAGGCCGCCGCCCTGCGCGGTGCCCTCTCCGACCGGGCGCGCCACAGCCGTATCCACGTCGTCTCCGGCGTGGTCGACGGCGCGGTGTCCACCAAGGCCGCCAAGGGCCTGTTCGGCAAGATCAGCGACCGCAAGAACGTCCTGCTGGTTGCCGACCGCTCCGACGAGGCCGCGTGGCTGTCCGCCCGCAACCTGCCCCAGGTCCACATCCTGGAGCCGGGCCAGCTGAACACGTACGACGTGCTCGTCTCCGACGACGTGGTCTTCACCAAGGCCGCTTTCGAGTCCTTCGTGTCTGGCCCCAAGGCCGTTGAGACCGAAGGGAGCGACGCCTGATGACTGAGGCCGTCGTCACCAGCAAGACCTTCTCGGACCCGCGTGACGTCCTCGTCAAGCCGGTCGTCTCCGAGAAGAGCTACGCGCTGCTGGACGAGAACAAGTACACGTTCATCGTCGCGCCCGGCGCGAACAAGACCCAGATCAAGCAGGCCGTCGAGGCGGTCTTCTCGGTCAAGGTCACCGGGGTCAACACGATCAACCGGCAGGGCAAGCGCAAGCGCACCCGCACCGGTTTCGGTAAGCGCGCCAACACCAAGCGCGCCATCGTGACCCTCGCCGAGGGCGACCGTATCGACATCTTCGGCGGCCCGGTCTCCTAACGGAGTCCGAGTCGTCCGGAATCGGACGAGGACTGAGAAATGGGTATCCGCAAGTACAAGCCGACGACCCCGGGCCGTCGTGGCTCCAGCGTCGCCGACTTTGTCGAGATCACGCGGTCCACGCCGGAGAAGTCGCTGGTCCGCCCGCTGCACAGCAAGGGCGGCCGTAACAACGCCGGTCGTGTGACCGTTCGCCACCAGGGCGGTGGCCACAAGCGCGCCTACCGCGTGATCGACTTCCGTCGTCACGACAAGGACGGCGTGCCGGCCAAGGTCGCGCACATCGAGTACGACCCGAACCGCACCGCGCGCATCGCGCTGCTGCACTACGCCGACGGCGAGAAGCGCTACATCATCGCGCCGCGCGGCCTGCAGCAGGGCGACCGGATTGAGAACGGCGCTGGCGCCGACATCAAGCCGGGCAACAACCTGCCGCTGCGCAACATCCCGGTCGGTACGACCATCCACGCCATCGAGCTGCGGCCCGGCGGCGGCGCGAAGTTCGCCCGCTCCGCGGGTGCCTCCGTGCAGCTGCTGGCGCGTGAGGGCTCCATGGCCCACCTGCGCATGCCGTCCGGCGAGATCCGCCTGGTCGACGTTCGCTGCCGCGCCACCGTCGGCGAGGTCGGCAACGCCGAGCAGTCGAACATCAACTGGGGCAAGGCCGGCCGCATGCGCTGGAAGGGCGTCCGCCCGACCGTGCGTGGTGTCGTGATGAACCCGGTTGACCACCCGCACGGTGGTGGTGAGGGCAAGACTTCCGGTGGTCGCCACCCGGTCTCGCCCTGGGGCAAGAAGGAGGGTCGTACTCGCTCGCCGAAGAAGGCCAGCAACAAGTACATCGTCCGCCGCCGCAAGACGAACAAGAAGCGCTAGGAGCGGGTTTAGATGCCGCGCAGTCTCAAGAAGGGGCCCTTCGTCGACGACCACCTCGCCAAGAAGGTGGATGTTCAGAACGAAGCCGGCACCAAGAACGTCATCAAGACCTGGTCCCGCCGCTCCATGATCGTCCCGGCCATGCTCGGCCACACGATCGCGGTGCACGACGGCCGCAAGCACGTCCCGGTGTTCGTCACCGAGTCGATGGTCGGCCACAAGCTCGGCGAGTTTGCGCCGACCCGCACCTTCCGCGGCCACGAGAAGGACGACCGCAAGTCGCGTCGTCGCTGATCGACCGGAGTGCGAAGACTATGACTGACACCGAAGGGACAACCATGGAAGCCAGGGCCCAGGCGCGGTACATCCGCGTCACGCCCATGAAGGCCCGCCGCGTGGTGGACCTTATCCGTGGCATGGATGCCACGGAGGCTCAGGCGGTCCTGCGTTTCGCCCCGCAGGCCGCGAGCGTGCCGGTGGGCAAGGTGCTGGACAGCGCCATTGCCAACGCCGCGCACAACTACGACCACACGGACGCCTCCACGCTGGTCATCAGCGAGGCGTACGTGGACGAGGGCCCGACCCTGAAGCGGTTCCGTCCGCGTGCGCAGGGTCGTGCCTACCGGATCCGCAAGCGGACCAGCCACATCACCGTGGTCGTCAGCAGCAAGGAAGGAACCCGGTAATGGGCCAGAAGGTAAACCCGCACGGGTTCCGGCTCGGTGTGACGACGGACTTCAAGTCCCGTTGGTACGCCGACAAGCTGTACAAGGACTACGTCAAGGAAGACGTCGCCATTCGTCGCATGATGACGAAGGGCATGGAGCGCGCCGGTATCTCCAAGGTGGAGATCGAGCGCACCCGTGAGCGCGTCCGCGTTGACATCCACACCGCTCGCCCGGGCATCGTCATCGGCCGCCGCGGCGCCGAGGCCGACCGCATCCGCGGTGAGCTGGAGAAGCTGACCGGCAAGCAGGTCCAGCTGAACATCCTTGAGGTCAAGAACCCCGAGACCGATGCTCAGCTCGTGGCCCAGGCCGTCGCCGAGCAGCTCTCGTCCCGCGTCTCCTTCCGTCGTGCCATGCGCAAGAGCATGCAGTCGACGATGAAGGCCGGCGCCAAGGGCATCAAGATCCAGTGCGGTGGCCGTCTCGGCGGCGCCGAGATGTCCCGCTCGGAGTTCTACCGCGAGGGCCGTGTGCCCCTGCACACGCTCCGCGCGAACGTCGACTACGGCTTCTTCGAGGCCAAGACCACCTTCGGCCGCATCGGCGTGAAGGTCTGGATCTACAAGGGCGACGTGAAGAACATCGCCGAGGTGCGTGCCGAGAACGCCGCCGCCCGTGCGGGCAACCGCCCGGCCCGCGGTGGCAACGAGCGCCCGCGCCGCGGTGGCGAGCGTGGCGGTCGTGGCCGCAAGCCGCAGCAGCAGGCTGCCGCTGCCGAGGCCCCCAAGGCCGAGGCTGCTGCCGCTGCTCCGGCGGAGAACCCTGGAACGGAGGGCTGACCGACATGCTGATCCCTCGCAGGGTCAAGCACCGCAAGCAGCACCACCCGAAGCGGAACGGTATGGCCAAGGGCGGTACCGAGCTTGCCTTCGGTGAGTACGGCATTCAGGCCGTCACCCCGGCCTACGTGACGAACCGGCAGATCGAGTCCGCTCGTATCGCCATGACCCGTCACATCAAGCGTGGCGGCAAGGTGTGGATCAACATCTACCCCGACCGTCCGCTGACGAAGAAGCCGGCCGAAACCCGCATGGGTTCCGGTAAGGGTTCTCCGGAGTGGTGGGTCGCGAACGTCAAGCCCGGTCGGGTGATGTTCGAGCTGTCCTTCCCGAACGAAAAGGTTGCGAAGGAGGCGCTGACCCGCGCCGCCCACAAGCTTCCGATGAAGTGCCGCATCGTGCGGCGCGAGGCAGGTGAGTCGTGATGGCGGCCGGTACCAAGGCGACCGAGCTGCGCGAGCTGAACAACGAGGACCTCGTTGCCAAGCTGCGTGAGGCCAAGGAGGAGCTGTTCAACCTCCGCTTCCAGGCGGCGACCGGACAGCTCGAAAACCACGGCCGGCTGAAGGCCGTCCGCAAGGACATCGCCCGGATCTACACCCTGATGCGTGAGCGCGAGCTCGGCATCGAGACGGTGGAGAGCGCCTGATGAGCGAGAAGAATGTGACTGAGCAGAAGACCGAGCGCGGTTTCCGCAAGACCCGTGAGGGTCTGGTCGTCAGCGACAAGATGGACAAGACCGTCGTCGTCGCCGTCGAGGACCGCGTCAAGCACGCGCTGTACGGCAAGGTCATCCGCCGTACCAACAAGCTCAAGGCGCACGACGAGCAGAACGCCGCGGGCGTCGGCGACCGTGTCCTCCTCATGGAGACCCGGCCGCTGTCCGCGACGAAGCGCTGGCGCGTCGTCGAGATCCTCGAAAAGGCCAAGTAATCCCTCCTAGGGGGACCCCCTAGGAACAGTTCCGCCAGGCTCGGCAGGTGTTTCCTCGTGAAACACCTGCCGGGAACCGGCAGACATTCAGGAGATAGACGTGATCCAGCAGGAGTCTCGGCTTCGCGTCGCCGACAACACGGGTGCGAAGGAAATCCTCACCATCCGTGTTCTCGGTGGCTCGGGTCGACGCTACGCGGGCATCGGTGACGTCATCGTTGCCACCGTCAAGGACGCGATCCCCGGCGGCAACGTGAAGAAGGGTGACGTCGTCAAGGCCGTCATCGTTCGCACCGTCAAGGAGCGCCGCCGCCCGGACGGCTCGTACATCCGCTTCGACGAGAACGCGGCCGTCATCCTCAAGAACGATGGCGACCCCCGCGGCACCCGTATCTTCGGCCCCGTGGGCCGTGAGCTGCGCGAGAAGAAGTTCATGAAGATCATCTCGCTCGCGCCGGAGGTGCTGTAACCGATGAAGATCAAGAAGGGCGACCTGGTCCAGGTCATCACCGGTAAGGACAAGGGCAAGCAGGGCAAGGTCATCGCGGCCTACCCCCGCGAGGACCGCGTCCTGGTCGAGGGTGTCAACCGGGTCAAGAAGCACACCAAGGCCGGACAGACCGCTCGTGGGTCGCAGACCGGCGGCATCGTGACGACCGAGGCCCCCATCCACGTCAGCAACGTTCAGCTGGTCGTGGAGAAGGACGGCAACAAGGTCGTCACCCGCGTCGGGTACCGCTTCGACGACGAGGGCAACAAGATCCGCGTTGCCAAGCGGACCGGTGAGGACATCTGATGACTGCCACCACCAACGCGCCGCGTCTGAAGACGCGCTACCGCGAAGAGATCGCCGGGAAGCTGAAGGACGAGTTCTCCTACGAGAACGTCATGCAGATCCCCGGTCTGACCAAGATCGTGGTCAACATGGGTGTGGGCGACGCCGCCCGCGACTCCAAGCTGATCGAGGGCGCCGTGCGCGACCTCACCACGATCACCGGCCAGAAGCCGGCCGTCACCAAGGCCCGGAAGTCCATCGCGCAGTTCAAGCTGCGCGAGGGCCAGCCGATCGGCGCCCACGTCACCCTGCGTGGTGACCGCATGTGGGAGTTCCTGGACCGCCTGCTGTCGCTGGCGCTGCCGCGCATCCGCGACTTCCGTGGTCTGTCCCCGAAGCAGTTCGACGGTCGGGGCAACTACACCTTCGGTCTCACCGAGCAGGTCATGTTCCACGAGATCGACCAGGACAAGATCGACCGCACCCGGGGTATGGACATCACCGTGGTCACCACGGCGACCAACGACGACGAGGGCCGCGCCCTCCTTCGTCACCTCGGCTTCCCGTTCAAGGAGGCGTGAGCGAGATGGCGAAGAAGGCTCTGATTGCCAAGGCTGCTCGCAAGCCGAAGTTCGGTGTGCGCGCGTACACCCGCTGCCAGCGCTGCGGCCGTCCGCACTCCGTTTACCGCAAGTTCGGCCTCTGCCGCGTGTGCCTTCGTGAGATGGCTCACCGTGGCGAGCTGCCGGGCGTGACCAAGAGCTCCTGGTAATCCCCCAGTTGGGGATTACCGGAGGCTCTCGGTAAGCAATCGGTCGGCGGGCGCCCGGACTTACTTCCCGTACGCTGGAAGGGTTTGGGCGCCCCGCCGCCCGAGACCGACCGCGGGTACCCACCCGCATAACGTCGCTTACTACGCCGTAGGTCCCCGTGCCGCACCCGTCCCGACCCTGATCGGGGAGAGGGATGGCGCAGATAGGAAACCCCGGCGAGAGAGGCCGAAGGCCAATTCATGACCATGACTGATCCCATCGCAGACATGCTGACCCGTCTGCGGAACGCGAACTCGGCATACCACGACACCGTGTTGATGCCGCACAGCAAGATCAAGTCGCACATCGCGGAGATCCTCCAGCAGGAGGGTTACATCACCGGCTGGCGCGTCGAGGACGCCGAGGTTGGCAAGAACCTCGTCCTGGAGCTCAAGTTCGGCCCGAACCGCGAGCGCTCGATCGCCGGCATCAAGCGGATCTCGAAGCCGGGTCTGCGGGTCTACGCCAAGTCCACCAACCTGCCGCGGGTCCTCGGTGGCCTGGGCGTGGCGATCATCTCCACGTCCCACGGTCTCCTGACCGGCCAGCAGGCGCAGAAGAAGGGCGTGGGTGGGGAAGTCCTCGCCTACGTCTGGTAACAGGGAACGGAGGAATAGCTAATGTCGCGCATTGGCAAGCTGCCCATCCAGGTTCCCGCTGGTGTGGACGTCACCATCGAGGGCCGCACGGTCAACGTGAAGGGCCCCAAGGGCGCCCTTTCGCACACCGTCGCGGCGCCCATCGAGGTCGCCAAGGGTGAGGACGGCGCCATCGCCGTCTCCCGTCCGAACGACGAGCGTCAGAACAAGGCCCTGCACGGCCTGTCCCGCACGCTGGTGGCGAACATGATCACCGGCGTGACCCAGGGCTACGCGAAGAAGCTTGAGATCAGCGGTGTCGGTTACCGCGTCCAGGCCAAGGGCTCCAACCTGGAGTTCTCCCTGGGCTACAGCCACCCGATCCTGATCGAGGCGCCCGAGGGCATCTCCTTCAAGGTCGAGTCGCCGACGAAGTTCAGCGTCGAGGGCATCGACAAGCAGAAGGTCGGCGAGGTCGCCGCGAACATCCGCAAGCTGCGGAAGCCCGACCCGTACAAGGCCAAGGGCGTCAAGTACGAGGGCGAAGTCATCCGCCGCAAGGTCGGAAAGGCGGGTAAGTAAGCCATGGCATACGGTGTGAAGATCGCTAAGGGCAACGCCTACAAGCGCGCTGCCGCCAAGCGTCGCCACATCCGCATCCGTAAGCGGATTTCGGGTACGCAGGAGCGCCCCCGTCTGGTCGTGACGCGATCGAACCGCGGCATCTTCGCCCAGGTCATCGACGACGTTCAGGGTCACACCCTGGCGTCGGCGTCGACCCTGGACGCGTCGATCCGTGGTGGCGAGGGCGACAAGAGCGCCCAGGCCCAGAAGGTTGGCGCCCTGGTCGCCGAGCGTGCCAAGGCCGCCGGTGTCGAGGCCGTCGTGTTCGACCGCGGTGGCAAGCAGTACGCCGGGCGGATTGCCGCTCTGGCCGACGCCGCCCGCGAAGCCGGGCTGAAGTTCTAAGCCCCGGTTCCGGAGCTAGCGGACGTAACAGAGAGAGGTAATTCCAATGGCTGGACCCCAGCGCCGCGGGAGCGGTGCCGGTGGCGGCGAGCGGCGGGACCGGAAGGGTCGCGACGGTGGCGCTGCCGCCGAGAAGACCGCGTACGTTGAGCGCGTTGTCGCGATCAACCGCGTCGCCAAGGTTGTCAAGGGTGGTCGTCGCTTCAGCTTCACCGCGCTCGTCGTGGTGGGCGACGGTGACGGCACCGTAGGTGTCGGTTACGGCAAGGCCAAGGAAGTTCCGGCTGCCATCGCCAAGGGCGTGGAAGAGGCCAAGAAGAACTTCTTCAAGGTCCCCCGTATCGCCGGTACCGTTCCGCACCCGATCCAGGGCGAGAAGGCTGCGGGCGTCGTCCTGCTCAAGCCGGCTTCCCCCGGTACCGGTGTGATCGCCGGTGGCCCGGTGCGCGCCGTCCTGGAGTGCGCGGGCATCCACGACGTGCTGAGCAAGTCGCTCGGTTCGTCGAACCCGATCAACATCGTGCACGCCACGGTGGAGGCGCTCAAGG
Source organism: Streptomyces sp. NPDC057743 (assembly GCF_042798755.1). Classification (NCBI taxonomy): domain Bacteria; kingdom Bacillati; phylum Actinomycetota; class Actinomycetes; order Kitasatosporales; family Streptomycetaceae; genus Streptomyces; species Streptomyces sp. NPDC057743. The sequence continues at coordinate 175,889 of NZ_JBHVJX010000006.1, forward strand.
GCCTGCAGCGGCCCGAGGAGATCGCCGCCCGTCGTGGTCTGCCGCTGGAGGACGTTGCTCCCGCCGCTCTGCTGCGGGCGCGTGCCGGGGTGAGTGCGTGATGCGCATCAAGATCACCCAGACCAAGTCCTACATCGGTAGCAAGCAGAACCACCGTGACACGCTCCGTTCGCTCGGCCTCAAGCGCCTGAACGACAGCGTCGTCCGGGATGCCCGTCCCGAGGTCGTCGGCATGGTCCACACCGTGCGTCACCTGGTGACGGTCGAGGAGGTCGACTGACATGGCGGAGACCAACCCGCTGAAGGTCCACAACCTCCGGCCCGCCCCGGGCGCCAAGACCGCCAAGACCCGTGTCGGTCGTGGTGAGGCGTCCAAGGGTAAGACCGCTGGTCGTGGTACCAAGGGCACCAAGGCCCGTTACCAGGTTCCGGAGCGCTTCGAGGGTGGGCAGATGCCCCTCCACATGCGCCTCCCGAAGCTGAAGGGCTTCAAGAACCCCGCCCACAAGCAGTTCCAGGTCGTGAACCTGGAGAAGCTGGCCGCGCTCTACCCGCAGGGTGGCGAGGTCACGGTGGCCGACCTGGTCGCCAAGGGCGCGGTGCGCAAGAACGAGCTCGTCAAGGTCCTGGGCCAGGGCGAGATCTCCGTGGCGCTCCAGGTGACGGTTGACTCCGTCTCCGGTTCCGCCAAGGAGAAGATCACCGCTGCTGGTGGCAGCGTCACCGAACTCCTCTGAGTTCGTTGGTTCAACTGACCGGGGATGCCCATCGATTGGGGCATCCCCGGTTGGTCGTTCCACGGGGGTACGGTCGCCGGTAAGGTGGCCTGCACTGTTTGATTTGTCCGGGGGGCCGCCCCCGGCACCCGCCGTGCGGGCCGAATCCGCGCGGTACAGCCGCTAATTCGTCGATCCTCAAGACCGTCACCTCCCGACCGCATGGGGCGGGGGGCGCAGGAGGCACCGTGCTCACCGCGTTCGCCCGAGCGTTCAAGACGCCCGACCTGCGCAAGAAGCTGCTGTTCACACTGGGCATCATCGTGCTCTACCGGATCGGGGCGCACGTCCCGGTCCCAGGGGTGAACTACGCGAACGTCGAGACCTGCATGAAGCAGGCCGGCGGCAACAGCGGGTTGTTCGCCCTGGTGAACATGTTCAGCGGTGGAGCGCTGCTGCAGATCACGATCTTCGCGCTGGGGATCATGCCGTACATCACGGCGAGCATCATCCTCCAGCTGCTGACCGTGGTGATCCCCAGGCTGGAGGCCCTCAAGAAGGAGGGGCAGTCCGGCCAGGCGAAGATCACCCAGTACACCCGCTATCTGACCGTGGCGCTGGCCGTGTTGCAGGGCACCGGCCTGGTGGCCACCGCCCGCAGCGGCGCGCTCTTCCAGAGCTGCCCGGTCGCCAGCCAGATCGTGCCCAACGACTCGATCTTCACCACCATCACGATGGTGATCACGATGACCGCCGGCACCTGCCTGATCATGTGGCTCGGCGAGCTGGTCACCGACCGCGGCATCGGCAACGGCATGTCGATCCTGATGTTCATCTCGATCGCCGCCGGCTTCCCGGGCGCGCTGTGGCAGATCAAGCTGACCGGCAAGCTGGCCGACGGCTGGATCGAGTTCTTCTCGGTGATCGTGGTGGGCCTGGCGATGGTCGCCCTGGTGGTCTTCGTCGAGCAGGCGCAGCGGCGGATCCCGGTGCAGTACGCGAAGCGCATGATCGGTCGCCGGTCTTACGGCGGTACGTCCACGTACATCCCGCTGAAGGTGAACCAGGCGGGTGTGATTCCCGTCATCTTCGCGTCATCGTTGCTCTACATCCCGGCCCTGATCGCTCAGTTCAGCGGATCCAACGCGGGCTGGGCGCGGTGGATCGCCAGCAACTTCACCAAGGGAAATCACCCGGTTTACATCGCCGCGTACTTCTTGCTCATCGTTTTCTTCGCCTTCTTCTACGTGGCCATCAGCTTCAACCCCGAAGAAGTTGCCGACAACATGAAGAAGTATGGTGGCTTCATCCCGGGCATCCGGGCTGGTCGCCCGACGGCCGAGTACCTCAGCTACGTGCTCAACCGGATCACGTGGCCGGGCTCGCTGTACCTGGGGCTGATCGCGCTCGTACCAACAGTGGCGTTGGTGCTGTTCAACGCGAACCAGAACTTCCCGTTCGGCGGGACGAGCATCCTGATCATCGTGGGTGTGGGTCTGGAGACCGTGAAGCAGATTGAGAGCCAGCTTCAGCAGCGCAACTACGAAGGGTTCCTCCGCTGATGCGAATCGTCCTCGTCGGACCCCCGGGAGCCGGTAAGGGTACGCAGGCCGCGTACCTCGCCAAGGACCTGGCGATCCCGCACATCTCCACGGGGGACCTGTTCCGGGCCAACATCTCTCAGGGCACGCCCCTGGGCGTCGAGGCCAAGTCCTACATGGACGCCGGCAACCTCGTTCCGGACTCGGTCACCATCGGGATGGCCGAGGACCGCATGGAGCAGGGCGACGCGGCCGAGGGCTTCCTGCTGGACGGGTTCCCGCGCAACCTCGGTCAGGCCGAGGCGCTGGACGCGTATCTCCGGGGCCAGGGCCTGAAGTTGGACGCGGTGCTGGACCTGGAGGTCCCCGAGGACGAGGTGGTCAAGCGGATCGCCGGCCGGCGGATCTGCCGCAAGGACTCCAGCCACGTCTTCCACGTCGAGTACAACCAGCCCAAGGTCGAGGGCGTTTGCGACGCGTGCGGCGGCGAGCTGTACCAGCGTGAGGACGACCGCGAGGACACCGTCCGCAAGCGGCTGGAGGTCTACCACTCGGAGACCGAGCCGATCATCGACTACTACAAGGCCCAGGACCTGGTCGTCACGATCCCGGCCCTCGGCAAGGTCGCGGAGGTCACCCAGCGGGCGTTGCACGCCCTGGGCCGCGGCGAATAAGCGAGCAACTCGGTACGGCCGCGGTGTCCCACACGGGCGCCGCGGCCGTAGTGTTGGGTCGGCGGGACGGACCCGCGAACGAGAGCGAAGGCGGTAGGCACCGGCATGCTGGAGATCAAGAACCCCGCGCAGATCGCGAAGATGCGCGAGGCGGGGCTGGTGGTCGCCGCCATTCACGCCGCGACCCGTGAGGTCGCGGTGCCGGGCGCCACCACCAAGGACCTGGACGAGGCCGCGCGCAAGGTGCTCGCCGAGCACGGCTCGAAGTCCAACTTCCTGGGCTACGGCGGCTTCCCCGCCACGATCTGCACCTCGGTCAACGACGTTGTGGTGCACGGCATTCCGTCCGCCGACACGGTGCTGGCCGACGGCGACATCATCTCCATCGACTGCGGCGCGATCGTCGACGGTTGGCACGGCGACGCGGCGTACACCGCCTTCGTCGGCTCCGGCCACTCCGCCGAGCTGGTTGAACTCAGCCGGGTCACCGAGGAGTCGATGTGGGCCGGCATCGCCGCGGTCGCCAAGGGCAACCGGCTGGTGGACATCTCCAAGGCGATCGAGGGCTACATCCGTCGCCAACCCCGGCCGTCCAGCGGCAAGTACGGCATCGTCGAGGACTACGGCGGCCACGGCATCGGCTCGCAGATGCACATGGACCCGCACCTGTTGAACTACGTCGACCGCAAGCGCGGCCGGGGCCCGAAGCTGGTGCCCGGCTTCTGCATCGCCATCGAGCCGATGGTCAACCTCGGCACCGCCAAGACCCACGTCCTGGACGACGACTGGACGGTCAAGACCAACGACGGCAGCTGGTCCTCGCACTGGGAGCACTCGGTCGCGCTCACCGAGGACGGCCCGCTGGTGCTGACCGCGCCGGACGGCGGCAAGGCCAAGCTGGCCTCCCTCGGCATCACCGCGGCGCCGGACCCCCTGGGCTAGTAACTGGCCTTGGCGCGTAAGGATCTTGGTCTGCGGGCAATAACCCTGGATTCGTCTTTTCTCAGGCACTGACGTAGACTGACGCGTCGGCTCTCGTGCATCCGTGTGCCTGGAGATAGGGGGCAATGTTGAAGCATTGCCAGCACATCTCACGGCCGACGTGCACATGAGTCGATCAAGGTAGCCGATCCGAAAGGCGAAGCGTGGCCAAGAAGCAAGGTGCCATCGAGATTGAGGGCACCGTGATCGAGTCTCTGCCGAACGCAATGTTCAAGGTGGAGCTCCAGAACGGTCACAAGGTCCTCGCGCACATCAGCGGCAAGATGCGGATGCACTACATCCGTATCCTCCCGGATGACCGGGTCGTCGTGGAGCTCTCTCCCTACGACCTGACGCGTGGCCGAATCGTCTACCGCTACAAGTAGATCTTGTCGAAGCCCCGCTCCCGTGGGGCATTGGCACTGACCCGGAGAACCTCACACCCATGAAGGTCAAGCCGAGCGTCAAGAAGATCTGCGACAAGTGCAAGGTGATCCGCCGCCACGGCCGGGTCATGGTCATCTGCGACAACCTGCGCCACAAGCAGCGCCAGGGCTGACGCACGCCGACCACCTGCAACTTCGCAGTTCGCGCGACGCACGAAGTACACGTACATACGCAGTCACCCGACCCCCGCGCCCGGCGTGAGGGGACGACACCCCCGGCTCGGAGGCCGGGGACCCGGCTCGTAATGCCGCAGAGTCTTACGGGAACGGTGCTGCGGAAGACCTCCGAATAGCCATCAGGAGCCACATCAATGGCACGCCTCGCAGGCGTTGACCTCCCGCGCGACAAGCGTGTGGTGGTCGGCCTCACCTACGTTTTCGGCATTGGGCGGACGCTCTCGGAGCAGACCCTCGCCGCGACCGGCGTGAACCCGGACACCCGGGTCCGCGACCTGACCGAGGAAGACCTCGTCAAGATCCGCGAGTACGTGGACAACAACCTCAAGACCGAGGGTGACCTCCGTCGCGAGATCCAGGCCGACATCCGCCGCAAGGTCGAGATCGGCTGCTACCAGGGTCTGCGTCACCGCCGCGGCCTGCCGGTGCACGGTCAGCGCACCAGCACGAACGCCCGTACCCGCAAGGGTCCGCGTCGCGCGATCGCCGGCAAGAAGAAGCCGGGCAAGAAGTAGTCCTCAGCAGGACCCCGCCAGCGGTCTTCGCTGTAGGACCGACCACCTCCACGGGAGTTATTGAATGCCTCCGAAGGGCCGTACGGCCGGCGCCAAGAAGGTGCGCCGCAAGGAGAAGAAGAACGTCGCCCACGGGCACGCTCACATCAAGAGCACGTTCAACAACACGATCGTCTCGATCACCGACCCGACCGGGAACGTGATCTCTTGGGCCTCTGCCGGCCACGTCGGCTTCAAGGGCTCGCGCAAGTCCACCCCCTTCGCCGCGCAGATGGCCGCCGAGTCGGCCGCCCGCCGCGCGCAGGAGCACGGCATGCGCAAGGTCGACGTCTTCGTCAAGGGCCCGGGCTCGGGCCGCGAGACCGCCATCCGTTCGCTGCAGGCGACCGGCCTTGAGGTGGGCTCCATCCAGGACGTCACCCCCACCCCGCACAACGGATGCCGCCCGCCCAAGCGTCGCCGCGTCTGACCCACTGAAGTAGGAGACAACTAGACAATGGCGCGTTACACCGGGGCCGACTGCAAGCGTTGCCGTCGGGAGAAGCAGAAGCTCTTCCTCAAGGGGAGCAAGTGCGAGAGCGCAAAGTGCCCGATCGAGATCCGTCCTTACCCCCCGGGTGAGCACGGTCGCGGGCGCACCAAGGACAGCGAGTACCTGCTGCAGCTGCGCGAGAAGCAGAAGTGCAGCCGCATCTACGGCGTCCTTGAGAAGCAGTTCGTGAACTACTACAAGGAAGCGAACCAGAAGTCCGGCAAGACCGGTGAGAACCTTCTGCGCATCCTTGAGACCCGTCTCGACAACGTGATCTACCGGGCCGGCTTCGCCAAGTCCCGCGACCACGCTCGTCAGCTGGTCCGTCACGGACACATCCAGGTCAACGGCCGCAAGACCGACATCCCGTCGGCGCGCGTGGCCGTGCACGACGTCATCGAGGTCCGCGAGGGCTCTCGCGCCCTGACCCCCTTCGAGGTGGCCAAGGCCGAGGCCGGCGAGAAGACCGTTCCGGCGTGGCTGGAGGCGGTCCCCGGGCAGCTGCGGATCCTCGTGCACAGCCTGCCCGAGCGCCAGGTGATCGACACCCAGGTGCAGGAGCAGCTGATCGTCGAGCTCTACTCCAAGTAAGAGCTGACCGGTGGGGGCGGTACGGAGCCGATGGCGCCGTGCCGCCCGTACCCTTGTCAGTACAGCGGACGTCAAATAGCGGGCGTCCACGACTGAAGGAAACACACCATGCTGATCGCTCAGCGTCCCTCGTTGACCGAAGAGGTCGTCGACGAGTACCGCTCCCGGTTCGTGATCGAGCCGCTGGAGCCGGGCTTCGGTTACACCCTCGGCAACTCCCTTCGCCGGACCCTGCTCTCCTCGATCCCGGGTGCGGCGGTCACGTCCATCCGCATCGACGGCGTGCTGCACGAGTTCACCACCGTGCCCGGCGTCAAGGAAGACGTCACCGACCTGATCCTCAACATCAAGCAGCTGGTCGTCTCCTCGGAGCACGACGAGCCGGTCGTGATGTACCTGCGCAAGCAGGGCCCCGGCGTCGTCACCGCCGCCGACATCGCGCCGCCGGCCGGTGTCGAGGTGCACAACCCCGACCTGGTCCTGGCCACGCTGAACGGCAAGGGCAAGCTGGAGATGGAGCTGACCGTCGAGCGCGGTCGCGGCTACGTCTCCGCCGTCCAGAACAAGCAGGTCGGCCAGGAGATCGGCCGCATCCCGGTCGACTCGATCTACTCGCCGGTGCTCAAGGTCACGTACAAGGTCGAGGCGACCCGTGTCGAGCAGCGCACCGACTTCGACAAGCTGATCGTCGACGTCGAGACCAAGCAGGCGATGCGTCCGCGCGACGCCATGGCCTCGGCCGGTAAGACCCTGGTGGAGCTGTTCGGTCTCGCCCGCGAGCTGAACATCGACGCCGAGGGCATCGACATGGGCCCGTCCCCGACGGACGCCGCGCTCGCCGCCGACCTGGCGCTGCCGATCGAGGAGCTGGAGCTCACCGTCCGCTCCTACAACTGCCTCAAGCGCGAGGGCATCCACTCCGTGGGTGAGCTCGTGGCCCGGTCCGAGGCGGACCTGCTCGACATCCGCAACTTCGGTGCGAAGTCGATCGACGAGGTCAAGGCGAAGCTGGCCGGCATGGGCCTGGCCCTGAAGGACTCGCCCCCCGGGTTCGACCCGACCGCCGCCGCCGACGCGTTCGGTGCGGACGACGACGCGGACCAGGGCTTCGTGGAGACCGAGCAGTACTGATCGCCCTGACGGCGGGGTGGTCGAGCGTGCTCGACTGTCCCGCCGTGTCCGGCTGAGGCTTTGTCCTCAAACGCCGGACGGGCTGAGATTTTCCGGCTCGGGCGTCCTCGCGACGCTCGGGCCGGCTTGTGACTTCCGCGGGGCGGCCGCCTCGTGGGAACTGACACCGGTACCTGATACGGCCGGTGCAGCAATGAAGGAGAAACACCATGCCGAAGCCCACCAAGGGTGCCCGTCTGGGCGGCAGCGCTTCGCACGAGAAGGCGCTCCTGCGGAACCTGGCGACCAACCTCTTCGAGCACGGCCGCATCACCACGACCGAGGCCAAGGCCCGTCGTCTGCGTCCGTTCGCCGAGCGTCTGGTGACCAAGGCGAAGAAGGGCGACCTGCACAACCGTCGTCAGGTCATGGAGCTGATCACGGACAAGAGCGTCGTGCACACGCTCTTCACCGAGATCGCGCCGCGGTTCTCGGAGCGTCCGGGTGGCTACACCCGCATCACCAAGATCGGCAACCGCCGTGGTGACAACGCCCCGATGGCCGTCATCGAGCTGGTCGAGGGCGAGATCGCCAAGAAGGCGACCGTTGCCGAGGCCGAGGCCGCGACCAAGCGCGCGGTGAAGGAGGCCGACGAGGCCGCCGCCGAGCCCGCCGCGGATGCGGCTGACAAGGCTGCGAAGGACGCCTGAGTCCGGCGCTGAAGCGGTGAGCGGGTCCGCCCCCCTGGGGGCGGGCCCGCTTTCGTCTGCGCCCGGCCTGAGAGGATTGCTGGTGTGAGTGACGAAGTGGAGCCCGGGTTCGTCCGGGTGCGGCTGGATCTGTCGTACGACGGTACGGAGTTCTCCGGGTGGGCCAAACAGCGCGAACGGCGCACGGTCCAGGGGGAGTTGGAGGACGCGATCCGGACCGTGACGCGGTCCGGCGAGACCTACGAGCTCACCGTCGCCGGGCGGACCGACGCCGGGGTGCACGCGCGCGGGCAGGTGGCGCACGTGGACCTGCCGGCCGAGCTGTGGGCCGAGCACGCCGACAAGCTGCTGCGCCGGCTGGCCGGGCGGCTGCCCAAGGACGTCCGGGTGTGGCGGGTCACCGAGGCGCCCTACGGTTTCAACGCCCGGTTCTCGGCGATCTGGCGGCGCTACGCGTACCGGGTCTGCGACCAGCACGGCGGCGTCGATCCGCTGTTGCGCGGGCACGTGCTGTGGCACGACTGGGACCTGGACGTGGCGGCGATGAACGAGGCGTCCCGGGCGCTGCTGGGGGAGCACGACTTCGCCGCGTACTGCAAGCGGCGGGACGGCGCGACCACCATCCGCACGCTCCAGGAGCTGAGTTGGGAGCGGGGCGCGGACGGGATCGTCACGGCGACGGTGCGGGCGGACGCGTTCTGCCACAACATGGTGCGGTCGCTGGTGGGGGCGCTGCTGTTCGTCGGCGACGGGCACCGGCCGGTGGACTGGCCGGGGAAGGTGTTGGCCGCCGGGGTGCGGGATTCCGCGGTGCACGTGGTGCGGCCGCACGGGCTGACGCTGGAGGAGGTCGGGTACCCGGCCGACGAGCTGCTGATGGCCCGCAACAAGGAGGCGCGCAACAAGCGGTCGCTGCCGTCGGGCTGCTGCTGCTGAGGCCCCTCCAAACGGCCTGCCCGCGCCGCCACGGCGGGCGGGCCGGCGCTACGGCGTGCTACGCGTCAGGAGGTCCGGCCGGCCTTCCGCTCGGCCTCCTTGAGCTGCTCCGCGGCGGCCTTGGCGGCCTGGTCCTTGCCGCGCTGGGCGATCTGCGTGAAGGCGTAGGCCCCGCCGTCCCGGCTGATCTGCTGGGAGGCGTCGTTGCCGCCGACGTCCTTGCCGTTGGTGAAGCCGGCGATGGTGAAGTAGGCGTAGCGGCCGGTGGCGTTGGTGGTCATCCGGCACTTGCTGCCCTGGCAGAAGTTGGCGGGGACCTCGCCGCCGGGCAGCGGCATGAGGTTGGGCTTGCTCTCGTTCATCACCGCGGTGGCCTTGGCGGGGGAGTCGAAGACCGCGACGCCGATGGTGACCGCGACCCCGCCCTTGGTGTACGTGGCGCGCAGCAGCTGCTTGCAGCCGTTGTGGCTGAGCGAGGAGACCAGGGCGCCCTGGGCGCCGGCGGTGCAGTCGCCGGTGCTGGCCGCGGTCGTCTTCGCGTAGCTGTGCTCGCCGACGACCATGGTCCGCTGCGGGAAGAGGGTGTCCGGATTGAGCGGCGCGGTGTCCTTCTTGGGGTCGGAGATGTAGTCCTGCGGGTTGGGCGGCGGCGGGACCGAGACGTCGGGGAAGGACGGCTTGTCGTCCGGCAGGGCGGACTGGCCGGACGTGCTGGGGTGGGCCGAGGGGTTGCCGTCGGAGGGGCCGCTGCTGGTGATCACGGCGGCGGCCACGATGCCGGCGACCGCGAGCGCGGCGATCGCGCCGCCGCCGATCATCAGCCAGCGCTTGCGGCGGTTGCGGGCCTCGCTCTCGTCGGCCAGCGCCTCCCAGTTCGGGGTGGAATCCCCCTGGCCGCCGAACGGCCCCCCTTGCCCAAAACTCATGCCGCGCATCTTAATGCGCACGCGCGTCCGTGTGGGGGGCCGGAGTGCTTCCTGTGCGAAGGGCCCCGCGGCCTGTGGGGGGCGGCGACGGAGGCGGTCGTGGCGAGGGGCTCGGCCGCGCGGCCGGTGGGGGAGAAGGGGCAGGTCGCACGTCCGTCCGGTGCGTGTTTTGACCCGTACGGGGTCGGGTCAGTATCCTGCTAGTTCGTTATGCGTATGGGCTTGCTCCATCTCACGTGAGGGGCCTTACGCCGGCTTACAGGGCCGCTGACCAGCAGTGGACGATCGGGTTGCGTCGCCCGTAGTGCCGCCTGGCTGTGTGAGTGGCCGTGGTGCCAGGACAGGACCCTTCCCCGCGGTCCGTCAGGACCAGGGGATACCCAACTCACGAAGCGAAGGCTAAGACGTGCGTACGTACAGCCCCAAGCCCGGCGACGTTCAGCGCCAGTGGCACATCATCGACGCGCAGGACGTCGTCCTGGGCCGCCTGGCCAGCCAGGCCGCCACCCTCCTGCGGGGTAAGCACAAGCCGGTTTACGCCCCTCACGTTGACACGGGTGACTTCGTCATCATCATCAACGCCGACAAGGTGCACCTCTCCGGCAACAAGCGCACCCAGAAGATGGCCTACCGCCACTCCGGCTTCCCGGGTGGTCTGCGCTCCGTCCGCTACGACGAGCTGCTGGACAAGAACCCCGAGAAGGCCGTCGAGAAGGCCATCAAGGGCATGCTCCCCAAGAACACCCTCGGCCGTCAGATGCTCTCGAAGCTGAAGGTCTACGCGGGTGCCGAGCACCCGCACGCTGCTCAGCAGCCGGTCCCGTTCGAGATCACCCAGGTCGCGCAGTAAGTCCGGCCACCCCCTAAGACGACAGAGAGAATCTGAGGAGCATCGTGGCTGAGACCACCCCCGAGACCCCGCTGGACGAGGTCGAGGTCGAGCAGTACACCACCGAGACCGAGGTCGTGGAGGGCGAGTACACCTCCGAGTCCCTCGCGTCCCGCTTCGGTGAGCCGCAGCCGGCCGCCGGCCTGGGCCGCCGCAAGAACGCCATCGCCCGCGTCCGGATCGTCCCGGGCACCGGCCAGTGGAAGATCAACGGCCGCACCCTTGAGGGCTACTTCCCCAACAAGGTGCACCAGCAGGAAGTCAACGAGCCCTTCAAGGTGCTCGAACTGGACAACCGCTACGACGTCATCGCCCGCATCGCCGGCGGCGGCATCTCCGGCCAGGCCGGTGCGCTGCGCCTCGGCGTGGCCCGTGCGCTGAACGAGGCGGACGTGGACGCCAACCGTCCCGCCCTGAAGAAGGCCGGGTTCCTCAAGCGTGACGACCGTGCGGTCGAGCGCAAGAAGGCCGGTCTCAAGAAGGCCCGCAAGGCGCCGCAGTACAGCAAGCGCTAATCGCTGCCCGTACGTCACGTTCGCCCCGGCGGCACGCTGTGTGCTGCCGGGGCGGTCGTTTAGACACTCGGTGGCAGGCGCCCGGGACGGCGCCTGGTGGATCGCAATGGAGGACACCAGTGGGACGACTCTTCGGCACGGACGGTGTGCGCGGCGTCGCCAATGCGGACCTGACGGCGGAGCTGGCGCTCGGCCTGTCGGTCGCGGCGGCACACGTGCTGGCCGAGGCGGGGACGTTTGCAGGGCACCGGCCGACGGCCGTGGTCGGCCGCGATCCGCGGGCGTCCGGTGAGTTCCTGGAGGCCGCGGTGGTCGCGGGCCTGGCCAGCGCCGGGGTGGACGTGCTGCGGGTGGGCGTGCTGCCGACCCCGGCGGTCGCGTACCTGACCGGGGCGCTCGGCGCCGACCTGGGCGTGATGCTCTCCGCCAGCCACAACCCGATGCCCGACAACGGCATCAAGTTCTTCGCGCGCGGCGGCCACAAGCTGGCCGACGAGCTGGAGGACCGGATCGAGGAGACCTACCGGGCACACAGCTCCGGCGAGCCGTGGGAGCGGCCCACCGGCTCCGGCGTCGGCCGGGTCACCGACTACGACGAGGGCTTCGACAAGTACGTCGCGCACCTGGTCGGCGTGTTGCCCAACCGCCTGGACGGGCTGAAGATCGTCATCGACGGGGCGCACGGCGCGGCGGCCCGGGTCTCGCCCGAGGCGTTCGCGCGGGCCGGCGCCGAGGTCATCACCCTCGGCACCGAGCCCAACGGCCTGAACATCAACGACGGTTGCGGCTCCACCCACCTCGACAAGCTGCGCGCCGCCGTCGTCGAGCACGGCGCGGACCTGGGCGTGGCCCACGACGGTGACGCCGACCGCTGCCTGGCCGTGGACCACGCCGGCAACGAGGTCGACGGCGACCAGATCCTCTCCGTCCTGGCGCTCGGCATGCACGAGGCCGGCACGCTGCGCGAGGACACCGTCGTCGCCACCGTCATGTCCAACCTCGGCTTCAAGCTGGCCATGGAGCGCGCCGGCATCGCCCTCGTCCAGACCGCGGTCGGCGACCGCTACGTCCTGGAGGAGATGAAGGCCCACGGCTTCGCGCTGGGCGGCGAGCAGTCCGGGCACGTCATCGTGTTGGACCACGCCACCACCGGCGATGGGACGCTGACCGGCCTGATGCTGGCGGCCCGGGTCGCCGCGACCGGCCGGACCCTGGCCGAGCTCGCCGGCGTCATGGAGCGGCTGCCGCAGATCCTCATCAACGTGCCCGACGTCGACAAGTCCCGGGTGGGCAGCTCCCCCGAGGTGTCCGCGGCGGTCGCCGAGGCGGAGCGGGAGCTGGGCGCCACCGGTCGGGTGCTGCTGCGGCCGTCGGGCACCGAGCCGCTGGTGCGGGTGATGGTCGAGGCCGCCGACATCGAGCAGGCGCGGGCGGTCGCCCAGCGGCTTGCCGACGCGGTCAAGTCCGCTCTGGGGTAACGGAGTTACGGACGGCGGGGGCGCCCCGGCGGCAGTTCTGCCGCCGCCCGGGCGCCCCCGCCGCGTTGTCTACAGCTTCCGCAGGGACAGCCGCTGCACCTTGTGGTCCGGGCCCTTGCGGAGCACCAGGTTGGCGCGGCCGCGGGTGGGCGCCACGTTCTGCTCCAGGTTGGGGCGGTTGATGGTGCGCCACATCATCCGCGCGTAGTCCAGCGCCTCCTCCTCGGAGACCTGGGTGTACTTGCGGAAGTACGAGAACGGGTTCTGGAACGCCGTCTGACGCAGCTTGCGGAAGCGGCCGAGGTACCAGCGCTCGATGTCCTCGGACCGGGCGTCCACGTAGACCGAGAAGTCGAAGAAGTCGGCCAGGCCCAGCCGGGTGCGGCCGTCCTTGCCGGGCAGCGCCGGCTGGAGGACGTTGAGCCCCTCGACGATCAGGATGTCCGGCCGGTGCACGGTCAGCCGCTCGTCGGGCACGATGTCGTAGATCAGGTGCGAGTAGACCGGCGCGGTGACCTCCGCCCGGCCCGACTTCACGTCCGCGACGAAGCGGGTCAGCGCCCGACGGTCGTAGGACTCCGGGAAGCCCTTACGGGACATCAGGCCACGCCGGTGCAGCTCGGCGTTGGGGTAGAGGAAGCCGTCGGTGGTGATCAGCTCCACCCGCGGATGCTCCGGCCAGCGGGCCAACAGCGCCTGGAGCAGCCGGGCGGTGGTGGACTTGCCGACTGCGACGCTGCCGGCCACGCCTATCACGAACGGGGTGCCGGGCTGCGAGCCGTGGCCGTTGCCGGTGTCGTCCAGGAAGGTGTTGAGCGCGCCGCGCAGATTGCTGGTGGCGCCGACGTAGAGGTTGAGCAGCCGGGACAGCGGGAGGTAGACGTCGCGCACCTCGTCGAGGTCGATGACGTCGCCGAGGCCGCGCAGTTGCTCGACCTCCTCGGCGGTCAACGGCAGCGGGGTCTTCTCCCGTAGGGCGCTCCACTCCGCGCGCGTCAGATCGACGTACGGCGAGCTGTCGGTGCGGCGTCGTGGGTGCGCGTGCGGATCCGTCGTCAAAGACACGGGCCCATTGTCCGCCGCGCGGGCGGGCGGGCCGCGGCGGGGTGGCGGTGCGGCCGGCCCGCACGGTCCGACCTGCGGGTCCGCGCGACCCGCGCCGGGAGCGGGCCAGGGCGGGGGATTCCGGGGCCGGGCCGCGGCGCGCGCCCGTACGGCGCGGGGTCGAGGCCGGCGCGTAGGCTGCCCCCCATGTGCGGAATCGTGGGTTACGTGGGCGGGCAGAGCGCCCTAGAGGTGGTGCTGGCCGGGCTGAAGCGGCTGGAGTACCGCGGCTACGACTCGGCCGGCGTCGCGGTCCTGGCCGACGGGGGTCTGGCGGCGGCCAAGAAGGCCGGGAAACTGGCCAATCTGGAGAAGGAGTTGGCCGATCGGCCGCTGCCCTCGGGCACGGTCGGCATCGGCCACACCCGGTGGGCCACGCACGGCGGCCCGACGGACGTCAACGCGCACCCGCACCTGGACAACGCCGGCCGGGTGTCCGTCGTCCACAACGGCATCATCGAGAACTTCGCCGCGCTGCGCGCCGAACTCACCGACCGCGGCCACGCGTTGACCTCCGAGACCGACACCGAGGTGGTCGCGCACCTGCTCGCCGAGGCGTACTCCTCGTGCGGCGAACTGCCCGAGGCGATGCGGCAGACGTGCCGGCGACTGGAGGGCGCCTTCACCCTCGTCGCGGTGCACGCCGACGCGCCGGACCTGGTCGTCGGGGCGCGCCGCAACTCCCCGCTGGTGGTGGGCATCGGCGAGGACGAGGCGTTTCTCGCCTCCGACGTGGCGGCGTTCATCGCGCACACCCGGGAGGCCGTCGAACTCGGCCAGGACCAGGTCGTCGAGCTCCGCCGGGACGGCGTGACGGTCACCGACTTCGACGGCGCGCCCGCCGAGGTCCGCGCCTACCACGTCGACTGGGACGCCTCCGCCGCCGAGAAGGGCGGCTACGACTACTTCATGCTCAAGGAGATCGCCGAGCAGCCGAAGGCGGTCGCCGACACCCTGCTGGGCCGGGTCGACGGCGCCGGCGTCCTCTCGCTGGACGAGGTGCGGATCCCGCCGGCGGTGCTGCGCGAGGTCAGCAAGGTCGTCATCGTGGCCTGCGGCACCGCCTACCACGCCGGGATGATCGCCAAGTACGCCATCGAGCACTGGACGCGGATCCCCTGCGAGACCGAGCTGGCCAGCGAGTTCCGCTACCGCGACCCGATCCTCGACGACCGCACGCTGGTCATCGCCATCAGCCAGTCCGGCGAGACCATGGACACCCTGATGGCGCTGCGGCACGCCCGCGAACAGGGCGCGCGGGTGCTCGCCATCTGCAACACCAACGGTTCGACGATCCCCCGCGAGTCCGACGCGGTGCTCTACACCCACGCCGGCCCGGAGGTCGCGGTCGCCTCCACCAAGGCGTTCCTGACCCAACTCGTCGCCGTCTACCTCGTCGCGCTGTACCTCGGGCAGGTCCGCGGCACCAAGTGGGGCGACGAGATCCGGGCCGTGGTCCGCGAACTGGCCGCCATCGGCACGCAGGTGGAGCAGGTGCTCGACACCATGGAGCCGGTCCGCGAACTGGCCCGCTCCCTGGCCGACAAGAACACCGTGCTCTTCCTGGGCCGGCACGTCGGCTACCCGGTGGCCCTGGAAGGCGCCCTCAAGCTCAAGGAACTGGCGTACATGCACGCCGAGGGCTTCGCCGCCGGCGAGCTCAAGCACGGCCCGATCGCGCTCATCGAGGAGGACCTCCCGGTCGTCGTGGTCGTCCCCTCGCCGCGCGGCCGGTCCGTCCTGCACGACAAGATCGTCTCCAACATCCAGGAGATCCGGGCCCGCGGCGCCCGCACCATCGTCATCGCGGAGGAGGGCGACGAGGCGGTGGTCCCGTACGCCGACCACCTCGTCCGGGTGCCCCGTACGCCGGTGTTGCTCCAGCCGCTGGTCTCCTCCGTACCGCTCCAGGTGTTCGCGTGCGAGCTGGCCACCGCCCGCGGCAACGAGGTCGACCAGCCGCGCAACCTCGCCAAGTCGGTCACGGTGGAGTGACCTGGTGATCATTGGGGTTGGGATCGACGTCGCGGAGATCGACCGGTTCGACGCGGCGCTGCGGCGGACGCCGGAGTTGGCGCACCGGCTGTTCATCGAGGGGGAGTTGACGCTGCCGAGCGGCGAACGGCGCGGCATCGCCTCCCTGGCGGCCCGGTTCGCCGCCAAGGAGGCGGTGGCCAAGGCGCTGGGCGCCCCGGGCGGACTGCACTGGACGGACGCCGAGGTCTACGTCGAGGACAGCGGGCAGCCGCGGCTGCGGGTCCGGGGCACGGTCGCCGCCCGGGCCGCCGAACTCGGCGTGCGGTCCTGGCATGTGTCGCTCAGTCACGACGCGGGCGTCGCCTCGGCGGTGGTGGTCGCCGAGGGGTAGCGCCCGGGCGCGCGTCGGCCGTCGGGCGCGCGGTACGTCGCCCGCCCCCGCCCCGGTGTGACACTGGCCGCATGAGGACTGCCTACAGCGTTGAGACCGTGCGGGCCGCCGAGCAGGAGCTGATGGCCCGCTTGCCCGAGGGGACCCTGATGCAGCGGGCGGCGGCCGGACTGGCCGTCGCCTGCGCCGAGTTGCTGGGCCGGGTCTACGGCTCCCGGGTGGTGCTCCTGGTGGGCAGTGGGGACAACGGCGGGGACGCGCTGTACGCCGGCGCGCGGCTGGCGCGGCGCGGCGCCGGCGTGAGCGCCGTGCTGCTGGCGCCCGAACGCGCGCACGCCGGCGGCCTGGCCGCCCTCCGCGCCGCCGGTGGCCGGGTCGCCACCGACCCGCTCCGGGCCGTCGAACGCGCCGACTTGGTGCTCGACGGCATCGTCGGCATCGGCGGCCGCGGCGGGCTGCGCCCGGAGGCCGCCCGGCTCGCCCGCGCCGCGTGGGACCACGCGAGGGTGGTGGCGGTCGACCTGCCGAGCGGGGTGGACGCCGACACCGGCGAGGTGCACGGGGACGCCGTGTGGGCCGATGTCACCGTCACGTTCGGCGCGTACAAGCCGGGCCTGCTGATCGACCCGGCGCGCGAACGGGCCGGCGCGCTGCGGCTGGTGGACATCGGGCTCACCCCGCCGGAGACCGCCGAGGTGACGGCGCTTCAACATGCGGACGTCGCGGAGTTGCTGCCGCGCCCGGCCGCCGAGAGCGACAAGTACCGGCGGGGCGTGGTCGGGGTGGTCGCCGGGTCGGCGCGCTATCCGGGGGCCGCGGTGCTGGCGGTGGCGGGCGCGCTGCGGGGCGGCGCCGGGGCGGTGCGGTACGTCGGGCCGGCGGCGGACGCGGTGTTGGCGCGGTTCCCGGAGACGCTGGTGCACGCCGGCCCGCCGGGGAAGGCCGGCCGGGTCCAGTCGTGGGTGATCGGCCCGGGCCTCGGCGACGAGGCGGGGGCGCTGGACGACGTCCTGGCCGTCCTGGACGCGGACGTTCCGGTGCTCGTCGATGCGGACGGGCTGCGCTTCCTGACGCCGGATCGGCTCCGGCGGCGCGCGGCCGGGACGCTGCTGACGCCGCACGCGGGGGAGGCGGCGGCGCTGCTGGGGCGCGGCCGCGAGGAGGTCGAGGCGGCGCGGCTGGGCTCCGTACGGGAGTTGGCGGCGCGGTACGGGGCGACGGTGCTGCTGAAGGGCTCGACGACGCTGGTGGCGGATCCGGGGCCGGGCGTTCCGGTGCGGGCCAATCCCACCGGGACGGGGTGGCTCGCCACGGCCGGCAGCGGCGACGTCCTCTCCGGCCTCACCGGGGCCCTCCTCGCCTCGGGCCTCGCGCCGCGCGATGCGGGCTCGGTGGGCGCCTACCTCCACGGCCTCGCGGGGCGCCTCGCGGCCGGCCCGCACGGCGAACCGATCGCGGCGTCGGGGGTCGCGGGGGCGCTGGGGGAGGCTTGGGCCAACGTCTGTTCTTGACATCCCACGTTGGGGTTTTGGTGGGTTGGGTATGCCGCCGGTCCCTGTCGGTGGGTGGTTGCGCGCCGTGGCGGCGGGGGGTGGTTTGTGGTCGCCCCGCGTTGTTGTCTGTCTGTCGGTCTGTCTGTCTGGCGCGGTGGTGGCTGGGGTGGCCTCGCTCACTCTTCGGTGGGTGGGGGTCGGAGGGGCTGCCCCGGAGCCCGTCCTCGGTGCGGGCGCCTCTGGTGTGTGGGTGAGGATTACCCGGGGCTTTGCTCCAGATCCTGCGGGCGGGCTCCGGGACATCCCCTCCGACCCGGCGCCGTTGGCGTCTTTCCCGCCGCGTCGGTTCCGGTCGGCTACGCGGTCGCGTCCCTGTGGGCAGCGTTGCCGGCCTCGGCCTCGGCGGTCGCCTCCCCGACTGTGTCCTGCCTGTGCGGCCCCACTGTGTCCTGCCTGTGCGGCCCCGACTGCGCGGGTGTATCCCCAAGCCTCCTCACCACCCCCACCCGTCCGACTACAATCCGTAACGGAACGCGGAACTCCCCACCCCTCCGCGTTCGTTGCCGGATAAGAGGAGGCGGCGGCGAGCAAGGCACGGGGCGGCGGCCCACTCCTGGCCCGGACCGCCGACGGCTACCACCGATGGCTGGCGTAGTAAGGGTCGCTGCCTGGCCCGCGAGTGACCCTGACTACTGGCCCGCAAGCGACCTGACTACGCCAGCCGTTGTCGGAGCCAGCCGCGGTCGGGTAGCCACCAGGGCGCCGTGGTCTGTGAGTTGGGCTGGTGGCGGGTGGGTCCACCGGCGGGTGGTCGGCGACGGCGTAGGCCGGAGGGGATGTCCCGGGGTGCGCCCGCAGGATCTGGAGCAAAGCCCCGGGTATTCCTCACTTGACTGACCAGAGGCGCCCGCACCGAGGACGTACCCCGGGACAGCCCCTCCGGCCCCACCCACGGCGAGAAGCCGCAAAGCGCCAGCCCCCACCGGGCGGAACGCGCAAAGCGCCAGCCCCCACCGGGCAGAACCCGCCAGGCGCCGGCCCCACCGGGGCGGAACGCGCAAAGTGCCCGCGCCCACCAGGCGGGACCCGCCAGGCGCAAGCCCCCAGGCCGCAGCCGACAACGAGGGGCCCCGCCGCCCACCACCTCCCGCCGCTACGGCGAGTAACCCCGAGGCGAGCGCCGCGCCCCAACGTGGGAAGGCCCCACAAACGTGGGACGACTGTGGCGTCACCCGGCCCCCGGGGCCGGGTCGCCTGCGACACTGAGGGGGATGAACGAGACAGCTAAGCGCGCCCGTGCCGCCATCGACCTCGCCGCCGTGCGGTCGAACGTCCGTGCACTGCGGGACCGCGCTCCCGGGGCAGAGCTGATGGCCGTCGTCAAGTCCGACGGCTACGGGCACGGCGCGATCCGTTGCGCCCGTGCGGCCCGTGAGGCCGGTGCGGGCTGGGTGGGTGTGGCGCTGCCCGAGGAGGCGTTCGCGCTGCGGGAGGCCGGCGACCGCGGCCGGTTGATGTGCTGGCTGTGGACGCCGGGCGGGCCCTGGGGACGGGCGATCGAGCAGGACGTGGACGTCTCGGTGAGCGGGATGTGGGCGCTGCGCGAGGTCGCGGACGCGGCGCGGCGCTGCCGGCGCCCCGCGCGCGTGCAGCTGAAGATCGACACCGGCCTGGGCCGCAACGGCTGTCCGCCCGCGGACTGGACGGAGCTGACCGCCGCCGCCAGAGCCGCCGAGGCCGAGGGGGTGCTCACCGTCACCGGCGTCTGGTCGCACTTCGCCTGCGCCGACGAGCCCGGGCACCCGTCGATCGCCGCCCAGCTGACCGAGTTCCGCCGGGCGTTGGCGGTCGCCGAGGCGGCCGGGCTGCGCCCGGAGGTGCGGCACATCGCCAACACCCCCGCGCTGCTCACCCTCCCCGAGGCCCACTTCGACCTCGTCCGCAGCGGGATCGGGATCTACGGCGTCTCGCCCAGCCCGGAGGTCGGCGTTCCGGAGGACTTCGGGCTGCGGCCGGCGATGACGCTGGAGGCGTCGCTGGCGTCGGTGAAGCGGGTGCCGGGCGGGCACGGGGTGTCGTACGGGCACCACTACACGACGCCGGGGGAGACCACCCTGGCGCTGGTGCCCCTGGGGTACGCCGACGGCATCCCGCGGCACGCCTCGGGGACGGGGCCGGTGCTGGTCGCCGGGAAGTGGCGGACGGTCGCGGGGCGGATCGCGATGGACCAGTTCGTGGTCGACCTGGGCGGCGACGGGGCCGAGGTCGGCGAGCCGGCGGTGCTGTTCGGGCCCGGGGACCGCGGCGAGCCGAGCGCGGAGGACTGGGCGCGGGCGGCCGGGACGATCGGGTACGAGATCGTCACCCGGATCGGGAAGCGGGTGCCGCGCGTCTATGTGGACAGCGAGGTCCCCGCGCAGGGCGGGGACCGACGGGAAGGTGACACGGCGCTGACGGGGGGCGTGGCATGACCGACGGGACCGAGGCCGCGGCGCAGGCCGTCGAGACGGCCGCGGAGGCGGCGGGGAACTGGGCCAGGGCGGGCCGCCAGGCGGGCCTCGCGGGCCTGGCGATCGGCGTGGTCGCGGCGGGCGCGGCGGCCGGGGTGGCCATGGAGCGGCTGACGGTCGGCCGGGGGATGCGCCGCCGGGCGCGGCTGGCGCTGGACGCGGTCGGCCCGTACGGGACGTTGCGCGGCACCCCGGGTACGGCGGTCGCCGAGGACGGGACCGCGCTGCACTACGAGGTCGACGAGGTCGCGGACGGCCCGGCCCCGAAGTCGTCCCGGGGTGGCAGGGCGGCCGCGAACGGTGCGCCGGGCGCCCGTGCGGGCAAGGAGGTCCGGGCGGTCCAGGAGGCCCGGAGCGGGCTGCACAAGCGGCTCGCGGCGGCCCTGGGGCGGCGTTCGCCGGCGCCCACGGTCGTCTTCAGCCACGGCTACTGCCTGAGCCAGGACTCCTGGCACTTCCAGCGGGCCGCGCTGCGCGGCGCGGTCCGCACCGTCCACTGGGACCAGCGCAGCCACGGCCGCTCGGCGCGCGGTCACGGGCAGATCGACGGCACCGAGCCGGTCACCATCGACCTGCTGGGCCGGGACCTGAAGGCGGTGTTGGACGCCGCGGTGCCCGAGGGGCCGATCGTGCTGGTCGGGCACTCCATGGGCGGGATGACGGTGATGGCGCTGGCGGACCAGTTCCCCGAGTACGTGGCGGAGCGGGTGGTCGGCGTGGCGCTGATCGGGACGTCGGCGGGCCGGCTGAGCGAGGTCGGGTTCGGGCTGCCGTCGATGGGTTCGAAGGCGTTTCACTGGTTGGCGCCGGGGGTGCTGCGGGCGCTGGGGCGGCAGAGCGAGATCGTCGAGCGCGGGCGGCGGGCCACCGCGGATCTGTTCGCGGGGCTGATCAAGCGCTATTCGTTCGGTGGTTCGGACGTGGACCCGGCGATCGCGCGGTTCGGGGAGCGGCTGATCGAGGCGACGCCGATCGATGTGGTGGCCGAGTTCTTCCCGGCGTTCGCGGTGCACGACAAGACCGAGGCGCTGGTGGCGTACGACGCGGTGCCCGCGCTGGTGCTGGCCGGCGAGGAGGACCTGATCACCCCGGCCGAGCACAGCCGCACCATCGCCGAGGTGCTGCCCGACGCCGAGCTGGTGTGCGTGCCAAACGCCGGGCACCTGGTGATGCTGGAGCGGCCCGAGCTGGTCAACGACCACCTGGTGGCCCTGGTGGAGCGGGCGGGTGCGGCGGCCCGCAGGTCGCGCTCGGCGCGGGCCTAGAACCGCGCCGTCGGCCCGGACGTGGGACCCCCGCCCCGTCCGGGCCGTACCATTTGCGGCATGAGCACCACTGCCGCGACTGCCCGTGTAACCGTCAAGTCCCCCGAGCAGATGCAGGAGTTGGGCCGCCGGTTGGCGCCGTTGTTGCGCCCCGGCGATCTGGTGCTGCTCACCGGCGAGCTGGGCGCGGGGAAGACGACGCTCACCCGCGGCCTGGGCGAGGCCCTGGGCGTGCGGGGCGCCGTGACCTCGCCCACCTTCGTCATCGCCCGGGTGCACCCGTCGCTGACCGGTGGCCCGGCGCTGGTGCACGTCGACGCGTACCGGCTCGGCGGCGGCCTGGACGAGATGGAGGACCTGGACCTCGACGTCTCGCTGCCGGAGTCGGTGGTGGTCGTCGAGTGGGGCGACGGCAAGGTCGAGGAGCTGTCGGAGGACCGGTTGCACGTCGTCATCGGGCGGGCCGTTGGAGGGGGCGGCGCGGAGCGCCTCCTGCCGGGGTGGCGGTCGGGCGACGGGCGGGCTGATGCCCCTGGTGGGCTGGCCGGGCACCCGGAGGAGGATGTGGACGACGTCCGCGAGGTGACGGTCACCGGGGTCGGCGCGCGCTGGGCGGACGCCGGCCTTCCCGAGCTGGAGATCTGCTGACGGGCGGGCCCTCGGGGTGCTTGATCGGGCCAGCCGGCCCGGTAGTTTCCGACAAGCCGTCGGCAAGATGTTGCGCGGCGGGTGCCGGGCATGGTCACATGGGTGTGAGAGCCCTGGTTAGGTGTACCTAAGTAGAGCCTGACCCCAGTCGCTTGCCCCAGGAGCCCGGGAGGCATCCATGTCCCCCCACCAGTCCGCCCCCACCCCGGCGGCCGGGCGCGCCGAGCAGGATGCGCGCCGCGCGGCGCCGACGATGAACGAACTGCTCGCGGCCTGCGCCGCGGCCAGTGCCGTCTCCACGCCGCCGGACGTTGCGGAGGAGTCGCGCGCGGAGAAGGAAAAAGCGGGCGAACGGGGCGATGCGGGGGAAAGCGGTGGGCAGGCGTCCGGCCCGTCCACTTCGGGGCGCGACGCCGCGTAGCCCGTAGGGGCGAAGCGGTCGGGGCCCGTAGGGCGGCCGGGCCGCGCCGGCAGACGCGGCCCCTGGTGAGCGGCTGGGGCACCTGCCCCGTCGGACAGACCCTAGGGAACGACGACGACCTTCACGCCGCGCAGCGCGAAGTCCCACAGTGCCGCGCCGTCCTCGCGCGACTCCCGGATGCCGCCGGTCTTCTTGGCGCTCGGGCCGGTGGCCGCGGGCGTCGAGCCGTCGACCGCCGCGCTGAAGCCGATGACCACGCCGTTCACGGCGGCGAACCGCACCACGTGCTCGATCGCCACCCCGTCCGAGCCGGTCACGCTCACCGACCGTGAGGTGACCGGGTACGTCCCCGGCGTCGGGCTCACCGCGCTCGGCGCGACCGCGAACGTCCGCTGCGCGGTGCCGTCCGCGCCGACCAGCCAGACCCGCTTGGCGCCCAGCGCGTAGACCACGCGCTTGCCGGTGCCGGACTGTTCCGGAACGGGGGCCGGGGCCGGGGGCTTGTCCTTCTTGTCGTGCTGGTCGTCGGCGGCCGGCTTGTGGGCGGTGGCCTTCGCGTCGCCCCGTACCGGAGCGAGCGGGCCGGACGCGGCGGCGGACGCCTGGTAGCCGAGCAGGCCGATCACGACCAGGGCGGCCGCGGTGAGACCGGTGACGATCGTGCTGCTCTTAGCGGGCACCGCGGTGCCACCTTTCCGTACGCTGCCGCCCGTGAACGGGCAGGCTGTGGGCTTGGGCTGACTGGGCTGGCTGGGGATCGACGGTAGCACCGGATGGGGCACCGCCGGCCGCGCCGTAGTCTTTAAGGCGTGCTGCTGCTAGCTCTTGACACCGCCACCCCCGCCGTCACCGTCGCGCTCCACGATGGCTCCCGCACCCTCGCCGCCGCCGGCGAGGTGGACGCCCGCCGGCACGGCGAACTGCTGTTGCCCGCCGTCGACCGGGTGCTGGCCGAGGCCGGGCACAAGCTGGCCGAGGTCACCGACATCGTGGTCGGCGTGGGCCCCGGCCCGTACACCGGGCTGCGGGTGGGGCTGGCGACCGCCACCACCTTCGGGGCGGCGCTGGACATTCCCGTCCACGGCCTGTGCTCGCTGGACGGCATCGCCCACGCCTCGGGCCTGACCGGACCGTTCATCGTGGCCACCGACGCCCGCCGCAAGGAGGTCTACTGGGCCCGCTACGGGGATGCGCGGACCCGGCTGACCGACCCCGCCGTCGACCGCCCCGCCGACATCGCCGAGCAGGTCGCCGGCGTCCCGGCCGTCGGCGCCGGCGCGCTGCTCTACGACACCGTCTTCACCGGCGTCCACCGGGACGGCCCCGCGCACCAGTCCGCCGCCGCGCTCGCCGAACTGGCCGCCGCCAAGCTGGCCGCCGGCGAGGAACTGTTGCCGCCGCGGCCGCTGTACCTGCGCCGCCCCGACGCCCAGGTGCCCGCCAACTACAAGGTGGTCACCCCGAAGTGAGCGGTCCCGCGGACGCGACCGTGACCGCATCCCCCGCCGTACTGCGGGAGATGCGGTGGTGGGACCTGCCCGGCGTGCTGGCGCTGGAGCGCGACCTGTTCCCCGAGGACGCCTGGTCGCCGGGGATGTTCTGGTCCGAACTCGCCCACGCCCGCGGCCCGTTGGCCACCCGCCGCTATCTCGTCGCCGAACTGGAGGCGCCGCCGCGCAGCGGTGCCGTTGAGGGGCGGTGGTCGGGCGAGGGGCAGGCCGAGAGTCGGATCGTCGGCTACGGCGGGCTGGCCGCGATCGACGGCACCGGCGACGTCCAGACCATCGCCACCGCCCGCGACCAGTGGGGCACCGGCCTCGGCGGCCGGCTGCTGACCGCGCTGCTGGGCGCCGCCACCGCCTTCGAGTGCCATGAGGTGCTGCTGGAGGTGCGGGTCGACAACGCCCGCGCCCAGCGCCTCTACGAGCGCTTCGGCTTCGAGCCGATCGGTTTCCGCCGCGGCTACTACCAGCCCGGCAACGTCGACGCACTGGTGATGCGCCGCCCCTCCCAGACCTCCTCCGAAGCACCCTCCGTACAAGGAACGTGAACATGGCTGACTCTCGCGGCGGACCGCTCGTCCTCGGCATCGAGACCTCCTGTGACGAGACCGGCGTCGGCATCGTCCGCGGTCACACCCTGCTCGCCGACGCGGTCGCCTCCAGCGTCGACGAGCACGCCCGCTTCGGCGGCGTGGTGCCCGAGGTGGCCTCCCGCGCGCACCTGGAGGCGATGGTTCCCACCATCCAGCGCGCCCTGAAGGAGGCCGGGGTGGCCGCCTCCGACCTGGACGGCATCGCGGTCACCGCGGGCCCCGGCCTGGCCGGCGCGCTGCTGGTGGGCGTCTCGGCCGCCAAGGCGTACGCCTACGCGCTGGGCAAGCCGCTCTACGGCGTCAACCACCTCGCCTCGCACATCTGCGTCGACCAGCTCGAACACGGCCCGCTGCCGGAGCCGACGATGGCGCTGCTGGTCAGCGGCGGCCACTCCTCGCTGCTGCTGGCCCCGGACATCACCTCCGACGTCCGCCCGCTCGGCTCGACCATCGACGACGCGGCAGGCGAGGCGTTCGACAAGGTGGCGCGGGTGCTCCACCTCGGCTTCCCGGGCGGCCCGGTCATCGACCGCTACGCGCGCGAGGGCGACCCGGAGGCGATCCGCTTCCCGCGCGGGCTGACCGGCCCCCGCGACCCCGCCTACGACTTCTCCTTCTCCGGCCTGAAGACCGCGGTGGCCCGTTGGATCGAGGCCAAGCGGGCGGCCGGGGAGGAGGTCCCGGTGGCGGACGTCTCGGCGTCGTTCCAGGAGGCGGTCGTCGACGTGCTGACCCGTAAGGCGGTGCGGGCCTGCAAGGACAACGGCGTGGACCACCTGATGATCGGTGGTGGGGTGGCGGCCAACTCCCGGCTGCGGGCGATGGCCGAGCGGCGCTGCGAGGACGCCGGCATCCAACTGCGGGTGCCGCGGCCCAAGTTGTGCACCGACAACGGGGCGATGGTCGCGGCCCTGGGCGCCGAGATGGTGGCCCGCAACCGCCCGGCCTCCGCCTGGGAGCTCTCCGCGGACTCCTCGCTGCCGGTCACCGAGACCCACGTCCCGGCCCCGGGCGGCCACGAGCACGGTCACGGCCATCGTCACGAGCACGGTCACAGCCATGACCATGACCACGACCACTTCCACGAGTTGAGCAAGGACAACCTGTACTCGTAGGCGTCCGCCGGCCGTTGGGGCCTTGGCGCGGCCCGTATTCTGGTGGCCTGGGCGTGGGGGAAGCGCCCAGGTCACAGACGGGGAAGCGGGGGCGCGCAGTGAACTGGTGGTATCTCTTCATGCTGGCCGGACCGGCGATCTACGCCGGGTCCGCGGCGACCAGCACGGTCCGCAGGGCGCTGAAGACGCGCCACCAGCGCAAGTTGGACCTCATCGAGGCCCGGCGGGAGGACCGGCTGGCCCTGGGGGCCGCGGACCAGTCGCCGGCCCCGGTGTGCGGCTGCGAGCACCACCTCGCCAAGCACGACAAGCAGGGCCGCTGCCACGAGACGGTCCAGACCGCCGTCGCCTGGGACGCCGAGAAGAAGCCCCTCCGTTACGAGGCCCGGCAGTGCAGCTGTCAGCAGTACGTCGGTCCGCAGCCGCTCTCCCAGGTCTACGCCGAGGAGCTGACCGACCTGGCCTGAGCGGCCGTCAGGCCGGTGCGGCGCCCTCGGCCGCCGGGTGCCCCAGCAGCATGGTGGGCGCCCCCGCGACGCGGGTGAGGAAGACCGTGCAGGAGTGCGGCCCGGCCAACTTGAGCTTCCGGCGCAGCTCCTCGGGCTCCACCGCGGACCCGCGCTTCTTGATCACCGCGACGCCCACCCCGCGCTCCCGCAGCAGCGCCTTCAGCTTCTTGACGTTGAACGGCAGTACGTCGGTGACCGCGTAGGCGGTCGCGTACGGCGTCGGCACCAGCCGGTCCGCGGTCACATAGGCGATCGTCGGGTCGATCAGCCGGCCGGCTACCTGCTCGGCGACGTCCGCGACCAGGTGGGCGCGGATGACCGCGCCGTCCGGCTCGTAGAGCCAGTCGCCGACGGTCCCAACAGGGGGGCGACGCGAAGCGTCTCCGGCTGGGGTGGTGGTCGGGCGACGGGTGGGCGGGTCGGGCAGGCCGGCGCCGACCAGGGAGTCCCCGGCGGGCAGCAGGGTGGCGCGGCGGGCGCCGCCGCGGCCGGTGCCGAACCACAGGACGGCCTCCTTCACGTCCCCCGCGTCGGAGATCCACTCCGTCTCGGCATCCTCAGGCAGCGCCTCGTGCGGCACCCCGGGCGCGATCTTCAACGCCGCGAACGGCGCCGTGCGGGCCGCCCCGATCGCCCAGGACAGCGGCGGCGAGTACGCCTCGGGGTCGAAGACCCGGCCCCCGCGGGCCTTGGTGCGCCGCGCCGGGTCCACGAACACCGCGTCGTACCCGGCGGTGTCGACCTCGGTGACGTCCGCGCACCGCACCTCGATCCGGTCCGCCAGGCCCAGCGCCTCGGCGTTGGCCCGGGCCGCCGCGCAGGCCAGCGGGTCGCGGTCCACGGCCAACACCCGGACCCCGGCCCGGGCCAGCGCCAGCGCGTCGCCGCCGATCCCGCAGCACAGGTCCGCCAGGGTCCGCACGCCCAGCGCGGCGAGCCGGGCGGCGCGGTGGGCGGCCACCGGGGCGCGGGTGGACTGCTCGACCCCGCCCGGCGTGAAGTACATCCGCGCGGCGTCCGCGCCGAACTTCGCGGCCGCCCGCTGCCGCAGCCGGGCCTGCCCGAGCGCGGCCGAGACCAGCTCGGCGGGGTGGTCGCGGCGGAGCCGGGTGGCGGTGGTCAGCTCGTCCGCCGGGTCGTAGTCCCGCAGGGCGGCCAGGAGTTGCTGGCCCTCGGGGGCGAGCAGCGCGGAGAAGGTGTCGAGGTCGGTCATCGGCACCATTGTGGGCCACGCGCGAGTGCCGGCCCGCGGATGGTCCGCGGGCCGGCACTCGTGTGTGGCCGTGGCGTCGTCAGGCGCCGGATTCGTTCCCGGTGATCCGCGGCACCCGTTGGGTGGCGTCCGCGTCCGGTCGCTCCGGGGCCGGGCGGACCGGCTCCCGGCGCCGTTGGGCGCTGTCGCTGACCCGTAGCAGCACCGCCACCATCACCCAGTTCGCGACCAGTGACGAACCGCCCTTGGCGAGGAACGGCAGGGCCTTACCGGTCAGCGGGATCAGCCCGGTGACGCCGCCGGTGACGACGAAGACCTGGAGCAGCAGCGCACCGGCGAGGCCGACGGCCAGCAGCTTGCCGAACGGGTCGCGGGCGGTCAGGCCCACCCGCAGGCCGCGCTGGGCCAGCAGGCCGTAGAGCAGCAGCACGGCCATCACCCCGGCCAGGCCCAGCTCCTCGCCGACGGTGGTGAGGATGAAGTCGCTGTTGCCGGCGAAGCCGATCAGCTCGGGGTGGCCCTGGCCCAGCCCGGTGCCGCCGATGCCGCCGCTGCCGAAGCTGAACAGCGCCTGGGCGGCCTGGTCGGAGATCAGCCCCGGCGGCCGCTTGTTCTCCGGCAGGAAGATGTCCATCGGGTGCAGCCAGGCCATCACGCGGCCCTTGACGTGCGGTTCGGTCGAGCCGACGACGGCGGCGCCGACCACGGCCATCAGCAGACCGCAGACCACCCAACTGGTGCGCTCGGTGGCCATGTAGAGCATGATCACGAAGACGCCGAAGAAGATCAGCGAGGTGCCCAGGTCGCGCTCGAAGACCAGCACCAGCAGGCTGATCACCCAGATCGTGAAGATCGGCCCGAGCTGCCGGCCCGGCGGCAGCTGCATGCCCATCACCCGGCGCCCGGACAGCGCCAACGCATCGCGATTGACGGTCAGATACCCCGCGAAGAACACCACGATCATGATCTTCACGAACTCGCCGGGCTGCATCGACAGCGGCCCGAGCATGATCCAGCGCTTGGCGCCGAACTGGTCCGCGCCGAAGAACGCCGGCGCCATCAACAGCACCAGCGCGACGGCCATCGTCAGATAGATGTAGCGCTGCAGAAGCCGGTGGTCGCGCAGCACCATCAGGATCACGATGCAGACCGCGACCCCGATGACCGTCCACACCAGCTGCCCGGTCGCCGCCTGCGCGATCTTCAGCCGGGGCTTTTCCGCGTAGGTGATGTCCAGCCGGTGCAGCAGCACCAGCCCGATCCCGGTCAGCATCGTCGCCAACGGCAGGATCAGGGGGTCGGCGCGCGGCGCGAACCGGCGGACGACCAGGTGCGGCACCAGCGCGATGAAGAACATGCTCACCGCGAAGCCGGCCAGCCCGCCGGGAATCTGCCCCTTCATGGACAACTCGGTGTAGGCGTAGCCGAAGACGGTGATGAGCACCACAAAGCCCAGCAGCCAGGCCTCGGTCCGCCGACGGTTCGGGGCCTGGGCCAGCGCGGCGAACGTCATGGTGCGTTCGGCGTCGCTCTCCGGTCCCCCGGAATCCCGGGGAGCGCTGGTCAGTCCACGCACGGTTCCTCCGCCATCGATGGGTCAGGGCCGCAGGGCGGCCGGGTCACGGCCCGGTGTCAGCGGTCCCGGGGACAAGACGGGGCAGCCGCGGGCCTGGTTGCGGCCGAGCGGGTAGGTGTGTCCGACTCCACGCCCGGCCGACCGGCAGCAGACACGGTACGCGTCTCCGCCGCGCTGGCACTCCGCTTGACCGAGTGCTAACGGCGTCATAGTCTCAGCGTTGGCACTCCCCGACGGAGAGTGCCAACACAGCGACGGGCAGGTCCGGCACCCGCGACGACGGATCCACCTGGTCGCCACCTCAGACAGTTAACCCCGTGAGATCTCCGAAGGGGGAGGTCGGATCGTGACGACCGCCAGCTCCAAGGTTGCCATCAAGCCGCTTGAGGACCGCATCGTGGTCCAGCCGCTCGACGCCGAGCAGACCACGGCCTCGGGCCTGGTCATTCCGGACACCGCGAAGGAGAAGCCCCAGGAGGGCGTCGTCCTGGCGATTGGTCCGGGTCGCTTCGAGGACGGCAAGCGCGTCGAGCTCGACGTCCAGGTCGGCGACGTCGTGCTCTACAGCAAGTACGGCGGCACCGAGGTGAAGTACAGCGGCGAGGAGTACCTCGTCCTCTCGGCGCGCGACGTGCTCGCGATCGTCGAGAAGTAAGTCACCCGGAATTGCCCTGATCTGCGCCCCTGGTTCCCGCGTTCTCACCGACCGGGGCAGGGGCGCAGTTCGTTTTCGCGAGAGCGGTCACGGCGGCGAGGCCGACGATCGCAACGAGAGGACTTGAAGCACCCATGGCGAAGATCCTGAAGTTCGACGAGGACGCCCGTCGCGCCCTTGAGCGCGGCGTCAACAAGCTGGCCGACACGGTCAAGGTCACCATCGGTCCCAAGGGCCGCAACGTCGTGATCGACAAGAAGTTCGGCGCCCCGACCATCACCAACGACGGCGTCACCATCGCCCGCGAGGTCGAGGTCGAGGACGCGTACGAGAACCTCGGCGCCCAGCTCGTCAAGGAGGTGGCGACCAAGACCAACGACATCGCGGGTGACGGCACCACCACCGCCACCGTCCTGGCCCAGGCGCTGGTCCGCGAGGGTCTGCGCAACGTCGCCGCGGGTGCCTCTCCGGCCGCCCTGAAGAAGGGCATCGACGCCGCCGTCAAGGCCGTCTCCGACGACCTGCTGGCGACCGCCCGCCCGATCGACGACAAGTCCGACATCGCCGCCGTGGCCGCGCTGTCCGCCCAGGACGCCCAGGTCGGCGAGCTCATCGCCGAGGCGATGGACAAGGTCGGCAAGGACGGCGTGATCACCGTCGAGGAGTCCAACACCTTCGGTCTGGAGCTGGACTTCACCGAGGGCATGGCCTTCGACAAGGGCTACCTCTCGCCCTACATGGTCAGCGACCAGGAGCGCATGGAGGCCGTCCTCGACGACCCCTACATCCTGATCCACCAGGGCAAGATCTCCTCCATCCAGGACCTGCTGCCGCTGCTGGAGAAGGTCATCCAGGCCGGCGCCTCCAAGCCGCTGCTGATCATCGCCGAGGACGTCGAGGGCGAGGCCCTCTCCACCCTCGTCGTCAACAAGATCCGCGGCACCTTCAACGCGGTGGCCGTCAAGGCCCCCGGCTTCGGTGACCGCCGCAAGGCGATGCTCGGCGACATGGCCACCCTCACCGGTGCCACCGTCGTGGCCGAAGAGGTCGGCCTCAAGCTCGACCAGGTCGGCCTGGAGGTGCTCGGCACCGCCCGCCGCGTGACCGTCACCAAGGACGACACCACCATCGTCGACGGCGGCGGCAACAGCGACGACGTCCAGGGTCGCGTCGCCCAGATCAAGGCCGAGATCGAGGCCACCGACTCCGACTGGGACCGCGAGAAGCTCCAGGAGCGCCTCGCCAAGCTGGCCGGCGGCGTCTGCGTGATCCGCGTCGGCGCGGCCACCGAGGTCGAGCTCAAGGAGAAGAAGCACCGCCTGGAGGACGCCATCTCCGCGACCCGCGCCGCGGTCGAGGAGGGCATCGTCTCCGGTGGTGGCTCCGCCCTCGTCCACGCCGTCAAGGTCCTGGACGGCAACCTCGGCAAGGAGGGCGACGAGGCCACCGGTGTCGCCGTGGTCCGCCGCGCCGCCGTCGAGCCGCTGCGCTGGATCGCCGAGAACGCCGGCCTTGAGGGCTACGTGATCACCGCCAAGGTGGCCGAGCTCGACAAGGGCAACGGCTTCAACGCCGCCACCGGCGAGTACGGCGACCTGGTCAAGGCCGGCGTCATCGACCCGGTCAAGGTCACCCGCTCCGCCCTGGAGAACGCCGCCTCCATCGCCTCCCTGCTGCTCACGACCGAGACCCTGGTCGTCGAGAAGAAGGAAGAGGAAGAGGCCCCGGCCGCCGGCCACGGTCACGGCCACGCGCACTGACACCCCGCGCACACCCGCCGGCCGCGCCCGCGCCGGCACCACGAGGCCCGGCCCCCACTCACCGGGGGCCGGGCCTCGGCCATTGGCGGGTGAGCCGGCGCGGGCAACGGTGCGCCCTGCGAGGCCCGTTACGGATCCCGCGACTCGTAGCGCCCCGTAACGACCCGTCAGGCGGAACGGTCCAGCTCCTCCCGCCGCACCGGGGTCGCGAACGGCAGCCCCTTCCCGTACCGCTCCAGCTCGTCCAGGGCGTGGTCGGCCATCCGGTGCAGCTCGGTGCCGAGCGAACCGGCGATGTGCGGGGTGAGCAGCACGTTCGGCAACGCGTACAACGGCGAGTCGGCGGGCGGCAGTTCGGGCTCGGTGACGTCCAGCACCGCGGCGAGCCGTCCGCTGGAGACCTCCGCCACCAGGGCCGCCTCGTCGATCAGCGAGCCGCGCGAGGTATTGACCAGCGTCGCCCCGTCGGGCATCAGGGCCAACTCGCGCGCGCCGATCAGGTGCCGGGTCGCGGGCACCTCCGGGGCGTGCACGCTCACCACGTCACTCCCCGCGCACAACTCCGCCAACGAGACGCGCCGCACGCCCAACCGCCCCGCCTCCGCGTCGTCCACATACGGGTCGAACAACACCACCCGCAGCGCGAACGGGCGCAGCAACTCGATGACCCGGCGGCCTATGCGGGAGGCGCCGACGATGCCGACGGTGCGGCCGTGGTTGCCGGCACCGTCCAGCTCGCGCAGCCAGTCGTGGGGCCGGCCGTGCAGGGCGCGATAGCGGTGGGCGGCGTGCAGCACGCGCTTGTTCGCGAACAGGATGGCGGCGAGGGCGTACTCGGCCACCGGCAACGCGTTGACCGCCGCCGCCGAACTGACCGCGATGCCCCGCTCCCAACAGGCCGCCGTCACAAGCTGCTTGACGGAACCGGCCGCGTGCACGACCGCCCGCAGCCGGGGCGCCGCGGCGAGCACCTCCGCGGTGAGCGGCGGGGCGCCCCAGCAGGTCAGCAACACCTCGGCCTCGGCGAGGGCGGCGGCCACCTCGGGCCCCGGAGCGGCCAACTCGTGCGCGACGAGCCGGCCGTCCGTCCGGGCCAGCCCCTCAAGTCGGGCCCGCTGCGCCTCCCCGAGCAGCCTCTCCGCGATCCCCGGCCCCATGGCCAACAGCACGTCCACACGCATCTCGCGACCCCTCTCTCGCCTCTCGCCCCACCAACCCCGCGACGCCCGCCGCCTGCCTCGCGCCGCCTGTGCCGCGCCTGCTCCCTTGCCCTGCCCACCCCGCCGTCTCGCATGCGGCGGGGGCGGACACGGCGTGGCGCGGGCGCGGCCGGCAACGACCACGTGGCCGGGTCCGGCGGCTGGGGCACACCACGCCGGCCGCGAGCGTGGGAAGCCCGTCGGCCCCGCTACCGTTCCGGTATGACGACTGCACTGATCACAGGAGCAACAGCCGGCATCGGCGCCGCATTCGCCCGCCGTCTCGCGAGCGACGGGCACAGCGTGGTGCTGGTGGCCCGCGACGAGAAGCGGCTGCGGGAACAGGCCACCGAACTGCACGACCGGCACGGCATCGAGGCGGAGGTGCTGAGCGCCGACCTCGCGACCGAGGACGGCATCGCCGCCGTCGAGGCCCGTTTGGCGAACCCCAAGCACCCGGTGGACCTGCTGGTCAACAACGCGGGGTTCGGCAACAAGGGCGAGTACCTCGAAGTCCCGATGGCCGACGAGTTGACGATGCTGAAGGTGCACTGCGAGGCGGTGCTGCGGCTGACCACCGCGGCCGTGCGCGGGATGCGCGAGCGCCGCCGCGGCGCCGTGGTCAACGTGGCCTCGGTCGCGGCGTTCGTCCCGCGCGGCACGTACGGCGCGAGCAAGGCGTGGGTCGTGCAGTTCACCCAGGGCGCGGCCCGCGACCTGGCCGGCAGCGGAGTGCGCCTGATGGCGCTGTGCCCGGGCTTCGTGCGGACCGAGTTCCACCAACGGGCCGGCATGGGGACGGACAACATCCCGGGCTGGCTGTGGCTCGACGCGGACCGGCTCGTGGACGCGGCGATGAAGGACCTGGCGCGCGGCAAGTCGCTGTCCATCCCGGACCCGCGCTACAAGGCCCTGATGGGTGCGGTGAAGCTGGCCCCGCGCGGCGTCCTCGGCGGCCTCACCTCCCGTACGGGGCGGAAGTACGGCCCGAAGTAGGGG
Source organism: Streptomyces sp. NPDC057743 (assembly GCF_042798755.1). NCBI lineage: Bacteria > Bacillati > Actinomycetota > Actinomycetes > Kitasatosporales > Streptomycetaceae > Streptomyces > Streptomyces sp. NPDC057743. Next base: position 209,556 of record NZ_JBHVJX010000006.1, read on the forward strand.
AGTTGCAGCCCGGGGGAGGGCGCTCCTCAGCGGCGGCCCGCCAGGTGGCGTGCCGCCCCCAGGTGTCGCCGCGTCAGTTCGCGGCCAGCGCCGTGTACTTGGTCGCCGAGGCCCGGGCCTCCTGGTGGAGGGGCGTGCCCGCTTCCAGGAGGCGGGGGAGGAGGTCGCGTTGCGTGGTGAGGGCGCGGAACATCAGCGCGATGGTGATGTCGTGGTCGGGACGGTGCTCGACGCGTACGGGGTCGCCGGCGCGGATCTCGCCGGCCTCCAGGACGCGCAGGTACGCGCCGGGCACGGCGGCCTGGGTGAACCGCTTGATCCAGCCACGCTCGTCCAGCCAGCCCTGGAACGTCCGGCAGGGGATGCGCGGTGAGGTGATCTCCAGGAGCACCTCGGGGCCGACCCGCCAGCGTTCGCCGATCCGGGCGCCGGTGATGTCGATGCCGGTGGTGGTGAGGTTCTCGCCGAACGCCCCGTTGGCCAGTTCGCGGCCCAGCTCGCGCTGCCAGTCGTCGAGGTCCTCGCGGGCGTAGGCGTAGACGGCCTGGTCGTCGCCGCCGTGGTGGCGGCGGTCGACCACCGCATCGCCCGCGAGGCCGCTGCCGCCGACGCCCTTGGGGCCGGGGGCCGCCACCGCGACGGGCCCGTCTACGGGGCGCTTGTCGATGCCCGTTCCGCCCTCGGCGTTGGTGTGCGCGGACGGGGTGGCCCGCCCGGTGTTCACGGTCAGCAGCTTCGCGTTCATGGCCGCACGCTAAGACATCGAGGTAAAGCCGGCATTCCGTTTTTCGCGGAGTGTCCAAGGCGCACTTATGCTTGAAGGGTGATCGAAGCTCGTCATCTGCGGGTGCTGCGCGCCGTCGCCCAGACCGGTTCCTTCTCCGCCGCCGCGCGGGAGCTGGGCTGCACCCAGCCCGCGGTCAGCCAGCAGATGAAGGCCCTGGAGCAGTCCGCCGGGACGCCGCTGCTGGTGCGGACCGGCCGGGAGATGCGGCTGACGCAGGCCGGCCGGGCGCTGGTGCGGCACGCGGCCGGCATCCTGGCGGGGCTGACCGCGGCCGAGGAGGAGGTCGCGGCCATCGCGGGGCTGCGGGCGGGGCGGGTGCGGCTGGTGTCGTTCCCGTCGGGCAGTTCGACGCTGGTGCCGACGGCGTTGGCCAGGATGCGGGCCGCGCACCCGGGGGTCCGGGTGTCATTGGACGAGGCCGAACCGCCGCGCTCGATCGAGCTGTTGCGCAACGGGGACTGCGAGATCGCGCTGGCCTTCCGGTATCCGGAGGTGCGCGGCGCGGACCCGTCCGCCTGCGCGGAGTGGGAGGACCTGGTGGTCCGGCCGGTCCTGTCGGACCGCTTGGTCGGGCTGGTGCCGGACGGCCACCGGCTGGCGCGGGCCGGTGCCGCCCGCTTCGCGGACCTGGCCGACGAGCCGTGGATCGCCGGCTGCCCGCGCTGCCGCACGCATCTGGTCGAGGTCTGCGAGCGGGCCGGTTTCACGCCGCGGATCGACTTCGCCACCGATGACTATCCGGCGGTGATCGGGCTGGTCGGCGCGGGTCTCGGGGTCGCGGCGCTGCCCGAGCTGACGCTGGAGTCGGTGCGCCCCAAGGGGGCGACGGCGGTACGGATGGAGCCGGCCGTGCACCGCGAGATCGTCGCGCTGACGCTGCCGGATCTGGCGCATGTGCCGGCGGTCGGGGCGATGCTGGACCAGCTGGCCCAGGCACCGGGGCGCTGACGGCCGCGGGCCCCGGAGGGGCGGGGTCCCGCGGTGCGTGGTCGTGAGCTACGCAGGAACGTTTCTTCGCTGACTGTTACGGGGCGACGGTCAGGCGCCGGGCATGCTCGCGTGGCCGGGCAACGAGCTCGCCGGGACCATCCGGTGGCGGGCCCGCCCCATGAGCTCCTCGCGCTCGTCCTCGGTGAGGCCGCCCCAGACGCCGTAGGGCTCACGGACGGCCAGCGCATGCGCCGCGCACTGGGCCCGCACGGGGCAGCGCATGCAGACCTCCTTCGCCGACGCCTCCCGCGCGCTGCGGGCCGCCCCTCGCTCGCCCTCGGGGTGGAAGAAGAGCGAGCTGTCCACGCCACGGCAGGCGGCCAGCAGCTGCCAGTCCCAGAGGTCTGCGTTCGGGCCCGGGAGGCGGGAGAAATCTGCCATTGCTTGTCCCCTCGAAAGCGATGCGTATCGGGCTCGGTGCTCACGACGGTACATCTACTGTCTAAGTAGATGTAAATATGACTCATTGCGAATCTAGTCGCAGTCAGCGTGAAAATGGAAGAAACAGAGCCAAATAGGGCATAGGGTGCACGCGCGGATGCCGGCAGCTCAGTGAGTCGTCTGCGTATCCGGCTCCTCACGGAGCGTGCTGAACTCGGTCGCCGAAGCCGTAACTCTTTCGAGTGACCGTCGTTGAGTGTGCGGAGGCGGTTGGCAGAGGTAGCCCTCGGGCAGGTGTCCGAGGAGTTCGTCAATCGCCCAGGTGACGATACGTACCAAGCCTGGAGGCTCAAGGTGACGCGCATCAGCTGCGGAGGGCGGTCATGACATCCGTCCTCGTCTGCGACGACTCCCCGCTTGCCCGAGAGGCGCTCCGACGGGCGGTTGCGACCGTACCCGGCGTCGAGCGCGTGACCACCGCGGCCAATGGCGAGGAGGTTCTCCGCCGCTGGGGGGCCGATCGCTCGGACCTGATCCTGATGGACGTGCGGATGCCCGGCCTCGGCGGGGTCGAGACCGTGCGCCGGCTGCTGTCCGCCGACCCCGGCGCCCGGATCATCATGCTGACCGTGGCCGAGGATCTGGACGGGGTGGCACTGGCGGTCGCCGCCGGTGCCCGCGGTTATCTACACAAGGACGCCTCGCGCGCGGAACTGCGCGCGACGGTGACCCAGGCGTTGGCCGATCCGACGTGGCGGCTCGCCCCGCGCCGGCTGCGGTCCGCCGAGATGGGGGCCGCGCCGACCCTCACGGCCCGGGAGATCCAGGTGTTGGAGGGCATGAGTCACGGCCGCTCCAACGCCGAGATCGGCCGCGAGCTGTTCCTGTCCGAGGACACCGTCAAGACGCACGCGCGGCGCCTGTTCAAGAAACTGGGCGCGTCCGACCGGGCGCACGCGGTGGCGCTCGGCTTCCGCTGGGGCCTGGTCCGCTGAACCGTCGTGACGTGCAGAGATGCGGGGGAATGAAGATCCCCGCCCGCCCTGTGGCGGGCGGGGCGGCATGGCCTCCCGCACTCCGCCCGGTGCCACGGCGGCCCGATTACCCGCGCGGTGCCGCATCCTTGAGGCATGGAGTTCCTCGGGGACGGGTCGGTCGGGCACGAGGGGAGGGCGCACGAGATGACTGCCGGCGCACCTGCCGCGCATAACGCTTCAGTGCACAAGCGTGGACCTGATGCCGCGGATCGTGCGGCGTCAAGGCACCATGGACCGATGCGCGATGACGGGAAGCAGGAGATCGGCGCTCTCGTCGCACGCGCCGTCGAAGGAGACCGGCAGGCCACCCATGACCTGCTGGCCCACGTGCATCCACTCGCCCTGCGCTACTGCCGCACCCGGCTCTCCCGGCTGCCCGGCGACGCCCGGCACTTCGTCGAGGACCTGGCGCAGGAGGTCTGTGTCGCGGTGCTGTGCGCACTGCCCCGCTACCGCGACACCGGCAAGCCCTTCGAGGCGTTCGTCTTCGCGATCGCCGGTCACAAGGTCGCCGATCTGCAGCGGGCCGCGATGCGGCACCCGGGCAGTACGGCGGTGCCGTCGGACGAGATGCCCGAGCAGCCGGACGATTCGCTGGGCCCCGAGGAGCGGGCGCTGCTGAGCAGCGACGCCGAGTGGGCCAAGAAGCTGTTGGCCAATCTGCCCGAGCACCAGCGGGAGCTGGTGCTGTTGCGGGTGGCGGTGGGGCTGACGGCGGAGGAGACCGGGCAGATGCTGGGGATGTCGCCGGGGGCGGTGCGGGTCGCCCAGCACCGGGCGCTGAGCAGGCTGCGGGCGCTGGCCGAGCAGTAGGCCGCGGTGGGTGCGGGGTCGTTTTCCCTGGTGGGCGTTGCCGTCGCGCGGCGGAAAGTCGCCGTAGGAACGTACGGGTGATGAGCCCCTCATGGCTCGTGGGTTTGGACACTCCGCAAGGCCGTTAGCATGGGAGTCCGCGCTGAGGCAAGAGCATTGGGGAAGGTGTCATGAGTGACAACGTCGAGGGTATGCCCGCCAAATTCGCCATGCTCGGGCTGACATACGACGATGTGCTGCTGCTGCCCGGTGCGTCGGAGGTGCTGCCGAACGCCGTGGACACCGCGTCCCGGGTCTCGCGGAACGTGCGGGTGAACATCCCGCTGCTCTCGGCCGCCATGGACAAGGTCACCGAGGCGCGGATGGCGATCGCCATGGCGCGGCAGGGTGGCGCGGGCGTGCTGCACCGCAACCTGTCGATCGAGGACCAGGCCAACCAGGTCGACCTGGTCAAGCGCTCCGAGTCCGGCATGGTCACCGACCCGATCACGGTCCGGCCGGACGCGCCGCTGACGGAGGCGGACGCGCTGTGCGCGAAGTTCCGGATCAGCGGGGTGCCGGTCACCGACGCCGCGGGCAAGCTGCTGGGCATCGTGACCAACCGCGACATGGCCTTCGAGATGGACCGCAGCCGTCAGGTCCGCGAGGTCATGACGCCGATGCCGCTGGTCACCGGCAAGGTCGGCATCTCCGGCGAGGACGCCATCGAGCTGCTGCGCCGCCACAAGATCGAGAAGCTGCCGCTGGTCGACGACGCGGGCGTGCTCAAGGGCCTGATCACGGTCAAGGACTTCGTGAAGGCGGAGAAGTACCCGAACGCGGCCAAGGACGCCGAGGGCCGGCTGATCGTCGGTGCCGCGGTGGGCGTCGGCGACGCGGCGTACGACCGGGCGCAGGCGCTGGTCGAGGCGGGCGCGGACTTCCTGGTCATCGACAGCGCGCACGGTCACAGCCGCGGCATCCTCGACATGATCTCCAAGGTCAAGTCCAACATCAACGTCGATGTGGTCGGCGGCAACGTCGCCACCCGCGACGGCGCCCAGGCGCTGATCGACGCGGGCGTGGACGGCGTGAAGGTCGGCGTCGGCCCCGGTTCGATCTGCACCACGCGGGTGGTCGCCGGTATCGGCGTCCCGCAGGTCACCGCGATCTACGAGGCCGCGAAGGCGTGCCACGCGGCGGACGTGCCGCTGATCGGCGACGGCGGTCTGCAGTTCTCCGGCGACATCGCCAAGGCGATCGCGGCGGGCGCGGACACCGTGATGCTGGGCTCGCTGCTGGCCGGCTGCGAGGAGTCGCCGGGCGAGATGGTCTTCGTCAACGGCAAGCAGTTCAAGTCGTACCGGGGCATGGGCTCGTTGGGCGCGATGCAGTCTCGCGGCCAGGCGCGGTCGTTCTCGAAGGACCGCTACTTCCAGGACAACGTGCTGTCCGAGGACAAGCTGGTGCCGGAGGGCATCGAGGGCCAGGTGCCCTACCGCGGTCCGCTGTCGTCGGTCGCGCACCAGCTCGTCGGCGGTCTGCGGGCCTCCATGGGCTACGTGGGCTCCGCCGACATCCCCGAGCTCAAGGAGAAGGGCCAGTTCGTGCGGATCACCGCGGCGGGTCTGAAGGAGAGCCACCCGCACGACGTGCAGATGGTCACCGAGGCCCCGAACTACGCGCGGAGCTGAACGGCTCTCCGTTAGCGAGTACCGGCCGGATGCGCCCCCAGTCCTCCCCGTCGGGGATACTGGGGGCGTATCCGTAGGAAGGCAGAACCAGTGACTGAGATCGAGATCGGGCGCGGCAAGCGCGGCCGCCGGGCATACGCGTTCGACGACATCGCCGTGGTACCCAGTCGGCGCACCCGCGACCCGAAGGAGGTCTCGATCGCGTGGCAGATCGATGCCTACCGCTTCGAGCTGCCGTTCCTGGCGGCCCCGATGGACTCGGTGGTCTCGCCGCAGACCGCGATCCGCATCGGTGAGCTGGGCGGCCTCGGCGTGCTCAACCTCGAAGGGCTGTGGACCCGTTACGAGGACCCCGAGCCGCTGCTGGCGGAGATCGCGGAGCTGGACGGCGCCACCGCCACCAAGCGGCTCCAGGAGATCTACGCCGCGCCGATCAAGGAGGAGCTGATCGGGCAGCGGATCAAGGAGGTGCGCGAGGCCGGTGTGGTCACCGCCGCGGCGCTCTCCCCGCAGCGCACCGCGCAGTTCTCCAAGGCGGTCGTGGACGCGGGCGTGGACATCTTCGTGATCCGCGGGACGACGGTCTCCGCCGAGCACGTCTCCAGCGCCGCCGAGCCGCTGAACCTCAAGCAGTTCATCTACGAGCTGGACGTGCCGGTCATCGTCGGCGGCTGCGCGACGTACACCGCGGCGCTGCACCTGATGCGGACCGGTGCGGCGGGCGTGCTGGTCGGCTTCGGCGGCGGGGCCGCGCACACCACGCGGAACGTGCTGGGCATCCAGGTGCCGATGGCGACCGCGGTGGCCGATGTGGCGGCCGCCCGCCGGGACTACATGGACGAGTCCGGCGGCCGGTACGTGCACGTGATCGCCGACGGTGGCGTGGGTTACTCCGGCGACCTGCCGAAGGCGATCGCCTGTGGCGCGGACGCGGTGATGATGGGCTCGCCGCTGGCGCGGGCGACGGACGCGCCGGGCCGCGGCCACCACTGGGGCATGGAGGCGGTCCACGAGGACGTGCCGCGCGGCAAGCGGGTCGACCTCGGTGCGGTCGGCACGACGGAGGAGATCCTGTGCGGGCCGTCGACGACGCCGGACGGGACGATGAACTTCTTCGGGGCGCTGCGGCGGGCGATGGCCACGACCGGGTACTCGGAGCTCAAGGAGTTCCAGCGGGTTGAGGTGACGGTCGCGCCGCGACGGTAGCGGCGGTAGCCGCCCCTCCCACGTTTTCGGCTCTCCCGCCGTGGGGGTTGCTCTTTTCGCCTTCGGCGAGGGGGAGTTGGGGCGGGGCCCTGGTTCGTGGTGAGTGACGGGGGCGGCCCTCCTGCTGGGGCCCACCCCGGTGGGAGAGAAGGGAAAGCCCGGCTGCGCGTTGCGCAGCCGGGCTTTGTCGTGGGTGGGGGAGTTACAGGCGGTGGGCGGCGCCGGTGGGGGTGGCGCCTCGGGTGTCCAGGAGGAGTTGGGCCTTGACGGCCAGGCCCTGGAGGTCGTAGGTGCGGTGGGGTTGGAGGAGCACCGTCAGGTCGGCGGCGGAGGCGGCCTCGTAGAGGGAGTCGGCGCGGGGGACGGGGCGGCCGGCGACGTCCCAGTGGGGGACGTGGGGGTCGTGGTAGCTGAGGTGGGCGCCGAGGCGGCGGAGGCGGGCGGCGACCTCGTGGGCGGGGGTGCCGGTGAGGTCGGCGAGGTCGGGCTTGTAGGTGACGCCGAGGAGCAGGATGCGGGCGCCGCGGGCGGACTTGCCGTGTTCGTTGAGGAGGGTGGTGCAGCGCTGGATGACGTAGGCGGGCATCCGGCCGTTGATCTCCTGGGCGAGCTCCACCATGCGCAGCGGTGAGCGCGAACTGCCGTGGGTGGTGGGGTGGTTGGGGTGGAGGGGAGCGGCGTGGCCGCCGACGCCGGGGCCGGGGCGGAAGGACTGGAAGCCGAAGGGCTTGGTCTCGGCACAGCGGATGACGTCCCACAGGTCGACGCCGATCTCGTGGCAGTAGACCGCCATCTCGTTCATCAGGGCGATGTTGATGTGCCGGTAGTTGGTCTCCAGCAGGTGGGCGGTCTCGGCCTCGCGGGGGCCGCGGGCGCGGACGACCTTGTCGGTGAGGCGGCCGTAGAAGGCGGCGGCGGCCTCGGTGCAGGCGGGGGTGAGGCCGCCGATGACCTTGGGGGTGTTGCGGTAGAGGTGGGTGCGGTTGCCGGGGTCGTGGCGGGCGGGGGAGCAGGCGAGGTGGAAGTCGCGGCCGGCGGTGAGGCCGGAGCCGGCCTCCAGCAGCGGGCGCAGGAACTCCTCGGTGGTGCCCGGGTGTCCGGCCGATTCCAGGATGACGGTGGTGTGTGGGCGCAGTCGGGCGGCCAGGGTGCGGGCGGCCTCGGCGAGGGGGGTCAGGTCGGGGGTGCGGTCCTCGCCGGGCGGGGTGGGAGCGCACAGGACGGCGGTGCGGACCCGGCCGAGGGCGGCGGGGTCGCTGGTGGTGCGGAAGCCGGCGGCGAGCAGTCGGCGGATCTCGGCGGCGGAGAGCGGGCCGCCGGTGCCGGCCAGGGCGGCCGCGCGGGGGTCGGGGTCGTAGCCGAGGGTGGCCAGGCCGGCGGCGGTGGCGGCCTGGGCGAGGGGGAGACCCAGGTATCCGAGTCCGATGACGGCGAGGTCTGCGGGCATGCTGCGGCCGTCCTTCCCGAGCGGTGGTTTCAGGTCCCTGCGCGGTGGCCTTCGGGTGTCCGGGCCGGCGGAGGGCGGGCCGACCACCAAAAGGTCATAAGTAGACTAAGCGGACATTTGACCCAGAATGGGTATTGGTGGATCAAGGTGGCGGGGTGTTGCCACCGCGAGCGGACGGTGGTTGCCGGAACGAGGCGCGGACAGAATCGACGGACGGGGGTCCGGCTCCGAATCACAGCGGGAGGCAGTGGTGAAGACAGCGACACTCGGACCGGCGCAGCGCGCCAAGGCACTCACCCAGATGGCGGAGCGAGAACTGGACGTCCTGGTGGTCGGCGGCGGGGTCGTCGGCGCCGGTACGGCGCTGGACGCCGTGACCCGTGGGCTGGACACCGGGCTCGTCGAGGCCCGGGACTGGGCGTCCGGCACCTCCAGCCGGTCGAGCAAGCTCATCCACGGCGGCCTGCGGTACTTGGAGATGCTGGACTTCGCGCTGGTGCGGGAGGCGTTGAAGGAGCGCGGGCTGCTGCTCCAGCGGCTGGCGCCGCATCTGGTCAAGCCGGTGCCGTTCCTGTACCCGCTACAGCACCGCGGGTGGGAGCGCTTCTACGCGGGCTCCGGGGTGGCGCTGTACGACGGGATGTCGGTCTCCTCCGGGCACGGCCGGGGGCTGCCCGTCCACCGGCACCTCTCGCACCGCCGGGCGCTGCGGGTGGCGCCCTGCCTGAAGAAGGACGCGCTGGTGGGTGCGTTGCAGTACTACGACGCGCAGATGGACGACGCGCGCTACGTCGCCACCCTGGTGCGGACCGCGGCCGCCTACGGGGCCCAAGTCGCCAACCGGGCGCGGGTGGTGGGGTTTTTGCGCGAGGGCGAGCGGGTGGTCGGCGCGCGGGTGCAGGACGTCGAGAGCGGGGCGGAGCACGAGATCCGGGCCCGACAGGTCGTCAACGCGACCGGCGTGTGGACCGATGACACCCAGGCGCTCATCGGGGAGCGCGGCCAGTTCCACGTCCGCGCCTCCAAGGGCATCCACCTGGTCGTCCCCAAGGACCGGATCCACTCGACGACCGGGCTGATCCTGCGCACGGAGAAGAGCGTGCTGTTCGTCATCCCCTGGGGGCGGCACTGGATCATCGGCACCACGGACACCGACTGGGACCTGGACAAGGCGCACCCGGCGGCCTCCAGTGCCGACATCGACTACCTGCTGGAGCACGTGAACACGGTGCTGGCCACCCCGTTGACCCGGGACGACGTGCAGGGCGTCTACGCCGGGCTGCGGCCGCTGTTGGCCGGTGAGTCGGACGCCACCAGCAAGCTGTCGCGGGAGCACACCGTCGCGCACCCGGTGCCCGGCCTGGTGGTCATCGCGGGCGGCAAGTACACCACGTACCGGGTGATGGCCAAGGACGCGGTGGACGAGGCGGTGCACGGGCTGGACGCCCGGGTCGCGGAGTGCGTCACCGAGGACGTGCCGCTGGCCGGCGCGGAGGGCTACCGGGCGCTGTGGAACGCGCGGGCCCGGATCGCGGCCCGCACCGGGGTGCACGTGGCCCGTATAGAGCATCTGCTGAACCGTTACGGCTCGCTGACCGAGGAGCTGTTGCAACTGGTGGTGGCCGACCCGACGTTGGGCCGGCCGTTGGCCGCCGCCGACGACTATCTGCGCGCCGAGGTCGTCTACGCCTGCACGCACGAGGGCGCCCGGCACCTCGACGACGTGCTGACCCGGCGCACCCGGATCTCCATCGAGACCTTCGACCGCGGCACCCGCAGCGCCCGGGAGGTGGCCGAGTTGATGGCGCCGGCCCTGGGGTGGGACAGCGCGCAGATCGAGAAGGAGATCGCGCACTACCAGAAGCGGGTGGAGGCGGAGCGCGAGTCGCAGCGTCAGCCGGACGATCTGACGGCGGATGCGGCCCGGTTGGGCGCGCCGGACATCGTGCCGCTGTCGTAGCGGGCGGTTTTCAGGAGTGGCGGGTCCGGGCGGTGCGGGGCGGGCAGAACTCGGCGGTCAGGACGGCGGTGCCGTCGGTGTGGCCGGCCGGGGCGTCGGTGTTGACCCGGTAGCTGACCAGGTGGCGGCCGTCGGCGGTGCCGGCGGTCTGTGCGTAGGAGCCGCTGATGTCGCCGTTGTGGCCCCAGACCGTCACGCCGCAGGGCAGGTGGGTGGCGTAGAGGCCCATGCCGTAGGTGCCGTCGGTGGCCTTCTCGCTGCGGAGTTCGGACATCTGGCGGGGCGCCAGGAGCCTGCCGCCGAGCAGCGCGGCGAAGAACCGGTTGAGGTCGCCGAGGGTGGTGATCATCTCGCCGGCGGCGCCGGCCCGGCTGGGGTCGAAGGCGGTGCTGTCCACCCGGTGGCCGTCGATCCGGGAGTAGCCGCGCCCGTGGGGGGCCGGCAGCGCGGGGCTGTTGCCGGGGAACGAGGTGTCGCGCAGGCCGAACGGGACCAGGATGCGGCGGCGCACCTCCTCGGCGTACGGGTGCCCGGTGACGGCCCGGATGACCAGGCCGAGGACCAGGTAGTTGGTGTTGGAGTAGGCGTAGGCGGTGCCGGGGGTGGCGGTCGGGGGGTGGGCGAGCGCGATCCGCAGCAGCTCGGTCGCGGTGTAGCGGTCGTAGCGGTGGGCGGGGAAGCCGGCGCCGGAGAGCTGGGTGGCGAGGCGGGGGTCGTCGGTGTAGTTGAACAGGCCGCTCGTGTGGTCGAGCAGTTGGCGGACCGTCACCCGGCGCAGGTCGCTCGCGTCGTGCGGTCCGGAGCGCGGGACGCCGGGCGGCAGGTGGTCGGCGGCGCGGTCGTCCAGCGACAGCCGGCCCTCGCCGACGAGTTGCAGGACCACCGTGGCGACCAGGGTCTTGGTGAGGCTGCCCGCCCGGAAGTGGTCCGGGCGGCGCATCTTCCGGCCGCTGCGCAGATCGGCGACGCCGGCCGCGGCGAACCGTGACGCGGACAGGCGGCCGCCGCGGGTGACCAACGAGGCCGCGCCGGGGGCGCCGTCGGCGACCAGGCGGTGCAGCGCGGCCGTCGCCGCGGCCGGCGATCCGGAGGCCCCCGGGGACGGAACGGAGGCGAAGGGAATGCTCGAACACGCCGTCAGGCCCAGGGCGGCCAGGGCGGACAGGGCGGCGCGTGCGAGGGTGCGCGGGGCGGGGCTGAGGGGCAAAAAGAACTCCCGTCGTCGGGGCCATCATGACGGGTGTGCGTGGGCCTCCCGAATCCACCCGGGCCTTCCGCACGGCCGCGGATGAGGGAGAATGAAGGCTCTGCCAGGGTGGGTTGTCCGAGTTGGGCCAGTTTGGCGATCGATGGAGAATCGAGAGTGCCAACTCGGCTGGATTGCAGAGGGGATTCAGTGGGCGACGAGGTCGAGATGGACGGCAAGGAGGGCAGGCTGCTCGCCGGCCGGTACCGGCTCGCCGATGTTCTCGGCCGGGGCGGCATGGGCACCGTCTGGCGGGCCGGCGACGAGGTGCTGGGCCGCACGGTCGCGGTCAAGGAACTGCGCTTCCCCGGCGGGGTCGAGGAGGACGAGAAGCGCCGCCTGATCACCCGCACCCTGCGCGAGGCCAAGGCGATCGCCCGGATCCGCAACAACGGCGCGGTGACGGTCTACGACGTGGTCGACGAGGACGACCGGCCGTGGATCGTGATGGAGCTGGTCGAGGGTCGCTCGCTGGCCGAGGTCATCCGCGACGACGGTGCGCTCACGCCGCGCCGTGCCGCCGAGGTGGGCCTGGCCGTGCTCGACGTGCTGCGCGCCGCCCACGGGCAAGGCATCCTGCACCGCGACGTGAAGCCGTCCAACGTGCTGATCTCCGACGACGGCCGGGTCGTGCTCACCGACTTCGGCATCGCCCAGGTCGAGGGCGACCCGTCGGTGACGTCGACCGGCATGCTGGTCGGCGCGCCCTCGTACATCTCGCCGGAGCGGGCCCGCGGGCAGAAGCCCGGCCCGCCGGCCGACCTGTGGTCGCTGGGCGGCCTGCTGTACGCCTGCGTCGAGGGCTCCCCGCCGTACGACAAGGGGTCGGCGATCGCCACCCTCACCGCGGTGATGACCGAGCCGGTCGAGCCGCCCAAGAGCGCCGGGCCGCTGGAGGACGTGATCTACGGCCTGTTGGTGAAGGACCCGGCGGGCCGGCTGGACGAGGCGGCGGCGCGGGCGCTGCTGCTGGAGGTCATCCACGCGCCCGAGCCCAAGCCGGAGCCGCCGGCGGACGCGACCCGGGCGATGGCGCTGCCCACGGTGCCGGCCGATCCCGCGGAGCGGTCGGCCGCCAAGCCCGCCAAGACCACCAGGCCCGTCAAGGGCGCGGCCACGTCCCGGGCGCCGAAGAAGCCGAAGGCGCGGCCGGCGGCCGGGGCTGCCGCGGCGGGCGGCGCGGCGGCGGAAGTGGCGCAGGAGGCGCGCCAGGCGCCGAACGGGGCGCGGAAGGACGGCGGTTCGGGCGGTGGCTCGGGCGGCGCGGCGGCGGCCCGGACGTCCGGCAAGGAGCCGGCCGCGACGCGGCAGACCGCTGGGAGGGCGCAGGAGAACGGCTCGCCGGCCCGCTCCGGGTTCGACGCCGACGCCGCCAAGGAGCGGGTGCGCGCCGCGCTGACGTCGGTGCGGAACGCCGCGGCCGCGGTGCGGTCGGAGTCCAGACCCGGCGACGGGGACGGCCGTCCCGCCCCGCCGCGCGCGTCGGTGACCGATGTCGTCCCGCGCCGCACGCTGATCGTCGGAGTGGTCGTGGTCGTCATCGTCCTCGGGACGCTGCTGGCCCTGGCGTTCAGCAACGGCGACGGCGGCGACTCCGCCAAGAAGAGCGGCGCCTCGGCGGCCGCCAGCACGCCCGCGACCGAGTCGGCCGCGGCCAGCAACGACGCGGGCACCGACGGCACGGGCGCGCCCGGCGGTCGGACGCCGGGCGGCCGGGACGGCAAGCCCGGCGCCGGGAAGAAGGACGGGGCGGCGCTCCCGGACGGCTATGCGCAGGTCGCCAACGGCGGCTTCCACTTCACGATGGCGATGCCCAAGGGCTTCCGGCAGACCGCCACCGCCGGCTCGAACTCCGGTGCCATCTACAGCACTTCCGGCGGCTTCCCGCGGGTCCAGGTCGACTTCAACGACTCGCCGGGCAAGGACGCCGCGGCGTCCTGGCGCGCCCTGGAGCCCAGCGTGGCCAGCTCCAGCGACTCGTACCACCTGCTCGGCATCAAGTCGGTGGACTGGCGCGGCTATCCGACCGTCGCGGACTGGTCGTTCACCCGCCACCAGAACGGCGAGGACGTGCGGGTCCTCAACCGCGGCTTCCGCGCCGACGACCACCACGGCTACGCCATCATGATCACCTGCAAGGCGGACGCCTGGGACGACGCGGAGTGCCGGCAGCTGCGCGACACCGCGTTCCGGACCTTCGCGGTGCGGGACTGAGCCACTGCCCGGTTGACTCTTCGTAAGGCTGACCTTTCGTAGGGCTGACCCGCCGACGGCGTAGGTGCCCGCGGCCCACCTCACCGCCGCGGGGCGGACACCTGCGCGCGGCGCGGCCCGGCGGGCTCAACTGTCAGTGCCGCGCCGTATCGTGAGAAGTCCACTGCCGGTCCGCATCCCACAGCGGCCGGGACGGCACGCTGAGGGGAGGCGCGTCGTGGAGCAGCATCCGAGGGGGGCGCACCCCTCGCCGTCCGGGTTTCAGGGGCGCATGCTCGCCGAGCGTTATCGCCTGTCCGCGCCGCCCGGTGACGAGGCGTCCTACGGGGAGGCGTCCGCCGGACACAGCGGCGCGATCCGGGCGTTCGACACCTACAGCGGGCAGGCCGTGGCCGTCCGTCAGGTGCCGCTGCCGGAGGTGGTGGAGGCCGAGGTGCCGGCCGCGGACGGGGAGTTCGCGGACGGGCGGTTCACGGACGGCGCCTTCGCGGACGGGCGGGCCAAGGACGGTTTCGGCGGCGGTGGCCGCGGGGCGCTCGGCCCGGGCGCCCCGGCGGGCGCCGACCGCACCCCCCGGGACCCGGCCGTCCGCCGCGCTCTTGGGGCCGCCACGGCCGCCGCCCAACTCCCCGACCACCCGCTGCTGGACCAGGTCTTCGATGTCTTCGCGCAGGACGGCAGCCTGTGGATCGTCGGCGAACTCCTGCCCGCCCGCCCGCTGTCCGCGCTGCTCGACGGGCGGACGCTGAGCCCGCACCGCGCCGCGGAGATCGCCGCCGACCTGCTGACCGCGCTGCGCGCCCTGCACGCACACGGCTGGAGCCACCACAACGTCACCGCCGACACGGTCCTGGTCTGCGACGACGGCCGGGCCGTGCTGACGGGGCTGGCGGTCGGCGCGGCCCAGGAGGCGCTGTGCGGGTACGACCCGATGCCCAAGGAGCCGGCGGCGGCGGTGGTTTCGCTGGTCAAGGCGGGCGGCGGCGGGGAGACGGTCGTCGAGGGCGCGGCAGAGGGCGTGGGCGCGGGGTTGACCGGGCTCGCCGCCGAGCGGGCCCGGCAGGCGCGGCTGGCGATGGTCGGCCCGGTCACCGAGCGCTGGGCGCCGGAGCGGGCCGGGCCGGTGGGCGACGAGGAGCCGGCGGGGCCGGCCGCCGATCTGTGGGCGGTGGGTGCCCTGTTGTTCCGCGCGGTGCAGGGCCGGCCGCCGTTCCCGGAGGAGAGCGCCGCCGAGCTGGTCCGGCTGGTGGGCGCGCGGCCGCCCGCCGAGGCCGGGGAGGCCGGGGCGCTGCGCCCGCTCATCGAGGAGCTGCTGTGCCGGGATCCGGCCGGGCGGCCGGCGGCCGAGGAGTTGCGCGGCCGGCTGCGGGCGCTGGTGCGGACGGCGCCGGAGCCCGATCTGGGCCGCCGGCTGGTGACCCTGCCGGCGCTGGAGGGGCCCGCGGACCCGCGCCGGCTGCCGATCCTTAGGCGCCGGGGCGAACTGGTCCGCCAGCGGCGGCCGAAGCGGTTCCGGGGCGGTCTCGAACGGCCGGGGGGCGCCCCCGTGGGCCGGGCGGCGACCGCGCCCCGGCCGCGGTCCGCGCCGCCCCGGTCGGCCAAGACCCCCCGCTCCGGCGGGCGTTCGACCGCCTGGGCACCGGAGTCCGCTGAGCTGCTGGGGCAGGTCGGGGTCGGGCCGGTGCCGCAGCGGGCGCGCGGGGGGCGGGGGCCGCGGGCGCCGCGCAGCCTGGGGCGGGTGCTGCTCGCCGCGATCCTGCTGATGGTGGTGGCCGGGATCGCCTACGCCATGGTGTTCCTGCCCAAGTCCGGGGCGGACGCGGCGGGTGGGCCGTCCGGCGCGGACCTCTCCGGCAGCTCTGGCACCACCCCCGGCAGCAGCCCCGCCCCCTCGCCCGGCCAGGGCGACGGCACCGACGGCAAGGGCGCCGGCCGCACGCCGGGCTCCGGCGAGCCACAGACCACCGCCCCCGGGACGGTCGCCCCGGGGTTCGAACTCCGCACGGACCCCGCCGGGTTCCGGATCGCGGTGCGCAAGGGCTGGCAGCGCAGCCCCGGCACGGACCACGGCCGGGTGCACTACGCCGGCGGGGGCTACCAGCTGCTGGTGGTCCCCGGCCGCGACGCCACCGCGCAGTTCGGCACCGACCCGTCGGCCTACCAGCAGGACACCGAGCCCGAGTTGGCGGCCTACCGCGCCGCCAGCTGGTCGGAGATATCCGGGCAGCGGCGCATCGACGTGGGGCAGACGGCGATGGCCGAGGCCACCTTCACCTGGAAGGACGGCGACGGCCGCCCGGTCTACGCCCGCAACCTCGCGATGATCCGCGACGGCCGCTACCACGTCGTCCTGGTCATGGGCCCCCAGTCCGGCCGGGCCGAGGTGGACCGGCTGTACGCGGAGGCGAGCAGCTCCTATCAGCCCAAGTAGCCGGTTGCACGGCCTGATGGGGGTGCTGCGGTGGCGTCCGCGGTCCGTCTTCCCCCGGACCGGCGGCCGGTCCCGCCGAACCGCTCCCGCAGCTCCTGCTTGAGCACCTTGCGCAGGGTCGCGCCGCGCGGCAGTTCCGGGAGCACCTCCAGCCGTTCCGGCAGTTTGTGCCGGGCGAGCCCCTGGGCGAGCAGATGGGAGACGACGGCGCTGAGCGTCAACGCGCCCGCCCCCGGGGGCTGTTCGACCACGGCGCAGACCAGCTCCCCGCGTTCCGGGTCCGGCAGCCCGACGACCGCGGCGTCGGCGATGTCCGGATGCCGGTAGAGGAGGTCCTCGACCTCCCGGGCGGAGATGTTCTCGCCCTTGCGGATGATGATGTCCTTCAGGCGGCCGGTGATCACCAGGTGGCCGGTGGGGGTGAGGCGGCCGGTGTCGCCGGTGCGCAGGAAGCCGTCGGCGTCGAACGGCCCGGGCTCGTCCAGGTAGCCGCGGCAGACGGCCGGGCCGCGCAGCAGTATCTCCCCGTTCCCGGGCGCGATCTTGATCTCCATGCCGGCGGGTGGGCGCCCGTCGGTGGTGGCCAGCAGTTCGGCGTCGTCGCGCGGGTCGCCCATGGTGACCATCGGGGCCTCGGTGAGGGCGTAGCCGTGGGTGAGCTGGCAGCCCAGTTCGGCCACCACCTCGTGGTACAGCGCGGGCGGCAGGGGGGCGCCGCCCCCGGCTAGCAGTCGCAGGTCCGGCAACAGCCGCCGGCCGGCGGGGAGTTTGCGCTGCTCGGCGAGGAAGAGGGAGTAGAAGGCGGTGGAGCCGCCGGCGACGGTGACCCGGTGGCGGCGGTAGGGGGCCAGGGCGGCGGGCAGCGCGAAGTGCTCCAGCAGGACGGCCGGGATGCCGTGCCGGAGCAGCATCACGGTGTAGTCGGGGCCGGCGACATGGGCGTACGGGAAGGCCATCGAGCCGACGTCGGCGGGGCCCAGGCGGAGTGCGACGGCCAGGCACTCGCCGGCGGTGCGCAGGCTGCGGTCGGTGTGCAGCACGCCGCGCGGGGCGGCGGTGGTCCCGGAGGTCCAGTAGATCCAGCGGGGTGCGTCGGGGTCGGTGGGCGGCGGGGGTAGGGCGGCCGGGTCGCCGTCCGGCAGGACGTCGTACGCCTCGATGACGCGGGGTGGCACGGGGAGTTGGCGGGCCAGGCGGTGCGCCATCGCGGTGTGGTCGACGCTGCGCCGGGTGCCGGGGACGAGGACGAAGGCGGCGCGGGTGCGGCGCAGCACCTGGCCCAGTTCGTGGTCGCGGTAGAGCGGCAGGACCGGGCTCTGCACCGCGCCGAGCCGGGCCAGGGCCAGGCTGATCAGCACCGTTTCGATGCGGGTGGGCAGTTGCCAGACGACCCGGCTGCCGGGCCCGACGCCGCGCGCGGCCAGCCCGGCGGCGACCCGTTCGGCGCGCCCGCGCAGCGCGCCGAAGGTGATCCGGCGCTCGTCCCGGGCGGCCGGAGCGCCCTGGACGAGGGCGAGGGCGTCGGGCGTACGGGCGGCGCGCCAGGCGACCAGGTTCCACAGGGTGCTGCCGGTCATCGCGCCCTCCACGACAGGCACAGCGGTTATTTGACGCTTCGTCAGATGGCCCCCCGAGCGTACGACCCGACGTCTTGTCGGGCCAGGGGGGCGGGGCTAGCCTGGGGTCGACTCATCAATCTGACACTCAGTCAGATATTCGGGGTGCGGCCGATCGATGCGGGCGAGGGGACACAGTGGACCTCAGTGACACCGAGGAGGAGGAAGCCTTCCGTTCCCGGCTGCGGGCCTGGCTCGCCGAGGTGCTGCCCGAGCTGCCGCCCAAGCCGGCGGCCACCGACTGGCCCGGCCGGCGGGCGTACGACGCGGCCTGGCAACGGATGTTGTACGAGGCCGGGTACGCCGGGTTGCACTGGCCGGTCGACGCCGGAGGGCGGGGCGCCACCCCGACCCAGCACCTGATCTTCCTGGAGGAGACCGAGCGGGCCGGCGCCCCGTACGTCGGCGCCAACTTCGTCGGACTGCTGCACGCCGGCCCCACCATCGCCGCCGAGGGCACCGCCGCCCAGCGGGCCCGCTGGCTGCCGCCGATCCTGCGCGGCGAGGAGATCTGGTGCCAGGGCTTCAGCGAGCCGGAGGCCGGCTCCGACCTGGCCGCGCTGCGCACCCGGGCGGTCCGGGACGGCGACGACTACGTGGTGACCGGCGCCAAGCTCTGGACCTCGCACGCCGAGGTCGCCGACTGGTGCGAACTGCTCGTCCGCACCGACCCGGACGCCCCCCGGCACCGCGGCATCAGCTGGTTGGCGATGCCGATGGACGCCCCCGGGGTGACGGTGCGGCCGCTGCGGACGCCGGCCGGCTCCACGGAGTTCGCCGAGGTCTTCCTCGACGAGGTCCGGATCCCGGTTGCCAACCGCATCGGCGCCGAGCACGACGGCTGGCGGGTGACGATGGTGACGCTCTCCTTCGAGCGCGGCACCGCCTTCGTCGGCGAGGTGGTGGCCTGCCGCCGGGTGCTCGCCGAACTGGCCCGCGCCGCTCGCGCGGGCGGTCGCTGGGGCGACGCGGTGCTCCGCCGCCGACTGGGCCGGCTGAACGCCGAGTTCGCCGCGCTGTGGCGGCTGACCCAGTGGAACGTCAGCGAGGGGCAGCGCACCGGCGGCGTCCCCGGCACCGGCGGCTCGGTCTTCAAGCTGCGCTACTCGCACGCCCGCCAGGAGCTCTACGACGCGGCCGCCGAGGTGCTCGGCGGCCGGGCGTTGGACGCCGACCACCCCTGGGTCACCGACCGGCTCTCCGCCCTGGCGTACACCATCGCCGCGGGCACCTCGCAGATCCAACGGAACATCGTCGCCGAGCGGATCCTCGGCCTGCCGAAGGGGCGGTGAGGCGCGGGTGCGCTTCCAACTCGACGCGGACCAGCGGGCGTTGCGGGACGGCACCCGGGAGCTGCTGGCCGGCCGCTTCGACCGGGACCGGCTGCGCGCGGCCGTCGACGCCCCGGCGCTGGACCGCGGGCTGTGGCGGGAGCTGGCCGACGCCGGGTTCTTCGCGCTGCGACTGTCGGAGGCCGACGGCGGGGTCGGACTGGGGCTGCCGGAGGCGGTCTTGGTCTTCGAGGAGGCCGGCCGGGCGCTGCTGCCGGGGCCGTTGGTGGCCGGGCTGCT
Organism: Streptomyces sp. NPDC057743; assembly: GCF_042798755.1. NCBI lineage: Bacteria > Bacillati > Actinomycetota > Actinomycetes > Kitasatosporales > Streptomycetaceae > Streptomyces > Streptomyces sp. NPDC057743. Next base: position 228,928 of record NZ_JBHVJX010000006.1, read on the forward strand.
GCTGGCGGGGGTGGTGGACGGGGCGGCCACCGGCGAGCGGATCGTCGGGCTGTGCGACGCCGCGGGCGACCCGGTGTACTGGGAACACCCGGACGACTGCGAGGCGTTGGTGCTCCTGGAGGCGGGGGAGCCGGGCCGTGCCGGGCGGGCCTACCGCTGCGCACCCGCCGAGGTCGGCCGCGCCCCGGTCACCTCCGTCGACCCGCTGACCCCGCTGGCCCGCGTCCTCGACCCGCCGCGCACCGCCCCGCTCGCCGGTCTGGACGCGGCCCGGCTGCGCCGGGAGGCGGCGCTGCTGACCGCCGCCCAGCAACTGGGCAGCGCGGCCCGCACGGTGGAGCTGGCCGTCGAGCACGCCCGCCGGCGCACCCAGTTCGGCGCGGCCATCGGCTCGTTCCAGGCGGTGCAGCACCTGTGCGCGGAGATGCTGGTCCGCGCCGAGGTGGCCCGGGCCGCGGTCTATGCGGCGGCGGTCACCGGGGACGCCCTCGACGCCGTGGGCGCCAAGCTGTTGGCGGACCAGGCCGCGGTGCGCAACGCCCAAGACTGCCTCCAGGTGCACGGCGGGATCGGCTTCACCTGGGAGGCCGATGTCCATCTGCACCTGAAACGGGCCTGGTTGCGGGCCGAGAGCTGGGGTGGTGCGCGGGAGGCGGAGGAGCGGCTGGCGGACGCCTTGGTGAGGGAGTGACGGAGCGTGTCGGCGTTCGCCGTTGCTCACGGAGCGTCGCATGGACGGCGATGTCAGACTCTGGCACCCGCGGTGCGAAATGTCAGACCCCGCACGCATAAGTGGTCACGCAGGGTCGATATCGGGTTGTGTCCTAGGCGTGACTCGTCGCAGGGGGGAGTCAGGGGCGCGCTCGGGTACGCTCCGTGGGGTGCGAGTGGTTCTGTGGCGCAGTAGTTGCGGTGCTGTCCGACGGACGGCTCCGGGCTCCCGAGTGCGCACCGCTCGCCGTGGGCCAGGCCCCGACGACCCCCCATGTTCGACTCCCCGCGCTGTGCGTCGCACAGTATGCCGCACGCATACTCCCTTGCGCTGGAATATGCCCGAAGCGGTTGTTGCGGTGACTGAACGTCAACCATGCTGTGCTTCGCCGGAGTCACGCACCGTGACTCCGTGGAGGCGCGAGGCGATGTTTCCGCCGGTTCGGATGGTGTGAGCGGTGCAGGTGCTTCAGGTGCAGTTGGAAGTGCGGCCCGACCCCTCGGAAGTGGGGCGGGCCCGGCGGTGGGCCAGGTCGCGGCTCGCGGGATCGGGCATAGGGGCGGACGAGCCGCTCGCCGAGACGCTGATCCTGCTGATCTCCGAGCTGGTCACCAACGCCGTGGTGCACACCGGTGCGTCGGCCCGGGTGCGGCTGTGCTTCTCCGGCAGTGGTGCCGTGGTGGGCACCGTACGGGTCGAGGTGGTGGACACCAGCGCGCGTCCGCCGCGGCCCCGGCACGCGGACGGCGAGGACACCAACGGGCGCGGTCTGGAGTTGGTCGACGGCCTTGCGGACCGCTGGGGTTGGCAGCGCGAGGGTGCCGGCAAGCGGATCTGGTGCGAAGTGGACCGCGGGCAGGCGCTGCTGATGGCGGCCGGCGCGGACCTGGGGGCGTACGACCCGCACTGCGCCGCGACAAACCGGGCGTAAGCCGCTGAATCGGTTCGCCAGGCGCGGAATTAGTCCAGACCAGGTGTTGACGCGGCGTGGGCCGGTGATCAGTCTTGGGGGAGCGATGTCGCCGTGAGGGGACGTCAAGGCCACAGCGGGTCGGCGCGCCGTGCGTGCGGTGCGCCGGGTACGGGTACGGGTCCGGGGGGCCGGGCCCGGGTGCCGTCGCGTCGGACCGGCCGTCCCTCGCGAAGTGCCAGGGGCCCGCGGCCTTGACGAGTGCGGATCGCTGCCGGAGTCGGGTGGCGGTCCACGGTGCCGTGCTCGGGGCGCGCACCGCGCGCCGCCACCTGGCCGGCCCGGGCGCCGGGTTGGGCTCTCACAGCACCGCCACCGGTGCGACCGGGGCGCCGGTGGCGCCGACGAACGGCTCCGCCGGCGCGGACAGGAGGAAGGCGTAGCGCCCCTCCTGCGCGCAAGCCCGCGACAGCTCCTCCAGGTTCCAGTTCTGGCCCTGGAGCATGCCCATCTCGACCAGGTGCAGGGCGTGCACCGGCAGCCACAGCCCCTCGATCTCCGGCGGGAAGACCTCGAAGGTCAGGGTGTCGTTGGCGACCGCGGCCACCTCGCGGGCGTGGAACCACTCCGGGGCGCGCAGCGAGAGCCCGGGCGACGGGAACGCGTACGCCTCCCGGTCACCGGCCAGGTAGTGCGTCAGGTGCCCGGTGCGGACCAGGAGGACATCGCCGGAGTGGACCCGCGTCCCGGCCAACTCCTCGGCGGCGGAGAGGTCTTCCGGGGTCACCGCGTGCCCGGGCGGCAGCCGGTCGGTGCCGCGGGCCCGGGCCACGTCCAGCAACACCCCGCGGGAGACGATCGGGGTGGCCTTCTCGATGCCGACCGCGGTGGCGCCGCGGTGCGCGGTGACGGTGTCTGCGGGACGGCCGTTGTAGAGCCGGCCGGAGTGCGAGACATGGGCCAGGCCGTCCCAGTGGGTGGCGGCCTGGAGGCCCATGGTGACGGTGTCGTCGGAGGTGGCGACGGTGCCCGGGCCGAAGAGCTCGTGGTTGATGGCGACCATGGTGTGCAGCGGGTTGATCCGCCCCGGGATCAGGCCGGTCTGCACGCCGTCGTGCGAAAGCGGCAGCGCCAGGGGGACCCGGTGGCCGCTGCGGACGGTCGCGGCGGCGGCGCGCACCACGTCCGGGGTGATCAGGTTCAGGGTGCCGAGCTCGTCGTCCGGGCCCCAGCGGCCCCAGTTGTTCACGCGCCGGGCGATGTCGTGGAACTCCTGGGGGAGGGGCATGGGGCTCCTTGGGGAGGCGTGGTGGGCGGCGCCCGGGTGTTTGTACTGCTGGCGTTGGGGTCGTACGGCTCGTGTGGGGCGTCTCGTACGGCTCGTGTTCGGGGTCTTGTGCTCGGCCGGCGCGTGCTCAAAAATCTAACGGTCCGTCAGAAACCGTGGGAAGGGGCGCGGCATGGGGAACTTCTTGGCCGGCAAGGTGGTCGCCGTCACGGGGGCCGGCCGCGGCATCGGGCGGGCGGTCGCCCTCGCGGCGGCCGCCGAGGGCGCGAAGGTGGTGGTCAACGACTACGGCGTCGCCATCGGGGGCGGCGAGCCCAGCAGCGAGGTCGCGGCGGCGGTGGTCAAGGAGATAACGGCGGCCGGGGGCAGCGCCGTTGCGGTCGCCGACGACGTCTCCACGATGGCCGGCGGGCAGCGGATCGTGGACACCGCGCTCGCCGAGTACGGGCGGATCGACGGCGTGGTGTGCGTGGCCGGCATCCTGCGCGAGCGGATGCTCTTCAACATGTCCGAGGAGGAGTGGGACCCGGTGGTCGCCACCCACCTCAAGGGCACCTTCACGGTCTTCCGTGCCGCCGCGGCCGTGATGCGCAAGCAGAAGTCCGGCACGCTGATCGGCTTCACCAGCGGCAACCACCAGGGCAGCGTCGCCCAGGCCAACTACGCCTCCGCCAAGGGCGGAATCATCTCGCTGGTGCGCAGCGCGGCGCTGGGCCTGCACAAGTACGGGGTCACCGCCAACGCGGTGGCGCCCGTCGCCCGGACCCGGATGTCGGCCAACGTGCCGATGGAGCTCAAGGAGATCGGGGAGCCGGAGGACGTCGCGGCGTTCGTGGTCTACCTGTTGAGCGACCGGGCACGGCAGGACGGGGTCACCGGGCAGGTCTACACGGTGGCCGGGCCGAAGATCGCGGTGTGGGCCCAGCCTAGGGAGCTGCGCTCCGTTTATGCCGACGAGGGCGGGTGGACGCCGGAGCGGGTCGTCGAAGTCGTGGCGGGATCGGTGGGGGTCGATCCGATGCCCATGCTGGCGCAGTTGGCGGAGATGGCTCGGGCGGCCGAGGCCGCGGAGCGGCCGAATGCGTAAGTCTCTTGGCGTCGTCTTCGGCTGTCCCGCCGTGGCGCCTGCGGCGGGCGGAGCCGCTGCCCGGGGCTTTCGGGGGGCGGTGACGGGCCTCCGGGGTGGGGTGTCCGGACTGCTTCGCTTTACGTCCGGACACCCCACCCCTCCGGCCCGTCACCTCCCGTTGGTGGGTGGGGAGTTGGTGGGTTGTGGTTGCTGGGGGAGGGAGGGGTTCGGTGTTTGAGGTCGAGGATGAGGCGTTTAGGCGGGAAGCGCGGGAGTGGTTGGTGGGGCATGTGGTGGGGCCGTTTGCCGCGTTGGGGGCGGCGGGTGGGCCCGGCAGTGAGCATGTGGGGGTGGGGGTTCGACGGGAGTGGGAGCGGGAGTTGGGGGGTGGGGGCTGGATCGGGTTGGGGTGGGACCGGACGCACGGGCGGTTCGGGAACCGGGCCGGGTCGTTGGCGCAGCAGGTGGTGTGGGCCGAGGAGTACGCGCGGGCGGGGGCGCCGGGGCGGGTGGGGCACATCGGGGAGAACCTGCTGGCGCCGACGTTGATCGCGTACGGGGACGAGGCGCAGCGGAGGCGGTTCCTGCCGGCCGTGGCGCGGGGCGAGGAACTGTGGTGCCAGGGGTACAGCGAGCCGGGGGCCGGGTCGGACCTGGCGGGGCTGCGGACCGTGGCGGTCCCGGACGGTGGCCGGTACCGGATCAGCGGGCAGAAGGTGTGGACCTCGTTGGCGGCGGAGGCCGACTGGTGCTTCGTACTGGCGCGGACGGACCGCGCGCAGCGGCGGCATCGGGGGCTGTCGTTCCTGTTGGTGCCGATGGACCAGCCGGGGCGGATCGAGGTGCGGCCGATCCGGCAGATGACCGGGACCGCGGAGTTCAACGAGGTGTTCTTCGACGGGGCGGTGGCGCGTGCCGATCACGTGGTGGGCGGTGCGGGCCGGGGGTGGCGGGTGGCGATGGGGCTGTTGGCGCGGGAGCGGGGGGTGTCGACGCTCGTGCAGCAGATCGGGTTCGCGGGGGAGTTGGCGGAGGTGGTGGGGGAGGCGGTGCGGGGCGGGGCGGTGCGCGATCCGGTGCTGCGGGAGCAACTGGTGGCGCAGTGGGCCGCGTTGAAGGTGATGCGGTGGAACGCGTTGCGGACGTTGGCGGGGGGTGATGCGGGGGCGCCGAGCGTGGCGAAGCTGTTGTGGGGCGGGTGGCACCGGCGGCTGGGGGAGCTGGCGATGGCGGTGCGGGGGGCCGTCGCGGCGGTGGGGCCCGGCGACTGGTCCGCCGAGGAGCCGTATCAACTCGATGCGCTGCAACGGCTGTTCCTGTTCACCCGGGCCGACACGATCTACGGCGGCTCGGACGAGATCCAGCGCAACATCATCGCCGAGCGGGTGCTCGGCCTGCCCAGAGCGGAGCGGGAAATGCCCGGAGCGGAGCGGGAATGAAGGGCGTCATATTCGACGGCGAGCAGGTCCGGGTCGTGGGCGATCTTCAGGTGCGCGATCCGGGGCCGGGCGAGGTGCTGGTGGGCATCCGGGCGGCCGGGTTGTGTCACAGCGACCTGTCGGTGATCGATGGCACGATTCCGTTTCCGGTGCCGGTGGTGCTGGGACATGAGGGCGCGGGGGTCGTGGAGGCCGTCGGGCCGGGAGTGGTGCATGTGGTGCCCGGGGACCATGTGGCGCTGTCGACGCTGGCGAACTGCGGGACCTGCGCGGAGTGCGACCGGGGACGGCCGACGATGTGCCGCAAGGCGATCGGGATGCCGGGGAAGCCCTTTCGGCGGGGCGGAGCGGAGCTGTTCAACTTCGCCTCCAACTCGGCGTTCGCCCAGCGCACGGTCGTCAAGGCGGTGCAGGCCGTGAAGATCCCGAAGTCGGTGCCGCTGACCTCGGCGGCGCTGATCGGGTGCGGGGTGCTGACCGGCGTGGGGGCGGTGCTGAACCGGGCGCGGGTGGACCGCGGGGAGTCGGTGGTGGTGATCGGGGCCGGCGGGATCGGTCTCAACGTCCTCCAGGGCGCGCGGCTGGCGGGTGCTTCGGTGATCGTCGCGGTGGACGCCAACCCCGCGAAGGAGGCGGCGGCGCGACAGTTCGGCGCGACGCACTTCGTCGACGCCTCGGCGGTGCCGGACGGCGTGCGGGCGGTGAAGGAGATCCTGCCGACCGGGGCCGACCACGCCTTCGAGTGCGTGGGCAGCACCCGGCTGATCCGGCAGGCGATCGACGTGCTGGACCGGCACGGGCAGGCGGTGCTGCTGGGCGTCCCGCCGGCCGCCGCCGAGGCGTCGTTCCTGGTCTCCTCCTTGTACCTGGACAAGTCCATCCTCGGTTGCCGCTACGGCTCCTCCCGCCCCCAACGGGACATCGCCCTCTACGCCCGGCTGTACGAGGAACGCCGGCTGCTGCTGGACGAGTTGGTGACCGCGACGTACGGGGTCGAGGACTTCGCCAAGGCGGCGGACGACGCGCACCACGGGCGGGTGGCGCGGGCGGTGCTGGTGTTCGGGGAGTAGCCGGAGGGGTGTTGGCCCGATCCTGTTGAGCCCTGTCCCTCCGGCCACTCGTCCGGCCGCCCCCGCCTCGCCGAAGCTGCTGGGGTGACTCACACCTCGCCCGATCTGCCCGTACGCGCCGAGGCCCCCGCGAGCGCGGGGCCGCCGCCCGGCCCTTCCCCCGCCCGTCGTCGGCGGCCGCACCGGGCCTGGTCGGTCGCCGCCGTCACCTTCCTCACCCTGATCGGCGCGGCCGGCTTCGCCTCGCTGCCCGGCCTGTTGATCGATCCGCTGCATGACGAGTTCCACTGGTCGCGCGGCACCATCGGCTTTGCGGTCTCGGTCAATCTCGCCCTCTACGGGCTGACCGCGCCGTTCGCGGCCGCCCTGATGGACCGCTTCGGCATCCGTCGGGTGGCGGCCGCCGCGCTGACCGTGATCGCGGTCGGCGCCGGCCTCACCGTTTACATGACCGCGAGCTGGCAACTGATCCTGCTCTGGGGCGTGTTGGTCGGCCTGGGCAGCGGCTCCATGGCGCTGGCGCTGGCCGCGACCGTCACCAACCGCTGGTTCGTCGCCCGCCGCGGCCTGGTCACCGGCGTGCTGACCGCCGCCGGCGCCTCCGGTCAACTGATCTTCCTGCCACTGCTGTCGATGATCGTCGAGCGGCACTCCTGGCGCCCGGCCGCGGTGACCGTCGCGCTGGCCGCCCTCGCCGTCGTCCCGTTGGTCTGGCTGCTGCTGCGCGACCATCCCGCGGACGTCGGCGTGCGCCCGTACGGGGCCGAGGAGTTCGTGCCCAAGCCGCCGCCGCGGCACGGCGCCGCCCGCCGGGCCCTGCGCATCCTGGTCTCGGCGGCCAAGACGGGGCCGTTCTGGCTGCTGTCCGGCACCTTCGCGATCTGCGGCGCCACCACGAACGGCCTGGTCAAGACCCACTTCGTGCCGGCCGCCCACGATCACGGCATGCCGATGACCGCGGCCGCCTCGCTGCTGGCCGTGATCGGCATCTTCGACATCGCCGGCACCGTCGGTTCCGGCTGGCTCACCGACCGCTTCGACACCCGTCGCCTGCTCGCCGTCTACTACGGCCTCCGCGGCCTCTCCCTCCTCTTCCTCCCCGTCCTGCTCTCCAGCACCGTCCATCCCCCGATGGTCTTCTTCATCGTCTTCTACGGCCTCGACTGGGTCGCGACCGTGCCGCCGACCCTCGCCCTGTGCCGCCTCTACTACGGGGAGGACAGCGCCATCGTCTTCGGCTGGGTCCTCGCCGCCCACCAGGTGGGCGCGGCCCTCATCGCCTACCTGGGCGGTCTGGCCCGCGACGCGTTCGGCACCTACGACCCGGTCTGGTACGCCTCGGGCGCCCTGTGCGCGCTGGCGGCGCTGATGGCGCTGGTGCTGCGGGGGCGGGCGGGGGCGCGTACCTGAAGCGTGCCGTGGTGGCGGACGCCCGCCGTGGAGTCCCGGCCTTGGAGCGGGCCGGAACTCGGCGCGGTGGGCGGCGCGTTGGGGGCGCCGGCCCGCGGCCCTACGGGGCGAGCCGGCCGAAGGCGCCCCGGTGGAAGAGGAGCGGGCCCCGGTCGGCGGCGTTCGGGTCGGTGCCGAGGGCCTCGACGCGGCCGACGACGATGAGGTGGTCGCCGCCGGTGTGGACGGCGTGGATCGTGCAGTCGATCCAGGCGGGGACGTCGGCGAGGCGGGGGGAGCCGGTCGCGGGGGCCGGGGTGTGCCGGACGCCGGCGAACTTGTCGGCGCCGCTGACCGCGAACGCGCGGCACAGTGCGTCCTGTTCGGCGCCGAGGACGTTGACGCAGAACGCGCCGGCCCGCGCCAGCCGCGGCCAGGTCGTCGAGGTGCGGCCCACCATGAACGCCACCAGGGGCGGGTCCAGGGAGAGCGAGGCGAAGGACTGGCAGGCGAAGCCGGCCGGGCCCGGCTCGCCGGGGGCCGTGATGATCGTGAGGCCGCTCGCGAAGTGGCCCAGCACGGACCGGAATTCGGCCGGGTCCAGGGGGGCGCGCTCGTCGTCGCGGACGGCGCGCAGCGCGGGGCGGGGCGCGGCGGGGGCGTTGGTGGCCACCGGCGCGGTGGTGGGGGCGCCTACGGAGCGCAGATAGCGGACGGCCGTGGCCGCCATTCCCGCGTGTCCCATCATGTCTTCCATTGAATCTGATGGAGTGTCAGGTTGGAAGGGGTGGGACGCCACTCGCACGGGTGGTTTGGCGTGCAAGGGCGCGCTCTAGTAAGGAAATTGGGGGGAAGTTGGGGGCGCGTTCCTGATTGGCCGCCGAGCGCTCGGGTACCTTCCACCTCGGCCGAGCCGTAGCCAAGTACGGGGGAGTGTTCCGGTATGGCCGATGCGTCACCGCCGCCCTGCGGGCAGGCGGCAGGGGCTCGCGATGCCCGCTCCGCCGGGCGGGCCGGGGCGTTGGAGGCGTTCGACGAGGTCTTCTGCGGGCTGCTGCCGCGGCTCTACCGGCGGGCCGTGATGCTGGCCGGCACCAGGCAGTCCGCCGAGGACGTGGTGCACGAGGCGTACCTCAAGCTGGCCGCCCGCCCCCAGCGCCTCCTCGCCCACCCGGAGCCGTACGCCTACGCCTTCACCGCCGTCCTCAGCGTCGCCCGGGACGCCCACCGCAGGGAGCGGCGGCAGGTGCTGGTGGAGGAGGTGGCGGAGGTGGCGCGACCGGACGGGCCGGGGCTCGGCGCGGGGCTCGACCAGTGGGACGGCGGAGTGGCGCGCCGACACGCGGAGTTGGAGGCGGTGCGGTTGCTGGGGCGGCTCTCCCACCGGCAGGCGGGCATCGTGATCCTCGTCGATCTGGACGGGTACACCCTCGATCAAGCCGCGAAGATCATGAAGGTGCACCGGGGCACCGCCGCCCGCCACCGGGCCCGCGCCCTGGACAGGTTGCGCGCGTACCTCGTTGAATCGGAACACGGGTGGGCCGGGAGGTGAGCGGCACGGTGGGCGCGGGATCGCGGTACGGGCCGGGTGGGCAGGGCGAGGCCGAGGCGTTGCTGCGGGCCAGGCTGCGGGCGGCCGACGAGGAGATCGAGGCGCCCGCCGGCCTGTGGGAGCGGGTCAGGGAGCCGGCGGCGGGCCGGCGGGGGAGGGTCCCGGCACCCCGGGGCGGTGCCCCCGCGCCCGGATTGCCGCGCCGGCGGCCGTACTTCGTCGCGGCGGCGGCCGTGGTGGCGGTGGCGGCGGTCGTGCTGGGGGTGTGGTGGCTGGTGTGGCGGCCGGGGGCGGTGGACGTCCGGCCGGCCGGGCCGCCGACGACGGTGCCGCTCACGGTCTACAACAGCGAGGCCGCGTGCCGCGCGCCGCACACCCTGGAGTGCGCGCTGCGGCTGGCCGAGGACCCGCACCGTCCGTACGCCGCACCGGGGAACACCGCGGGACGGGTCTGGCACGGGCAGGTGCTGGCCGCCCGGTGCGTGATCACGGACGGCCAGTTGGTGCGGGACGAGCAGGGCATCACCTCCAGCCGGTGGTACCGGGTCCGCACCGCCCAAGGGGCGCAGGGGTGGCTGCCGGGGGTGCGCACCCGTAATACCCGCGAGGTGCCGAACTGCCCTACGGGCGGCGGTGGTTGAGCGGGCCCAGGTGAACGGGGGCGGGGCGACCCCGCACCCGTCCGCTCACCTCCCCCGGAACATGGGCCGGCGGCGGGCCACGAACGAGGCGACGCCCTCCTGTGCATCGGCCGTCGTCATGTTGATCTCCTGTGCGGCGGCCTCGGCGGCCAGCGCCGTCGCGCGGTCGCCGTCGAGCGAGGCGTTCACCAGCTGCTTGGTGAGGGCGAGGGCCCGGGTGGGGCCGGCGGCGAGCCGCTCGGCCCACTGCCGGGCGGTGCCCGCCAACTCACCGTCCGGTACGACCCGGTTGACCAGCCCCAGCCGCGCGGCCTCGGCGGCCGGCACCGCGTCGCCGAAGAACATCAGCTCCTTGGCGCGCTGCGGGCCGATCAGCCGCGGCAGCAGATAGCCGCCGCCCCCGTCCGGGACCAGGCCGCGGCGCACGAACACCTCGATGAACCGGGCCGATTCGGCGGCCAGCACCAGATCGCAGGCGAACGCCAGATGCGCGCCGAGCCCCGCGGCGGTGCCGTTGACGGCGGCGAGCACCGGCTTCTCGCAGTCCAACACGGCGCCGACGAGCCGTTGGGCGCCGCCGCGGAGCAGCCGCGCGACATCGCCGGCGACCCGGTCGCCGGCGGACGGCGCGCCGCGCAGGTCCGCACCGGAGCAGAAGCCCTTGCCGGTGCCGGTGAGCAGCACGGCCCGGACGTCGGGGGCGGCGGAGGCGGCGGCGAGGTGGTCGATGAGGCGTTCGCGCATGGCGGGGGTGAGCGCGTTGAGGGCGTCGGGGCGGTCGAGGGTGAGCGTGACGACGCCGTTGTCAGTGGTGTGGAGTATCAAGGAATCGACGGGTTCGGCAGTGGGTTCGGCGGCGGGTGCCGCCGGGGCCGGGTCGGTGGCGGTTGCGGAACGGGGGGACGGTGCGGGCGACATGGGGGAGCGACTCCAGGAGAAGGGGCGGTCGGGGGTGCCGGCGCGGCGGTCAGTGGCAGATCGCGAGCGCGTCCAGTGCGACGGCGCCCTGGCCGCGGGGAAGCACGACCAGCGGATTGATGTCCAACTCGGCCAGTTCGCCGTCGAGTTCCAGAGCCATCCGCTGCACCCGCAGCACGGTCTCGACCAGCGCGTCGGTGTCGGCGGGCGGCATCCCCCGGACGCCTTCCAGGAGGGCGTGGCCGCGCAGTTCGCGGAGCATGGCGCGGGCGCGGGCCTCCCCGAAGGGCGGCACGCCCACCGCGATGTCCCGCAGGACCTCCACGAGCACCCCGCCCAGGCCGACGGAGACGGTCGGCCCGAAGAGCGGGTCGGGGGTGACGCCGACGACCATCTCGACGCCCCGCTCGACCATCTGGCAGACCAGGACGCCGTCCAGCGGCTGGTCCTCGTAGCGGGCGATGTCGGTCAGCTCGCGGTAGGCGTCGCGGACCTGGCTGGCGGAGGTCAAGGCGATCTTGACGAGGCCGAGTTCGGTCTTGTGGGCGAGCTGTGGCCCGGAGCCCTTCATCACCACCGGATAACCGACCTGGCTCGCCGCCCGGACGGCCGCGGCGGCGCTGGTCACCAACTGCTCGCGCGGCACGCGGATGCCGTAGGCGCGCAGCAGTTGCTTGGCCCCGTGCTCGCTGAGCTGCTGGCCCGGCTGGAGCAGCATCCGGGCCTTGCGGACGGCCGGGGAGGCCGCGCGGGGGGCGTCGTCGAAGGGGGAGCGGTAGTCGGCGGTGAAGCGGTGGTGGTCCAGGTAGGCGCGGACGGCGGTGATGCAGTTGGCGAAGGTGCGGAAGGTCGCGACCCGGGAGGAGCCGAGGAGGGTGCGGCGATAGGCGTCCTCGGTGCCCACCGGCGAGCCCCAGACGACGCAGACCAGCTTGTCGGTCCGCTCGGCCGCGTCCACGAGGTCCTGCGCCAGCTTGTCGCTCATCGGCGGGAAGGGGCCGGTGATCGGGCAGATCAGCACGCCGACGGCGGGGTCGGCGAGCAGCGCGTCGATGATCTTGCGGCCGCGCCAGTCGCCCACCGGATGCCCGCCGTTGTCGATCGGGTTGGCGACGTGGAGGTAGTCGGGTATCCACTGGTGGAGTTCGGCCTGCTTGGCGTCGGAGAGGGTGGGCAGCGGCAGGCCCGCCGCGGTCGCCAGGTCGGCGAAGTGCGCGCCGGTGCCACCGGAGATCGAATAGATGGCGACGCCCTCGGCGGTGGGTTTGCGGGCCCGGGCCAACAGCGCCGCGGTGTCCTGGAGCTCGTCCAGGCCGTCCACCCGGATCACGCCGAACTGCCGCAGCGCGGCGTCCACCACCTCGTCCGCGCCGGTGAGTTTGCCGGTGTGCGAGGCGGCGGTCTTGGCGCCGGCCTCGGTGCGGCCGACCTTGACGACGACCACCGGCACCTTGTTACGGGCCGCGCGGTCGGCGGCGAGCAGGAAGCTGCGGCCGTCCTTGAGTCCTTCCACATACGCGGCGATCGCGCCGACCTCCGGACGGGAGGCGAAGTAGGAGAGGAAGTCGGCGGTCTCCAGATCGGCCTCGTTGCCGGTCGGTGCCCAGTGCGAGAGGCGGACGCCCAGCTCCTGGAGGGTGAAGACCGGCCTGCCCTGGTGGCCCGACTGCGTGATCAGGGCGATGGCCGGCCCTTCGAGGTCGTCGCGGAACCGCTCGAAGGCGTTGAGGTTGGTGTTCGGCCCGAGCAGCCGCAGGTCGGAGCGGGCGACCGCCTCGGCCAGCCGGGCCTGGGCGGCTGCCCCGTCCCGGCCGGTCTCGGCGAAACCGGAGGCGAACGCGACGGCGAACTTCACCTTGGCCCGGTCCAGTTCGTCGATGACCGGAAGCGGGTCACCGACCAGCAGCACGGCGAGGTCGACGGTCTCCGGCAGCTCGGCGACGCCCGGGTAGCAGACCAGCCCGAAGACCCGCTCCCGTCCGGGGTTGACGGGGTGCAGCCGGGCGCCGACCCGCTCCGCCCAGGCGATCAACTGGCGGGTGATGCCGGTGTTGGGCCGGCCTTCGCGGTCGGAGGCGCCGATCACCGCCACCGACTCGGGCCGGAAGAAGCGGTCCAGGTCCGGCACCGGCGCGTGCAGCGGGCGCCCGCTGACGTCCAGGTCGGCGCCGACCGAACCGCCCGCCCCCGCACCGCCGTTGAGGAGCCGCGGACCGTCGGCTCCGTCGGTGTCGCTGATGCCGTGGACGGTGTGGGGTGGATGCTCCCCGCAGGCCACGACGCGGGCCGGCCGGGAGTGCGTGGTGAGGGTGCCGTGAGTCGATCCAAGCATCGCAGACGCCCGCTCCTGTGTGACGGCTCTCGTGGACTGCGCGCCGCACCGCGCTCGGCAGCGGCCAATCGCTAGCTGACGCTCAGTCAGATTACTGAACTGACGCTCTGTCAGGAATGGGTGTGCGCGGGAAACGTGATGCGCACGGGCGGAGGCGCTGGTTCCGGGGCGGGGGCCCGCCGCCCGGCGCTCCCCCCTTGTGGACGCGTCCGCCCATGCGTTGAATTGACGTACCGTCAGAATCAGACGGGCGTGCGTAACGGGATCTCGACAGAGGTGGGCGAATGACGGCACGGTTCGATCTGCCGGAGGCGGACGCCTTCACCCGGACGTACTGGGACGCGGCGGCCGAAGGGCGGCTGCTGCTGCGCCGGTGCCGGGTCGAGGGGTGCAGGGCGGTGCACCACTACCCGCGCGAGTTCTGCCCGCGCTGCTGGAGCGACGACGTCACCTGGGAGCCGGCCACCGGCCGCGCCACCCTCTACACCTGGTCCGTCGTGCACCGCAACGACCTCCCGCCCTTCGGCGGCCGCGTCCCCTACGTCGCGGCCGTGGTCGAACTCGCCGAGGGGCCCCGGATGATGACCGAGGTGACGGACTGCGCGGAGCCGGACCTGCGGATCGGGATGCCGCTCACGGTGCACTTCCGCACCGAGCCGCGACCGGACGGAGCGGGGGACGGCGGTTACGCGATACCGGTCTTCCGGCCCGCGCCGTGAGGGGAGCGAGGAGAGCGAGAGGAGGGGCCGGGCGACCCGGTAATCGAGTGGCGGCCCACATTAATTGAGTGGTGGTCCGCCCCGCGTCTCGGAGAAGGTGTCCCGGTGCTGATCCGAGACGCGAACGCGGCCGACTGGCCCGCGATCTGGCCCTTCTTCCGGTCCGTCGTACAGGTCGGCGAGACCTACACCTACCCCCAGGACATCGACGAGCCGACGGCCCGCGAGCTCTGGATGCTCCGGCCGCCCGGTCGCACGGTCGTCGCCGTCGACGACTCCGGGACGGTGCTCGGCTCGGCCAAGATGAACCCCAACCAGACGGGCAACGGTGCGCACATCGCCGGCGCCAGTTTCATGGTCGACCCACGGTACCGCCGGCGCGGCACCGCACGGGCCCTGGGTGAGCACGCACTGGCCTGGGCCCGCACCGAGGGTTACCGGGGCATGCAGTTCAACGCGGTCGTGGAGAGCAACACCGGTGCGGTCGCCCTCTGGCAGTCCCTCGGCTTCCGGATCATGACCACCATCCCCGAGGGCTTCCATCACCCCACCGAGGGCTACGTGGGGCTGCACATCATGTACCAGCCGTTGTGAGACCGCTCCGGCGCTGCCCTACGCCTACGGCCAGAGCAGCTCCCGCTCCCAAACCCCGCCGGAGCGCCGGTAGTTGAGCCGCACATGCTGGCGCCGGTGCTGATCGCCCTGGAAGAACTCGACCTCGTCGGCGTCCAGTACGTACAGCGTCCAGCTCGGGACCGGCGCGTCCGGTTCGCGGCGGGCGCGCTCCCAGGCGGCGTCCGCTGCGCGCGCCAACTCCTCGGCGGAGCCGAGCACCTGGCTCTGTCGGCCCACCAGGGCGGCGGCCAGCGCGCCCGTGGAGCGGTGGTGCAGATCGGCCGCGCTCTCCTGTGGCCCGGCCGCGGCCACCGTGCCCCGGATCCGCACCTGACGGCCGACCGCCGCCCAGTAGAAGGCGAGCGCGGCCCGCGGACGGGCGGCCAGCTCGCGGCCCTTGCGGCTGTCGCGGTGGGTGCCGAAGTGCCAGCCGCGTTCGTCGGCGTCGTGCAGCATCACGATGCGCACGGACGGGTCGCCGGCCGCGTCCGCCGTGGCCAGGGACATGGTGTGCGGCTCCGGGACGCCGGCCTCGGCGGCCTCCCGCAGCCACTGCCGGAACAGCGGCAGCGGCTCGGCGGGCGCCCGCTCCGCCGCGAACGACGGCAACTCGCCCTCCCAGACCCGCAGTCCGCACAACAACGCCCGAAAGGCCCGGGCCTCGTCGTCGGCGCGGGGGCCGGGGGAGAAGCCGGCGCCTTGGGAGTCGTCGGGTTCCAGAGCGCCCCCACCGGCGCGGTGATCCATGTGTGCGGCCATGCCGGGCAGCCTACGCGCGGCCCCCACGCCCCGAACCGCAGGCCGGGTAGATGGCAGGCCGGGTAGCCCCTAGGGGCTACCGACGCCCGAACCGCAGTCGCCCGCCCCCGCCCCCGCCCCGCACAAGCACCACCGGCCTACCCTCGCCCCAGCACCACCGTCCCCGACGAGCAGAACCACCCGCCGGTCCCGGACGCGACCGCGAGCCGCGGCGGCGCACCGCCCGCCTTGTGGACCTGCCGGCCAGGGCCGGCCTCGCCGCGGAGCTGCCGCACCGCCTCGACCAGCAGGAACAGCCCCCGCATCCCGGGATGGCAGGCGGCCAGCCCACCGCCGTCGGTGTTGACCGGCAACGCACCGTCCCGCAGCAGCCGCCCGTCCTCGACGAACGCCCCACCCTCCCCCTTGGCGCAGAAGCCGAGGTCCTCCAGCGTCACCAGGGTCATATAGGTGAAGGCGTCGTAGATCTCCGCGAGGTCGATCTCCGCGGGCCGCACGCCGGCGCGCGCGAAGGCGAGCCGACCGGAGACGGCGGCCGGGGAGACGGTGAAGTCGTCCCACTCCGACATGGTGGTGTGCGAGACGGCGGTGCCCGAACCGAGCACCCAGACCGGGGGTTTGGCGAGGTCGGCCATGTAGTCCTCGGCGACGAGCAGCACCGCGCAGCCGCCGTCGGAGCGGATGCAGCAGTGCAGCTTGGTGAACGGGTCGGCGATCATCGGCCCGGACAGCACCTCGTCCACGGTGACCGGCTCGCGGTACATGGCGTCCGGGTTGGTGGCCGCGTTCGCCCGTGCCTGGACGGCTACCTGGGCCAGCTGCTCCAGGGTCGTCCCGTACTGGTGCTGATGGCGACGGGCGGCCATGGCGTACTTGGCGATCAGGGTGTGCCCGTAAGGGGCCTCGAACTGGAGCGGGCCGCGGGCGCCGAAGGACAGGTTGGCGGTGCGGCGCCGGGCCTTGATGTCGGCGCGGGCGGTGGAGCCGTAGACCAGCAGGACGGCGTTCGCGTGCCCGGCCGCGATCGCGTCGGCGGCGTGCGCGGCCATCACCTCCCAGGTGGCGCCGCCCACCGAGGTGGAGTCCACCCAGGTGGGACGCAGCCCCAGGTACTCCGCGACCTCGACGGGCGCGAGGGTGCCGAGCCCGGCCGAGGCGAAGCCGTCGATCAGCGACCGGTCGAGCCCGGAGTCGGCGAGGGCCCGCCGGGCGGCCTGCGCATGCAGGGCGTACGGGGTGGCCTCGTCCACCCGTCCGCAGTCCGCCAACGCGACTCCGGCGACGGCGACTTTGCGGTTGCGGAGCGGGGCCTCTGACGTCAGCGACATGAATCTGACGGTACATCAGATAGGCGAGAGTGGGCAGGGTGAGCGTGCGGCGCGACGATCGAACGGCCGTCACTCGAAGGCGAGGAGAGGGGGTGCCACCGTCCACCCCCGCTCTCTAGGAAACTCCGCCCCCCAGCCCTAATATGACGCTCCGTCAGATCGCATGCATGCTCGTCGCACGGTCGGGAGGAGCCCGCCGATGGATGCCGCATTCACCGAGGAGCAGGACGAGATCCGCCGCACCCTGCGCGCACTGCTGCGCAAGCGCTGCGGCCCGGACGAGGTCAAGGCGGCGGTCCGCACCCCGGCGGGCTACGACGAGGAGCTGTGGCGGCGCCTCGCCCGGCAGCTCGGACTGCCCGGCCTCGCCCTGCCCACCGCGTACGGCGGCGCCGGCTGCGGGCCCACCGAACTCGCCCTGGCCTGCGAGGAGACCGGCCGCGCCGTGCTTCCCGCGCCACTGGTCGGCACCGCCGTGCTGGCCGCCCCGCTGCTCCTGGCGCTGGGCGGGGAGCGGTGCCGCACGGAGCTGCTACCGGCCCTGGCCGCCGGCGAGTTGACCGCCACCCTCGTCGTACCGGGCGGGCAGTTGGCCACCGCGCTGGCGCTCACCGGGCCCAACGACGGCGACTGGGCCGGTGGCGGCCGGGCCGGCGGCATCCAGGCGCGACGGGCGGGCTCCGGATGGCGGCTCTACGGGGAGGCCGCGCAGGTCCTCGACGGGCACACCGCGGACGTGCTGGTGGTCGCCGCGCACACCGGCGGCTTCGCCCGCAGTCGCACCCTGCTCTTCGTCGTACGGGCGAAGGGGGCGGACGGCGCGGCGACGCCGGGGCTGCTGCGGACCCGGCAGACCGCGATGGACGAGACCCGGCCGCAGGCCCGCGTCGAACTCCGGGACGTGCCGGCCGAGTTGTTGGGCGAGGAACCGCCCGGCGAGGACGGCGCCGCGGACGCGGTGTCCGCGGCGCTGGCCGCGACGGGGGCGACGGCGGCCGCGTGCCTGGCGGCGGAGGCGGTCGGCGCGGCCGACGCGGCGCTGTCCCGTACGGTCGACTACGTCAAGGAGCGGACCCAATTCGGCCGGCCGATCGGTGCGTTCCAGGCCGTGCAGCACCGGCTCGCCGATCTCTACGTCGAGGTGCAGGCGGCCCGTTCGGCGGCGTACTACGCGGCCTGGGCGGCGGGTGGCGGGCGGCCCGAGCCCGGGGCGGGGGCGCTGGCGCTGGCCCAGGGGCTGTCGACGCTGCGCGCGGTGGCCGCCGAGGCCGTGCAACTACACGGCGGCATCGGCTTCACCTGGGAGCACGCCGCGCACCTCTACTTCAAACGGGCGGCCTGCGACGAGCTGTTGTGGGGTCCGGTGCACCGGCTACGGGCCCGGGCGGCGGAACAGGCGGGCCTGTTCGGAGCCGGGGAATACGGGACGGGCGCGGACGCCCTCGCCGAACCGGGCGCGCGAGCGGCGGTCGGTGCCTGATGGGCCGCGGTGTGCACCTGGTGCAGAAGCTCTCCTCGACCCGGGCGTTCGCGCGGCTCGCACCGCACCTCGTCCCGGCGCTGGACCGCGCCGTCCACCGGCTGTCCGGCGGGAAGACGCTGCTCAGCACCCGGATGCTGCCCGGCGTCGTGCTCACCACCACCGGCGCCCGCAGCGGACTGCCGCGGCGCACCCCGCTGTCCTGCGTGCCGCAGGACGACGGCGGTTGGCTGCTGGTCGGCAGCAACTTCGGCCGGCCGGGGCACCCGGCCTGGACCGCGAACCTGCGCAAGAACCCGGAGGCGGAGGTGAGTTGGCGGGGCCGGGACATCCCGGTGCGGGCCCGGCTGCTGACCGGGGCGGAGCGGGAGCGGGCCTGGCGGGCGGCGCTGGCGTTCTGGCCGCCGTACGCGGCGTATCAGGCGCGGGTGGAACGGGAGATCCGACTGTTCCGGTTGGACCGGCGCTGACCGCACGGGAACTGGGGGCGGCACCGAAACGCCCGCCCAACGGGCGCCTACCGCCCCGGTAAAGGGGCGCGGCACCCGCCGCGCGGGCGTTCACAGCTATGGCAGGACGGACACAGGACGGAGGCGAACTGCCCCGGAAATACCGGGACATGGGGAAGGCGAGGCTTCCCCGGCGGCAGCGGCGCGGCGTCGTTGCGCTGCGCCCGGCTCGGTGGTGCCGGCGGTGCGGCGAGCCCGGTGGTGCGGCGGTCCCGGCGCGGACCCTTGGGGCCCGAGCGCCCGGCGGGCCGGCCGGCTACTTGGTGGGCTTCTTGCCGGTGATGCCGAAGTGCACCAGCAGCGCCAGGTTGGGCTTGAGCTCGGCCTGCTTGACGCCCCAGCTCTGGAAGCCCTTCTGGTGGCCGGCGACCGCCGCGAGCATGGCAACGATGGAACCGGCCATCGCCGCGGCGCTCACGTCCTTGTCGACCTTGTTCTTGCTCTGGAGCTCCTGGATCGACTCCGTAAGGGAGTTGGTGACCGCGTTGAGGATCTTCATGCGGATCTTGTAGAATCGCTTGTCGCCCTCGGCGGCGCCCAGGTCGATGACGCGCAGGATCGCGTCGTGCTTGCGCCAGAAGGAGAGGAAGCCGTCGACCAGTTCCTCGGCCGCCTGCCAACCGGACTTGCCCACCCACGAGCGTCCGGCGACCAGATCGGTCAGGCTCGCGCCCTCTTTCGCCATCTCTTCGGCGATTTCGAGGACCGCGCCTTCAACGTCCGGGAAGTACTGGTAGAACGTCGCGGGGGAAGTGCCCGCTTTTCGGGCCACATCGATGACTTTGACGTCCCGATAGGGGGACGAACTGAGCATTTCGCTGAGGCAGTCGAGGAGCTTTTGCCGCGTCGCCTGTCCGCGGCGGCCGGCAACTCTGCCGTCGACGGTTCGAACTTGTCCTGTCATGCCGTCAGCTTACCGAGGGGTGATCGGAGCGCGATTTGGCTGCCTGCAAATGGGGACGGGGGAGTTCGGGGTGCACAAAGCCCGCTGCCGCCCTGGTTGCGGGCCCGATCGCCGGTGGTGCCGGGCGGGCGTTCATTGGTCCGATCCGGTGAATGTTGTTATCAACACCCTGTGGACAACCGCGGTGGATGACGGGTCGGTCGACGGGGCGTCATGGGGACGACGGGTGCGTGGCGGTCGGGACGCGGCAATCCGTGCGCCACACGCGGTGTCCTGGACCCGAAATCGCCCTGGGCGACGCAGAATTGATCCATTGACGCCGGGGTGGCACGGGGGAAGGCATGCGCAGCGATGCGGGCGGACAGGCAAGCGGGGAAAAGGGATGGTTTCGGCCACGGCGGACGGGCCGTCGGCCCGGATATCCGCCGGGGGCAAGGGGATCGGTGGGGGTGGTGGGGCGACCCCCGGCACGGAATCCGGCCGTCCGGATGGGGCGATGAACGGTGGATATTCCGCGGCCGCGTTCCTTCGCTCGCGGCACAACCGATCGGTAATCGCCAGAGCCGGACGTATCGGAGCACGTCAGGGCGGGGTGGAATACGCCGGGTAATGGCCTTGTTGCGTATCGCAGGGGGTGAGTCGTGACACGGCCGACAGGCCCCGGGTTCGCAACCGCCGGCCCGGCCAGGAAGAATCAGGGTGCGTACGGCCGTTTCGACAGTCCTTGCCGTAGGCGGGGGAGACGCTGCGCGGGGCAGTGGCTCTCGGCGACTCGTCGGTGTGGAGAGTCTCGATTTATGCCCCACGGGGAGGTGGCAGGCAAGTGGTGGAGCAGCTGACGCAGCACGATCCCCGGCGGATCGGCCCGTTCGAGGTCCTCGGCCGTCTCGGGGCCGGTGGCATGGGCCTGGTCTATCTGGCGCGGTCGGCGTCCGGCCGGCGGGTGGCCATCAAGACGGTCCGTTCCGAGCTCGCCGAGGACCAGCTGTTCCGGGTCCGGTTCACCCGCGAGGTAGAGGCGGCCCGCGCGGTCAGCGGCTTCTACACCGCGGCCGTCGTCGACGCCGATCCCCGGGCTGCGGTGCCCTGGTTGGCGACGGCGTACGTCCCCGCGCCCTCCCTGGAGGAGATAGTCAATGAGTGCGGCCCGCTGCCGGCCCAGGCAGTGCGGTGGCTGGCCGCCGGCATCGCGGAGGCGCTCCAGTCCATCCACGGTGCCGGCCTGGTCCACCGCGACCTGAAGCCGTCGAACGTCCTGGTGGTCGAGGACGGCCCCCGGGTCATCGACTTCGGCATCGCCTCCGGGGTGTCCAACACCCGGCTGACGATGACCAATGTCGCCGTCGGCACCCCGGCCTACATGTCGCCGGAGCAGGCCCGCGACTCCCGCAGCGTCACCGGCGCCAGCGACGTCTTCTCGCTCGGCTCCACCCTGGTCTTCGCCGCCACCGGGCACGCCCCGTTCCACGGTGCCAACCCGGTCGAGACGGTCTTCATGCTGCTGAGGGAAGGCCCCGACCTGGTCGGGTTGCCGGACGAGCTGCGGCCGTTGATGGAGTCCTGTATGCAGATGGAGGCGGCCCACCGGCCGTCCCCGGCCGATCTCCAGTCCCAGTTGGCGCCGCATCTGTTCAGCTCCGGCGGGGACGACAGCGGCACCGCGTCGGCCTGGTTGCCGCCCGGCGCCGTGGCGCTCATCGAGCGGCGCCGCGGCGGCGGCCGGGGCGCGGTCGCGCCGAGCACCCCGCGGGCCGCCGCCGTGCCCCGCGGCGCCGGCCTCCAGGAGCCCGCGGCCCCGCCCCTGCCACCGGCCCCGCCGCAGCACGCCGAGGCCGGCCGGCCCGCCGACGGCTGGCCCGGGCGGATCGGCGCCGGCCCCGGTGCGCACCGCGCCGCCGACCCCCGCGGCGCCGCCCCGGTGCCGCAGCCCGCGCACGGCGCCGCGCCGGCCCCGGTGGCCGCCCCGCCCGCCCCCGACGGCGGTCCCGTACGACTCGGTGGCTCGCACGCCCCGATAGGGCCCGGGCCCCGGGCCGCCGAGGCCCCGCAGCCGCGCGGGCAGGCCGCCGCCGGGACGAACTGGGTCCGGCCCCCGTCCGGCGCCCCCGGCGTACCGCAGCAGGGCGCGGCCGGCGGCGCCGGCCAGGGTGAGGCCACCCACTCCGCCCCGCCGGAGGCCCCGCCCGCCGAGCCGGGTCGCTGGCGCCCCTGGCGGTTCCGGATGTCCAACGACGTCTGGGGCACCCCGGTCGTTGCCGACGAGCTGCTCTACGTCACGTCGTTCGAGGTGCACGCCCTCGATGTGGCCAGCGGGCGGCGGAAGTTCAAGACCCGCGACGTCGCCTGGGCGATGGCGGTCGCCGACGGCCGGATCCACGCCTCCGACGGCCCCACCCTCTACGCCCTCGACGCCGAGGACGGCGGCGAGCGCTGGCGGCTGAGCAGCGAGGCGTGGATCTATGCGCTGGCCGCCGACCGCGGCACCGTCGTCACCAGCACCCGCGGTGGCGGCGTGCAGGCGCGGGAGGCCGCCAGCGGCGAGCTGTTGTGGGAACTGACCGGCGTCCAGAGCGACTTCGAGAATCCCGAGGCCGCGCCGGTGGTGCACGACGGCACGGTCTACGTCTGGGCCGACGCCCGGCTGAAGGCGCTCCAGGCACGCACCGGCGCCGAACTCTGGTCGTACCCGGTGGGGGACGCGGCGTCCTGCGGCGGCGTCCCGATGCGGGTGCTGCCCGCGCCGGACGGCTCGGTGTACGTCGTCGCCGGCACCCGGGTGCTCGCCTTCGACGCGGCCCGCGGTGACGTCCGTTGGCACTTCGAGGCGCCCGCGGTCTTCCTGAGCCCGCCGGCCTTCGCGCCCGGACCGGCCGTCGCCGGCGGCGGGATCTATCTGGCCGACTACCTCGGCACGGTCTACGCCCTCGATGCGGCGGACGGCCGGGACCGCTGGCGGATCGCCACCGAGGCCCGCCAGTCCACGGCCCCCGTCCTGGTCGCGCAGGGCGCCGTCCACCTGGGCAGCGGCAAGGCCCTCTACACCCTCGACGCGGTGACTGGCACCCCGCGTTGGCGCTTCCAGGCGGGCGCCGACATCGTGGGCTCCCCGGTCGTCGCCGAGGGCCGGGTGCACTTCGGGTCGGCCGACCACTGCCTCTACACCCTCGACGCGATGGGCGGGCAGCTGCGCTGGAAGCTGGCCACCGGCGGCGAGATCACCGGTTCGCCGGTGGCGGTCGGCGGGGTGGTCTACGCGTGCAGCAAGGACCGTTGCGTGTATGCGCTGGACGCCGCGAAGGGGACGGGGCAGGCGCGGCGCCCGTAGCCGGGTGGGGCGCAGGGCGCCGTCACCGGGGCTCGTTCGGTGGCGGCCCTTGGTCGTCCGGCGGTGGTGGGGGCGGTTGTGGCGGTGCGGGCGGTGGTGGTCCCTGGGGCCCCTGTTGTCCCCCGGTGGGGCCGTGTTCCGGGCGGTCCGGCGGGAGTTGGCGGCCCCACTGAACGGGCGGGGTCGGTGGCTGCGGTCGGAGGGGCTGGGTGGTGGACCGCGGGTCGTGCGGTGCCGGGTGCCACTCCTGGGCGGCCGGGCGGCCCGGGTCCCAGGGCTCAGGAGGTGGCGGCCGCAGGGGCTCGTCCTCGTAGCGGGGCACCCGTCGGGCGCGCCCGCGCATGATCAGGGCGCCCAGGATCAGCAGTGCGCCGCCGCCCAGGGCGTTGGCGACGCCGACGCCCAGTCCGTGCGCGCCGGCGGTGAGTTCGCCCGCGCGCTGGCCTTGGCGGACCATCCACAAGATGGTGAAGCCGAGGACCACCAGGCCGGCGAGGGTGACGAGCAACCGGGAGCGCAGCGCCACGCCGATCAGGGTCAGCAGTCCGGCGACGACCATCGGGAGCACCAGGGAGCCGAAGAGCGTGGCGCCGTTGTCCGTGAGGCCGTTGAAGAGGTCCTCGATCCGGACGTCGCTGCCGTGACGGCCGTCGTACCAGGGACGGAAGGGGCTCCAGACGGCGGCCGTCGCTCCGATGAGGGCGATCAGGGAGCCGAGAACGTTGCGCACCACCGGCGTCGCCTCGCTTCGACTCGTCCCGTCGTCTCGTCCTCGTGACCGACGCTACGCCTGCCCGTCGGCCCCCGCTAGGCAAGCCGGGCGCACCTGCGGGCCGGCTCCGCTCAGGGGCCCGCACGGGCCGTCACCGGTACTTGCTAGGGTGCCGTGCACGCGTCAACCCCTGGGGTGGCGCGGTGGGAACGTCACAACGGGGGATGGGCGAAGGACATGGCGCAGGGCACGCGTATGCGTACGGGCGGGATCACCGGGGGCCGCCGGGACCAGGTCGGCAGGGGGATCAGGGCGGGCGTCGTCGCCGCGGTGGCGGCGGTCACGCTCGCCGGCGTCAGCGGCTGTGCGTTCGGCCGGCCCAAGCCGCCGCCGCTGCCGGACTGGGCGACGGCGTCGCCGTCCGCCAGTTACGACCCGGCGAACCCGACGCCGTCGTCGTCGTACACCTCGCCCGGCTACGACAGCTACTCGCCGTCGCCGACCGAGGAGACCTTCGACCCGGACGGGCGGTCCGACATCCGCGGCAGCGGCTGCGACTTCTCCGCCTCGACGCGCCAGTTCAGCTACACGGTCTCCCTCACCAACCCGTCGACGACCAGCACGTTCTCCTACGACATGCGGGTCGACTGGATGAAGGACCGGCCGGCGGACGGCACGTCCTACGGGGTGCACCAGCGCAGCGTCACGGTGGCGCCCGGCGCGACCGAGACGTACACCGCCACGTACACGCTGAACCAGTCCTCTTGGCAGGCGTTTTGGTATACCTGCCAGATCACCCGGGCGCACAAGACCAAGATGTGAGGCCGGTGCCGGCCGGGTGCGGCCGGCGGGTCATCTGACGGGCGGCGGGTCGCCCCCGGTGGTGCGAGGACGGTTGGCGAACAGGGCGCGTTGGCGCTCCGGGGGCAGGTTGCCGAGCGCGATCAGCTGCGGGGCGTGCGCCAACGCCTGGGTGCGGGTGGCCTCTTGGGCCGCCCACAGGGCCCGGACGGTGCCCTGGACGGCCTCGGTGGGTTGGGCGGCCAGTACCGCGGCGCGGCGCAGCGCGGTCTCGACCGCCGAGCCCGGCGCGGTCAGTTCGGAGACCAGCCCGACGGCGTGGGCGCGCCGGGCGCCGAGCCGTTCGGCGGTGCCCATCAGGGCGAGCCGGGCGCTCTCCCCGTAGGGCATCCGCTGCGCCATGAGGACGGACTCGTAGGCGCTGACCATCCCGTAGGTGGTGTGCGGGTCGAAGAAGGTGGCGTCCTCGGCGGCGATGATGAACTCCGCCTCGCCGAGCAGGTAGAAGGCGCCGCCGCAGGCCATGCCCTCGACCGCGGCGAGCACCGGTTTCCACAGGTCGTTGGATTTCGGGCCGATGGTGCGCAGCGGGTCGTCGAGGGAGAACGGGGAGGCGGGCTGGGGCACTTCGGCGGCGCGGTCGATGCCGGTGCAGAAGGCGCGGCCGCCGGCGCCGGTGAGCACGGCCGCCCGGACGGTGTCGTCGAAGCGGAACTCCCGCCAGGTGGCGATCAGTTCGGCGGCGGTGGCGAGGTCGAGGGCGTTGTGGCGGGCGGGCCGGTCCAGGGTGACCAGGGCGACCCCGTCGGTGATCTCCGTGCGGAGCCCGGTGGGCGTCATGGGCGCTCCAGGACCCAGCGGGGGAGGGTGGGGCCGCCGGGTGGGGTGTGGAAGACCACCCGGACCGGGGCGCCGATCCGCAGCCGGGCCGGGTCGACGGAGTTCAGGGCGGCGTCCGGGGCGGTGACGAGGTTGCCCACCAGGCGGATCCGGGGGGCCTCGGCGAGCTCGATGACGATCGCGTTGTAGGGGGCCTGTGCGGCGTAGGCGGGCAGCAGTGGCGGGTGCGGCACGACGTAGGACCAGATCCGGCCGCGGCCGGACATCCGCTGCCAGTGGGCCGTGAACGACTGGCAGTGCGGGCAGCAGGGGCGGGGCGGGAAGCGCGGCTCGTCGCAGTCGGAGCAGGTCTGGACGCGGAGTTCGCCGCGGGCGGCGTACTCCCAGAACGGGGCGCCGTCGTCGTCGGGGACGGGGCGCAGCAGGTCGGTGGTGGGGTCGGCGAGATCGGGGGGCCGATTGTCAGTGGCGGCTGGCACGCTTGTGTTCATGGAATCACGGACGGTGAGGGAGGCGGGGTCGGTCATGGAGTCGCGGGTGGTCGCGGAGTCGTCGTGGGGCGCGGAGCGCCGGGTGGTCGTGGGGTCGGTCCCGGCGGCGGTGGAGCGCGGGGTGCGGTCTGCACGCATCGGTTCTCAACTCCTCAGCAACAGCGCGGAGGTGGGCACGCCCTCGCCCGCGGTGACGAGGCAGGTGGCGGCGCCCGGGACCTGCGCGGTGCTGGTGCCGCGCAGTTGCCGGACGCCCTCGGTGATGAGGTTGAAGCCGTGGACGTACGCCTCGGAGAGGCCGCCGCCGGCGGTGTTGAGGGGCAGGCGGCCGCCGCTCTCCAGGGCGCCGCCCTCGGTGAAGGCCGCGCCCTCGCCGCGTCCGCAGAAGCCGTAGCCCTCCAGGGAGAGGGGTATCAGGGGGGTGAACGCGTCATAGATCTGCGCCACATCGACGTCCTGCGGCCCCAGGTCGGCGCCCTTCCACAGGTGGCGGGCGGCGGTCCAGGCCGGGCCGGTGAGCGGGTCGTCGTTCCAGTAGTTGACCATGCCGTGGTGCTGGGCGGGCAGCCCCTGGGCGGCGGCGTGGATGTAGACGGGCCGCTGGCGGCAGTCGCGGGCGCGCTCGGCGGCGACCACGACACAGGCCAACGCCCCGTCGGTCTCCAGGCAGTTGTCGAAGAGGCAGAGCGGTTCGCTGATCCAGCGCGCGGTCATGTACATCTCGCGGGTCAGCGGGCGGTCGTACATCATCGCGGCCGGGTTCTGGTTGGCGCGGTTGCGGCAGGCGAGTGCGACATTGAAGAAGTGGTCGCGGGTGGCGCCGTATTCGTGCATATAGCGCCGGGCCAGCAGGCCGATCTCGTCGGCGGGGCGGAGCAGCCCGAAGGGGCGGGTCCACTGTCCCGGCGTGGGCAGTTGGGCGCGGGTGTTGGTCCACGGGCGCGGTCCCGAGCCGCGCTTGCGGGACCGCCAGGCGACGCCGACGCTGGCCTGCCCGGTGGCGATGGCGGCGGCCAGGTGTGCCACCGTCGCGCAGGAACCGCCGCCGCCATAGCCGACCTTGGAGAAGTGGGTGACGTCGCCGGCACCGATGGACTTGGCGATCTCGACCTCGTCGGTCTCCTCCATGGTGTACGAGGCGAAGGCGTCCACCTCGGAGGGTGCGATGCCGGCGTCGTCCAGGGCGGCGATGATCGACCGGCACGCCAAACTCTTCTCGGATTCCGGGAGTCGTTTGGCAAAGGGTGTCTGTCCGATACCGACGATCGCCGTAGCGTCCTTGAGGGTCGCCCCCATCGCCACCTCCGTGGTCGGCGGTCACTGCTGACAGCGGAGGAGGCTACCGCTAATCTGACGGGCAGTCAGCTAGTGCGACGGTACGGGTCCTTGCAGCACACGGGAGGCAGCGCGATGGACGAACGGCTCGATGCGCGAGCGGACCTGGCGTACGGCTCGCTGGCCCACCTGGTGCGCGCCGCCGCCGACCGGTACGGCCCCCGGGAGGCCGTCGTCGAGGGCCGCACCCGGCTGAGCTACGCCGAGTTGGGCGCGCGGGTGGAGCGGGCCGCCGCGGCCTGCGTCGCGGCCGGCGTCACCCGCGGCGACCGGGTCGCCGTCTGGGCGCCCAACACCCTCGACTGGATCGTCGCCGCGCTCGGCGCGGTGACCTCCGGCGCCGTCCTGGTCCCGGTCAACACCCGCTTCAAGGGCGCCGAGGCCGCCGACATCCTGCGCCGCACCCGCGCCCGGCTGCTCTTCGTCACCGGCACCTTCCTCGGCACCTCCTACGTCGCCTCGCTGCGCCGGGCCGCCGAGCGGGGCGAAGGGCGCGGTCCGCTGCCCGGACTGCCGCACCTGGAGCGGGTGGTGGTGCTCACCGAGGACGCCCCCGCCGACTTCACCACCTGGCGCGCCTTCCTCGCCGAGGGCGCGGCGGTGGAGCCCGCGACGGTCCGCGCCCGGGCCGACGCCCTCGGCCCCGACGACCCCTCCGACATCATCTTCACCTCCGGCACCACCGGCCACCCCAAGGGCGCCGTGATCACCCACGGTCAGACCCTGCGCGCCTACGACGTCTGGAGCGAACTGGCCGGCCTGGAGGAGGGCGACCGCTACCTCATCGTCAACCCCTTCTTCCACACCTTCGGCTACAAGGCCGGCGCCCTCGCCTGCCTGCTGCGCGGCGCGACGATGGTCCCGCAGCCGGTCTTCAGCGTGGAGACCGCGCTCGCCAACATCGCCGCCGAGCGGATCTCCGTCCTCCCCGGCCCGCCCACCCTCCACCAGCAGCTACTGGACCACCCCGACCGCGCCCTGCACGACCTCTCGGCGCTGCGCCTGGTCGTCACCGGCGCCGCCGTCGTCCCCCTGGAGCTGGTGGAGCGGCTGCGCGACGAGCTGAAGGTGGCCACCGTCCTGACCGCCTACGGGCTGTCGGAGAGCACCGGCGTGGTCACCATGTGCCGCCGCGGCGACCCGCCCGGGGTGATCGCGGCGACCTCGGGCCGCGCGATACCGGGCACCGAGGTGCGGATCGTGGACGCCGCCGACCGCCCGCAGCCGCCCGGCGAGCCCGGCGAGGTCCTGGTCCGCGGCTACCACGTGATGTCCGGCTACTTCGAGGACCCGGCCGCCACCGCCCGTGTCCTGACGCCCGACGGCTGGCTGCGCACCGGCGACGTCGGCGTCCTCGACGCGGAGGGCAACCTCCGGATCACCGACCGGATCAAGGACATGTTCATCGTCGGCGGCTTCAACGCCTATCCCGCCGAGATAGAGCAACTCCTCGCCCGCCACCCGGACATCACCGAGGCCGCCGTCGTCGGCATCCCCGACCGCCGCCTCGGCGAGGTCGGCAAGGCGTACGCGGTCCGCCGCCCCGGCTCCCGCCTCACCGCCGACGACCTGATCGCCTGGTCCCGCCGCGAGATGGCCAACTACAAGGTCCCCAGGGAGGTGGAGTTCGTCCCCGACCTCCCGCGCAACGCCAGCGGCAAGGTGGTGAAGGGGTTGCTGCGGGGGCGGGGGCGGGGGGCGTGAGGGAGGTCAAGGGGTGCGCGGGTTCTGCGGGTTCCGCGGGGGCGTCCAGTCCGGGCGCCGGCCGCTGAGCGCCACCACCCGGTCCAGCAGCGGCGCGCCCTGTGGCACCGGGACCGCGGCCCCGAAGGGCGATGCACCCTCCGGGCCGGCGGCGGTGGCCGCGAGCAGCGCGTACGAGACGTCCAGGCTCGGGCCGTCGGGCGCGTACTCCTG
Organism: Streptomyces sp. NPDC057743; assembly: GCF_042798755.1. NCBI lineage: Bacteria > Bacillati > Actinomycetota > Actinomycetes > Kitasatosporales > Streptomycetaceae > Streptomyces > Streptomyces sp. NPDC057743. The sequence goes on from NZ_JBHVJX010000006.1 coordinate 257,983, forward strand.
GCCGGTGGCGCGCGCCAAGTCCCAGCCGTGCACGACCAGTTCGTTCAGCGCGAACCGGCCCGCGACGGCCCCGGGCAGGGTGACGCCGCCCACCCGCGTCTCGCCCTCCCAGGCGGCCGGGGCGCGCCAGGCCGCCGCCAACGCGTCCAGGTTGGCCGCCAGTTCCGCGCGCCACCCGGGGGCGAGCTCCGGCAGCGCCGCGTCAGGGCCTGCCCGATGGGTCATGGCCGGGGCCGCGACGCCTGGCACGGCACCTCGCGGCGTTGCCGAACCGTCCCAATAGCTCCGCTATCAGGCCGCTTTGGCGCCTTGCGATGCGCCCCCAGCTACCGCTGGGAGGTGCCCCCTGCACCAGACGCCGCGGCCTACCCGACCCTGACCCATCGGACAGACCCTAGGGGCGTGTCGGTGGTCGGCCCCAGCTCCTTGCGCGCCGCGTCCCGGAACGCGGCGGCCAGCCCGACCAGATGGCCGAGCAGGTGCCGCACGGCGTAGGCGCTGCACGGGGTGGGCGCGGTCAGCTGCTCCTCGGCCGTGCCCGCGGCCAGCCGTGCGACCTCCCGGGCCTGCGCCGCGAGGTCGATCAACGGGGCGCCCGCCGCGGGCCCTTGCCCCGGTTGCCGGGCCGCGTTCCGCTCCGCGTCCGTCATCGTCCGGCTCCCTTCTCGCCCGGATCCACCGGCCGTTGGCCGACGCCACCGGCTTCGCTGGTTCCACAGCCATCACAGCCGTCACGGTCTTCATGGTCTTCATGGTCTTCGCTGGTGTGGGGCGGGCCATGGCGGTCCGCCCCGCACCAGTGAAGACCGCGGTGCCCCGGGAAAGTCATCGCCGCGCCGCCGGCGGATGGGCGGATAGGGCGCCGCCCGGGCGAAGGGGGACCCGGCTACCCGTCGCTGCGCCGGTACCGCTCCCGCAGCACGGTCTTCAGCACCTTGTTCAGCGGGCCCCCGCGCGGCAGTTCCGCGGTGATCTCCAGTTGCTCCGGCAGCTTCTGGGCCATCAGCCCGGCCGCCCGCAGATGCGCGGTGAGTCCCGCCAGGGTGAGCGTCGGCGCCCCGCCGGTACCGGTGCCGCCGGTCGCCCCGGGGACGTCCGCCGCCCCCCTGAGCGTCACCACCGCGCACACCCGCTCCCCCCGCTCCCGGTCCGGCAGCCCGATCACCGCCGCCTCCGCCACCGCCGGGTGGGTGTGCACCAGGTCCTCGACCTCCTGCGCGGAGATGTTCTCGCCCTTGCGGATGATGATGTCCTTCAGCCGCCCGGTGAGCACCAGATGCCCGTCGGCGCGCAGGTGGCCCAGGTCGCCGGTGCGGAACGCGCCGTCCGGGCCGAACGCCCCGGCAGTCAGCGCGGGATCGGTGTACCGGCGGAAGAGCATCGGCCCGGCCACCGTCACCTCGCCGGTCTCCCCGGGCGCGGCCTCGCTCCCGTCGGGCCGGACGATCCGTATCCGGGCGCCCGTCACCGGTCGGCCGACGGTGTGCGCCAGTTGCTCGTCCGCGTCGTACGGCGTGCCCATCGCGATCATCGGGCACTCGGTCATCCCGTACCCGTGCACGAGCGCGCACCCCAACTCCCGCCCGGCCGCCCGGTACAGCTCGGGCGGCAGCGGCGCCCCGCCGCCGGACAGCAGCCGCAGCGACGGGATCAGCGGTCCGGTGGCGTCGGGTGCGGCCGCCCGGCGGCGCCGCGACGCGTCGTGGAACGCCTGGTAGAACGCGGTGCTGCCGCCCGCCATGGTCACCCCGTGGCGCCGGTAGACCTCGGCCGCCCGGTCCGCGTCGAAGCTCTCCAGCACCACCGCCGGGAATCCACTGACCAGCATCGCCACGACGTAGTCCGGGCCGGCGATGTGCGCGTACGGGAACGCGATCGAGCCGATGTCGTCGGAGGTCATGCCCAGCGCGGTGGCCAGCCCCACCCCGCCGGCGATCAGCGAGGCGTCGGTGTGCTCGACTCCCTTGGGCGCGGCGGTGGTTCCGGACGTGTAGTAGATCCACCGGGTGCGGTCGTCGGCGGCGTCCGGTGGCTCCGGGAGCGCGCCCGGGTCCCCCACGGGAAGCCCGTCCGCCACCGAGACCACTCGCACCCCACCGCCCTCACCGACCGCCCCGCGCACCATCGCCGCATGGTCGAACCCGCGCCACACCCCCGGCACGAGCGCGTACCGGGCCGCCGTGTCGCGCAGGATGAAACCGACCTCACGGGCGCGGAGTTGCGGGATCACCGGCGCCTGCACGGCCCCGAGCCGGGCCAGCGCGAGCGAGGCGACCACGGTGTCGACGCGGGTGGGCAACTGCCACATCACCCGCGTCCCGGGCCCGATCCCCAGCGCCAGGAACCCGGCCGCCGCCCGCAGCGCCGCGTCCCGCACCGCCCCGAACGTCACGGCGCCCCCACCGCCCCCGTCGCCCTCGTCGAGGAACATCGGCACGTCCCCGGAGGCCCGGGCCCGGTACTCGACCAGCTCCCACAACGTGCCTATACGGTCGGCCTCGAACACGACGCGCCTCCTGGGGCGGTGGGCGGGGTGTGCCGCGCGACTCTAGCACCGTAGCTGACGAAGCGTCAGATAACGGTGGTGAGTTGCTGTGCGTGCGGTGTGCGCTCGCGCGCTGTGCCCCGTCCGAGGCCGCGCCGACCGTTTCGGAATGGAAACGTCACCGCCTTCGGCAACGGGGACGGGTCCGGGCAACTGCCCGGACCCGTCTGCGATGTCGTGCTGCGGGGCGTCTGCGCGACCCTCGATCAGGGCATGTGGTTGTCCATCGGCGTCACCTGCACCTGGACCCGCTGAGAGGGTACCGGCATGTGATTGTCCTGCGGAGCCATGGGCCGGTGTGCGCCCTGGATGGTGGTGATGGTCGGCGCGCTGGGTATGTGGTTGTCGGCCATGGCGGGCACCGCCGCGCTGCCGAGTGCGGCCGCGGTGATGGCGGCGACGGCCAGGAATTCTCTCGTGCGGGTCATTCCAACTCCTCAGAAATATGGGGGCGTTGCTGTTCCCGGAAACAAACTAGCGCCTACGGTGTGCAGATGTTCGACTGTTGTCCGGGAAAGCCGGTGGATAGTGCAGGTTTTGCTCTGGGGGCGGAAAATGCCGCAGGGACCGGCTTTCCTGTGGCTTCCCCTCCAAGCCACAGAAGACCGGTCCCTGCGATCCCCCGGATCCCCCCCGGTTGTGCTTCCCCCGTTTCTCCCTGAGTCCCCCGTTGGCTCAGGAAGGGTCTACTTGGGCGCGCCGACGGGCTGGTGGCTGTCCTCCGTGGTGACGGCCTTGCCCTTGGCGGCCTCGTGCTCGTCCGCCGGAGCGTCCTCAACGGTCGCGTCCGTGGCGGCGATGGGCTGGTGACTGTCCATCGGTTTGACGACGTCCCGGTCCCGCGGTTTCCGGATCTGTGGGGTGACGCCGGGTCCGATGATGGGCTGGTGACTGTCGCGGGGCGCGATGATGGGCTGGTGACTGTCGCGCGGGGCGATGACGTCCCGTTCCCCCGAATTCTGCACAGTGTTCTCGGTGCTCATTGCGATCAACTCCTGATGGGCGCTTGAAGGCTGCCCCGCCCGCCCAGCGACTCCCCCGTTGGCCGCCGGACGGGCGTGACATGGCCGCTCACGATATCTGCGCGGCCTGGGCACCGAGCCGCTTGCCCCCCGAGGCGGCGGATCGGTACTGACAAGAGTGGCGGGGGCCGATGAACGATCGATAAACGCCCGGGCCGAGGAGTGAAACGCGCGTCAGCCGACCGTCGCGGGGCTGAGGAGGCCCCGGACCGTGGCGCTCTCCGCGGAGCCCAGGCGCTCGAAGATGGTCAGGGCCTCCTGCCAGCACACGCGCGCCCGACCGGTGTGTCCGATCTCGTTCAACGCCCGACCGAGCGTGGTCAGGGCACTGGCCCGCCAGGGCTCCCCGCCGATTCCCCTCAGCGCGGTCAGCGCCTGCTCGGCGCGGTTGGCGGCGGCGGTGGGGCAACCGGCCGCGAGGTCCACCTCGGCCAGCCGGAAGTTGGTCATGCCCTCCCAGAACCGCTGACGGCTGTCCTGGAAGATGCGCAGGGCGGCGGTCAGTTGGTCGGTGGCCTCGGACAGCAGTCCGGCCTGGGTGTAGGCGAGCGCGAGCGCGTACATACCGTTGGCGAGGCGGCGTTGGGCCCCGAGCTGGTGGTAGATCGCGATGCCCTCCTCCGCCAGGCTGATGGCACTGTCCACCCGGCCGGTGTCCAGGTGCACGCGGGAGAGGTTGCACAGGGCGCTGGCCTCGGACTGCCGGTTCTCGTCGTCGCGGAAGGCCGCCAGGGCCTGCAACAGATACGCCTCGGCATCGTCGTGGCGGCGCTGCGCATTGGCGATGATGCCGCGGTCGTTGGGGGCGTACGAGGAGGAGAAGGCGTCTCCAGCCGCCAGCCCGAGGAGCATCGCGGACTTGGCGTTCTCGTCGGCGTCCTCCAATCGACCCGAGAGGGTCCGGACGTAGGCGAGCGCGGTGTGGATGCGGGCCTGCGCGTGCTGGTCGCCCACCTCGCGGGCGGCGGCCAGGACGGTGGTGTTCGCCTGCTCGTATTGGAGCGCGTCGGCGCCGGACTCGGCCAGGTCCTTGGTGAGCAGCAGCAGGTCGGCCGCGCGGCGCAGCGTCGCCGGGGTCTGGCACTGCCGAGCGCAGGCCAGGATGCATCCCGCCTCGCTGAACAGCCATTCCAACGCCGAGGCACGATCGGGGAATTCCAACCCCGGGTGGTCGGTGCGCTCCATGTGCGCGATCAACCGGTCGCCCGGCCGCTCCAGCGCGTACATCCGGGAGGCCGTCACCAGATAGAAGTCCAGCAGCCGCGTCAGGGCCGCGTCCCGTTCGGACGGCGGGTGTTCGTCGCGTTCGGCGCAGGCGCGGGCGTAGAGGCGGACCAGATCGTGGAAGCGGTAGCGGCCTGGCGCCGCGGACTCCAACAGGGAGGTGTCGACGAGCGATTCGAGGATCTCCTCGGTGGCGTCCGCGTTCAGATCAAGCACGGCGGCCGCCGCCATCAAAGAGATGTCCGGGCCGTCGGCCAGGCCCAGGAGGCGGAAGGCGCGGGCCTGGGCGGGCTCCAGTTGCTTGTAGCCCAGTTCGAAGGTGGCCTTCACCGCCAGGTCGCCGGCGCGGAGTTCGTCCAGCCGGCGGCGCTCGTCGGCCAGCTTGCTGGCGAGCGTGGAGACCGTCCAGGTGCGGCGGGCGGCCAGGCGGGAGGCGGCGATGCGGATGGCCAGCGGGAGGAAGCCGCAGGCGCCGACGACGGCCATGGCGGCCTGCCGTTCGGAGGTGACCCGCTCCTCGCCCACGATGCGGGTGAAGAGCGTCAGCGCCTCCTCCGGGCTCATCACGTCGAGGTCGACCAGATGGGCCGAGGCCAGGTCGATCATCCGCGAGCGGCTGGTGATCAGCGCCGCGCAGCCCGCGGTGCCCGGCAGCAGCGGCCGGACCTGCGCGGCGTCCCGGGCGTTGTCCAGCAGGGCCAGGACGCGCCGGCCGGCAAGCGTGGAGCGGAAGAGGGCGGAGCGCTCCTCCAGGCCGTCGGGGATGGCCGAGTCGGCCGTGCCCAGGGCGCGCAGGAACGCGCCGAGCACCGCCTCCGGTTCGGCCGGCGTGTGCCCGGCGCCCTGGAGGTCCACGTAGAGCTGCCCGTCCGGGAAGTGCTCCCGCGCGGCGTGCGCGACGTGCACCGCGAGCGTGGTCTTGCCGACGCCGCCGATGCCGGCGACCGCCGAGACCGCCATCACGCTGCCGTCCGCCGTCGCCAACTGGTCGCTGAGCTCCCGGACGAACGCGGTGCGGCCGGTGAAGTCGGCGACGGTGGCCGGGAGCTGGCGCGGGCGCACCAGGGTGGCCTCCAGCGCATCCGGTCCGCCGGTGGGCACCGGGGCGTCGAGTTCGGTGTCGGCCTGGAGGATGCGCTGGTGGAGCTCGGAGAGCGAGGCGCGGGGGTCCACGCCCAGCTCGTCGGCGAGGAGTTTGCGGGTGTCGGCGTAGACCGCGAGCGCCTCGGCCTGCCGGCCGCTGCGGTACAGCGCCAGCATCAACAGCTCCCGCAGCCGCTCGCGCAGCGGGTGCGCGGCGGTCAGCGCGGTGAGTTCGGAGACCGCCTCGGCGTGGTAGCCGGCCTCCAGGTCGAGGTCGAGGCGGTGCTCGGTGAGCGAGAGCCGCCACTCCTGGAGGCGGGTGCGCTGGTTCTCGGCGTACGGGCCGGGGACGCCGGCGAGCGGCTCGCCGTCCCACAAGTCCAGGGCGGCGTCGAGCAGTTCGCGGGCCCGGTCGCGGTCCCCGGCGGCCTTGGCCTTCTCGGCGTCGGCGGCGTACTGCTCGGCGGTGTCGTGGTCGAGGTCCAGGGGCGTGCCGTTCACCGGCCGCAGGGCGTAGCCGCCGGACTCGCTGGCCAGCGCCTCCGCGTCGTCGCCGAGCGCCTTGCGGAGCCGGGAGGCGTAGGTGCGCAGCGCGGCGAGCGCGGCGTGCGGCGGTTCGTCGCCCCACAGGGCGTCGACGAGCTCGGCCGCGGTGGCGGTCCGCCCGCCGCGCAGCAACAGCGCGGCGAGCAGGGCGCGCTGCTGCGGCGAACCCACCGCGAGCGGCGACCCGCCACGCCAGGCCCGCACGGGACCGAGCACGGTGAAGCGGAGCCGCTCCCGCACCTGTCCCGGACCGTCGTCCATGGTGTCCCCCTGCCGTGTCCCGTCCGTCCGCGTTGTCATGGCCCCTCGCGCCTTTACCTCGTGCGCAACGGTCAGTCTGCCTTGTCGCGACCCGTTACGTCAGTAGGGGTCCGGAGCGTGCACAAAGCCTCCTCGTGCGGTTCCCCCGGCGCGGCACGGTCGCTCGGCGTGAACCTGGAGGGAAACCTTCCGGTTTCTCCCGTCGCGCCCCTCCCGTGGCAAATTCCCAGCTCGGCCCCGGTGTTCGCAGTGGCTGCCACCCGTCCGCCCCCTCGCCGCTCGGCCGTCCGACCCGTGCCCGGTGCAACGACCCACTGCCCGTGGCCCCTCTACCCCGGCCCTTGGACCCCATCCCCGACTGGCTGGTTTGTTTCTCCCGGGGGGCTCCGGAGGATTCCGGGGGCGCCGGGGAGGGGCCCCGGGAGGCTCCCCTTCCTCTGCGGACCGATCGGGTTCCTCTGCGGACCGATCGGGTCCCGTCAACGAGTCGCCCGGGTGCGTACACGCACGGGCGGACCGGTTGGTTCTCGTGCGCGGGCCCCGGCTTGGCCACCGGTCGCCCTCCGTCGTCCCGCCCTCTCCGGCCCCGCCGCCCCGGCCGCGCCCTCCGCATCCCCGTCCTCATCCCCGTACTCCGAATCCACTTACTGACGATCCGTCAGATCGGCGCTACCGTAACGCCCATGGAGACCAACCCCATGGAGACAAACCCCGTAGCGACCAACCCCGTGGAGACCAACACCCCCATCCCCAGGATCATTTCGGTCGACGACCACACCGTGGAGCCCCCCGACGTCTGGCGGGACCGGCTCCCGTCGAAGTACCACGACACCGGCCCCCGCATCGTCCGCGCACCGCTGACCGAAGTGACCTTCGTCGGCGGCAAGTTCGCCCCCAAGATGGGCGCCCCTGGTGACGACGGCCCGCTGACCGACTGGTGGATCTACGAGGACCTGCACCGCCCGCTGACCCGCCTGGACACCGCCGTCGGCTACTCCCGCGACGAGATCAAACTGGAGGGCATCACCTACGAGCAGATGCGCCCGGGCTCGTACTCGGTCCCCGACCGACTCGCCGACATGGACCTCAACCACGTCCAGTCCGCCCTGTGCTTCCCCACCTTCCCCCGTTTCTGCGGCCAGACCTTCACCGAGGCCAAGGACCGCGAGCTGGCGCTGCTGGGGGTGCGCGCGTACAACGACTGGATGGTGGAGGAGTGGTGCGGCCCACAGGCCGGCGGCCGGCTGATACCGCTCACCCTCATCCCCCTGTGGGACGCGGAGTTGGCCGCCGAGGAGGTGCGCCGCAACGCCGCCCGCGGCGTCCGCGCCGTCTGCTTCAGCGAGATCCCGCCCCACCTGGGGCTGCCCAGCATCCACACCGACTACTGGGACCCGTTCCTGCGCGCCTGCGACGAGACCGGCACGGTCATCGCCATGCACATCGGCTCGTCCTCGAAGATGCCCTCCACCTCCGCGGACGCCCCGCCGGCCGTCGGCTCCACGATCACCTTCGCCAACTGCTGCTTCTCGATGGTCGACTGGCTGCTGAGCGGCAAGTTCGACCGCTTCCCCCACCTGAAGATCATGTACGCCGAGGGACAGATCGGTTGGATCCCGTACATCCTGGAACGCGCGGACGTCGTCTGGGAGGAGAACCGCGCCTGGGGCGGCGTCGCCGACAAGGTCCTCCGCCCGCCCTCCGAACTCTTCGCCGACCACGTCTACGGCTGCTTCTTCGACGACGCCTTCGGCCTCAAGAACCTCGACGCCATCGGCGTCGGCAACGTCCTCTACGAGACCGACTACCCGCACTCGGACTCCACCTGGCCCACCTCCCGCCAGGTGGCCGAGACCCAGATGTCCCACCTGCCCCCCGACACCATCACCCGCATCGTCCGCGGCAACGCGATCGAACTGCTGGGGCTGACGGGGGAGGGGCTTTGGGGGCCGGGGGTGGGAAGCCACCGGTGAGCCGTTGGCCGAGTGCGCGACGGGTCACCCGGACGGGAAGGAAGGGGGATTGCGCACGGGGCGTCGTGGGGTGACGTCAGCCGGGACGGTATTCCGCGTGTGGGACGGCGCGCTCCCATACTGCTTCAAAGGCGCTGACGCACAGATCCCGGACGGCCGGTTCGGTACTCAACTCCATCCAGTCGTCCGGGCTTTCCCCGTCCCCGGTGAAGTGCAGAATCACGACGAGTTCGTTGTCGAAGACCCAGAAGTCATTGCCGGGGAACGCGATGTCGGTTGCCCGGCGGCGAGAGAGCCAGCCGATCTGTTCGCCGGCCCTCACGTTGGCGTCGGATACATGGTGTTCGAAGCGGATGTAGTCCGATTCCGGCACCGAGAACACCCTCGCCCTCCGGATCGCGACTCCTCGGTCCGTCGCCTCCCGAACCCACCTGAGCCAGGGGCGCTGTTCCGGGTCGTTGTCCTCTGGGAGATGACGCTTTCCCTCCTTCCAAGCGAGGAAACTCGGGTCGGACTCCATGTACCCGTCCCGCATCTCCAGGTGAACGGCGGAGTGCTTGGTCGACGCCAACAGATCCTTAAGCGTGGGGGAGTTCGGCACCCTTGACCTCCAGGAAGAACTGGACCGTGCGCTTCGGAGTTTCCACGCCGTCTTCGTACCCATGGATGTCCAGCGGAGACCGACATTCCTCGGAGGCGCGGGAGCCATCGGGCGCGGAGTCCGTCCGCCCGACGCGGACGGGCAGGCGGACGGGTCCATCGGGTCAGCCGGTCGTTAAGCGGCCACCGGCCGGGGCCAGGGGGCTATTCGCCGTCGCCGCCCTGTGGCTGTGGGTCGCGCGGCGCCTCCGGGGGCATCGGGCCCCCGTCGTGCTTCCCGCCGTCGTCCTGCGCGACGCACCCCAACGCCCGGGGGTGCCGGAACGGAATGCCGCGCCAGCCTTCGGCGTCGGGCGTGCGCGAGGCGTAGGTCTCCACGTCCGCGACGCTCATCCACCAACCTCCTCTTTCCTGAAGGGGCCGTGCCGCCGTACCGTCGAGGCACAGCCCGTGGACCCGCAGGGTTCCTGCGGCTGGGTCACCCGCTCCGGGCGCTCGACTGTCCAGGTTTCCGCGGCCGGGGCGGGGGCTTGCTCAATTGCTTGAGAAACCATCGTCGTTGGGTGGGGGCAGGGCGCCTAGGCCGTTTCCCGTTATCTCAAGAATTCGTCCCGGATTTCTTCCGTCAGCTCTCGCATGCTGTCGCCGTACAGGGCGACTTGGGAGAATCGAGCGAACGTCTGCTATAGGTCTCCACGTCTTTGGGGTCGCGAGTGGTGTACTCGGCATGGAATGTCTCGGTGATCACTAGTCGATCGTCGTGAAGGCTGAAGCAGTTCATCGGGAAGTCCGGCAGGCGGTCGTTCTGGGGCACGAGTCCGATGCGGACGTTGGGTAGCCGGGCGAGGGAAACCAGCCGATCGAGCTGCAGGGCCATCACGGCACGTTCACAGATCTGCCAGCGGAGGACGTGCTCGCAGATCAGGAAGTGGAAGCTCCGTTCAGCTTCGTGGAGCGTCGCCTGGCGCTCAAGCCGTGCCGCCACCGTTCGAGCCCTGGTCGCCTCGGGTAGTTCCGGGGGCAGGCCGAACACCGCGGATGAGTATTCGGGGGTCTGGAGCAAACCTGGAATCAACTGCCCCTGAAAAAGCCTGAGATGCATGGTGGTGGCCTCAATGGCCTTGATGGTGTGTTGGTGCTTCCACGGCCCCATGCGGCGCAGCAGGCGCCACGCAGTCGCTTCGGTGACTTCCGCCCGGACCGTAGCCAGGAATTCGCCCTTCACGACTTCGGAAACGCCGATGGCGCTCAGGATCAGGTCCACGTCCTGGAGCGTGGGCAGCGTCCGCCCGTTCTCGACCTTGGACAGCTTTCCCGCTGACATGGAAGCCCTGCGGGCCACGGTGCTTCCGGTCAGTCCGGAGGCGACGCGCAGCGTCCGCAGGGCTCTGCCGATGGACTCCGTGCTCAGTGCTGCCGCTCCCAGTACTCCGCGAACGGCACGGCATGGCGCAGTGCCACGTCCCGATAGCCCCGGTATGCGCTGAGCTTGTCCGGAGGCAGCAGCTCGGCGCCGATGAATGCGCCCTTCTCCGTGTAGTGCATGCGGTACACCTGCCGGTCGTCGAACAGCCAGAAGTCGTGATCAGGCAGACCTGCCACGGTCTGCTCGGCTAGGTCGATGATCCCGATGGATTCCCCGGCCTTGATGTTGCCCGGGTACGCGGCCAGTTCGTATCGCAGGTAGTCGGTCAACGGCGAGGTGAGGACGTGGACTCGGGACACCTGCTTGCCCTTGTCAGTCATCGACCGCACCCAGGGATTGTCGGCCCATTCCGGGCCCATGTCCTCCCCGGCCAGGAAGCGCGCGATCTCTTCGCGCTCCTCCGCTACGTCGTACTCGGGCAGCGTCTCCAGCCGGAACCCCGTCCGCTCGTAGGCGTCGAAGAGCCGACCGAACTGTTCACCGCTGAGCACGGAAGTATCCCTCCAGGACCGCAGCGGGAATCCGTACGGCAGTTTCCCCTTCGGGTAGATCAAGTTGGGCCAGTTCTTCCGGATCGCTGATTGCGTAGCCCTGCACCACGTAGTCGTTGGTGGCGGTCTTGGCCCACAGGGTCGGGCAGGTGCCGTTCTTGCAGTCCGGTGAACCGGACAGTTTCCGCAGTGGCTCGGTGGCCATGCATTCCCCTCGGTGTCTTCGGCGGACCTACGTCACGCTTGATGCTCCGATGCGGGAATGGGCTGGTCAAGGAGTGGCCCTTTCCACAACAGGAAAGGTTGTGCGCGGGTAACTGCGGGGAGTGTCCGTACCCTTCACAGTCACCGGAGCGCCAGCACCATCACGTCGTGCAGATCCGCCCCCTCCCAGGGGTGGGCCTCGCCGACCTTGCGGTAGCCCCATGACCGGTAGGCGGCCTGGGCTGCGGCGGCGTCCGGCCGGGCGTTGAGCAGGACCCGTTCTTCCCGCGCCCCGGCGAGGAGTGCCTCGTGCATGCGCCGGGCCACGCCGAGCCGGCGCCATGGAGCTCGGACGGCGAGCTCCATCAGCCCGAACGTCCGGTGCCCGTCCTCGTGTCGGAGCTCGTCGGTCACGGGGGTGGTGAGGCGGTCCCACCAGCCGGTGGTCCCGCGGTGCCTGACACTGGTGGGGCGGTGCCCGTTCCGCGGGCCGGGGCGCGGCGCGCGGCCACCTCGTCGGTATAGAGCTCTGTTGTGAAGTCGGCTTCCTGCAGGCCGAGTTCTCCCATCACGGACCGGATGTCCTCCAGCGCGGCAGGAAGTCCCGCCGCATCTTCCTCCGACACCAGGGTTTCGACCTCCAGGAATGTCCCTTCAATCTCCGGTACGTGGACGAGGGTGGCAAGCAGGCTGCGGCCGCGGGCACGGAACTCGTAGTTCCGGCACTGCTTCTGGAAGGCGATGGTCGGAACGTATCCGAGTCCCCGCAGCATGGCGTGGACGGCCTCCGGGCTGTCCACGCGCGTCTCGTGCTCCGGCTTCGAGCCCGAGCGCGCATCGACGCGGGCACCCTTGTAGGTGAGAACGGAGCGCGTCGAGCCGCCACTGTGAATCGTGCGGACCCGCAACTCCCGGTCCTGCGCGCCGAGGGTCCCGGCCGGGTCGTCGTAGTAGGTGTCGCGGTAGAGCTCTGATCGCCCCTCCGCCTTATCGTCAAGGCGCGCCATCACATAGTTGGCATTTCGCACCCGAGCCTTCAGCTCCGCTTCGATCAACACATCGACTCCGAAGCGGTCAAGTGCGGCCTCCCAAGGGCCTCGTGAAGGCGGTCGCATGGTCTGTGCGTGGGGGCGGCGGGTGCGGTTCGCCCCGTACGCTGGCAGTGACGAGCTGTCCAGAGAGGGGCAAGGCCGTGTCCTTTGATGCTACGCCCGATCCAATGGCCGAACCGGTCGTCTTCGGCCAGCGCATGCAGATCCTCCGGACCCGCCGCGGTATGAGTCGGATCGTGCTCGCCGGGCTGTTGGGGAAGTCGCCGAGTTGGGTCAAGCAGGTGGAGGGAGGGCGCTTGCAGATGCCCAAACTCCCGATGGTGTTGCGGATCGCCGAGGTGCTCCGGGTCGGGGACCTCACGGAGCTCACCGGGGACCAGTCGCTCTCCGTTGCGATGTTCACCGGGCCGGGCCACCCGCGGCTGCCGCAGGTGAAGGCCGCTTTCGACGCCTTTCCCCTGGCGACCGTGGAGCCGGCACCGGGCATCGGGCATCTGCGCGGACGCCTGGCGCGGGCGTGGCAGGCCCGGCACTCCGCTCCGAACCACCGCGAGGTCATCGGTGCGCTGCTGCCGGAGCTGATCCGGGACGCCCAACTGGCGGTTCTGCAAGCTGACTCGGCGCGGCAGCGCAGGGAAGCGCAGGGGCTGCTGGCCGAGGTGTACGGCCTGAGCCAGTTCTTCCTCGCCTACCAGCCGGACGCGGCGCTGCTGTGGCGGGCGGTGGAGCGCGGCATGGTCGCGGCCCAGGAATCCGAGGATCCGCATGCCGTCGGCGTCGCCGCGTGGCTGGCGACGCAGGCCCACCGGGACAGCGGGCACGCCCACTTCGACGCGGCGGACGCCGTCAACCTGGCGACCCTGCGCCATCTGGAGCCGCTGCTGCCGGATGCGGACGCCCATGTGCTCGCCATCGCCGGCGCCTTGCAGTTCGAGGCCGGGTACACCGCCGCTCGAAGGGGCGACACGGGAACCGCCTGGCGCTACTGGGACACCGCGCGTAGCGTGGCCCGCCGGCTTCCCCTCGACTACTACCACCCGGTGACCTCCTTCTCCCGCGCGGTCATGGGGGCGCACGCCGTCACCATCGCCGTCGAACTGCACTCGGGCCCGGAGAGCGTTCGGCAGGCGGCCGCCTCGGACGCCACCGCCGCCCTGCCGTCCCGCCCGCGTCGGGCCCGGCACCGCATCGAGGAGGCCCGCGGGTACCAGCTCGACGGACAGCCGGACGCTGCGCTGGCAGCACTGGGCAAGGCGTACGAGACCGCGCCGGAGACCATCCGCTACAACGGCTACGCCCGCCGCATCGTTCTGGAAGAGTCCGAGTCCAAGAGCCCGGCACACCGCCGACGTGCCAGCGAACTCGCCGTGAAAATCGGTGCGTTGGCGGCATGAGGCAGGGGGGCACAAACTGTGCCTCCTCTTTCCTCCAGGTGGCCCTACGGTCGATCCGTACGCGACCGGCCAAGACCCCCGCGACCGACGCAACCGGCCCGGGGGCGTGGCCATCAACCACCAGGAGGTTGACGACATGCGCCAACATAGCGCTTGGGTCTTCGAGCCGCTGCTGCGGTTGTTACTGCCCGCGTCCGGCCGGCATCGACGAGAGACGGTCGGACGATGAGCGAGTCGCCGGAGCCCCGGCTGCTGCCGTGGGTGACGCCCGAAGGGAAGACCTGCTTCCTCCTGGGGGACGGGAAGGGGTATGTCTCACGGGTCGCGAACCGCATTGAGGCCGTTCAGCTCGACATGGCGGACAGGCTGGCCGCTCATGCGGACGGCATGCTCGGCGAGCCGAAGCTGTCGGAGCGCGAACTCCGGTCGCTCGCCGGTCATTTGACGCGCGCGCTGCGGGACGTCCGCCGGGTGGCGGTCAGCCGCGGTGCCCGGCTCGGTGAGCCGGGTGACGTCCCCGGCTAGGAGCTCCCCCGACGGGGCCCCAGCAGGCGCTGCCCGGGGCCCGGTCCGTCCTGCGGGGAGCGTCTCGGGCGCTCCCCTGAAGGAAGCCGCACTGTGGAGGTGCGGTGTGGGAACAGGGTCCTGCTTTCCTCGAAGCGTCGAAGCACCGGGGGAGGCAGGGCCCTTCAGGGGCCCGGCGTTGATTGATGACGAGATGGCCGCGGTTGAGGCGCGGTTCGACGCGCCCCGCCCCTTGTCTGACGGTGTGTCAGCAATCACCATTGCCGGACCACTGGGTCGTGAGGTGGCGGCCCGGCAATGGAAGGGCGGTTCGGGGCATGGTGGAAGTGCTGTCGCAGGGTGCGCTGTCGTATGGGATGCAACTGCCGGTGCAGGCGCAGAGTGTGGTGTTTGCGGAGGGGTGGGAGGCGGGGGCCGGGCCGGAGGATCTGGTGGCGGTGGCGCGGGCGGCGGATCGGGCCGGGTTCGCGTACGTCGCGTGCTGTGAGCACGTGGCGATCCCGCGGCAGCTGGCCACGGCGATGGGGACGGTCTGGTACGACCCGGTGGCGACGCTGTCGTATCTGGCGGCGGTGACGGAGCGGGTGCGGTTGCTCAGTCATGTGGCGGTGGTCGGCCTCAAGCACCCGCTGATCAGCGCCAAGCAGTACGCCACGCTGGACCGGCTGTCGGGCGGGCGGCTGATCCTCGGGGTCGGCGCCGGGCACGTGCGGGAGGAGTTCGCGGCGGTCGGGGTGGACTTCGCGCGGCGGGGGGCGGTGCTGGACGAGGCGATCGACGCGTTGAAGGTGGCGTTGGGGGAGGAGGAGTTCCCGGAGTTCGCGGGGGAGCGGTTCGCGTTCGAGGGGTTGGGGCAGGCGCCGCGGCCGGTGCAGCGGCCGCGGCCGCCGGTGTGGGTGGGGGGCTCGTCCCCGGCGGCGGTGCGGCGGGCCGCGGTGCGGGGGGACGGGTGGCTGCCGCAGGGGGATCGGAGGGAGCAACTGCCCCAAAAAATAGGGGAGTTGTTGCGGTTGCGGGAGGAGGCGGGGGTGGGCGAGCCGATCGAGATCGGGGCGATCGCGGAGCCGGTGTATGTGGGGGAGCCCGGGTGGGACGTGGGGCGGCGGACGCTGGTCGGGGCGCCGGAGCGGATCGCGGAGTCGTTGCGGGAGTACGGGGCGATGGGGGTGCGGCAGATCCAGGTGCGGTTCCGGAGTCGGGGGCGGGAGGAGTTGGTGGAGCAGGTCGGGGTCTTCGGGGCCGAAGTGGGGCCGTTGTTGGGCGGTTGAGGGGGCGAGGGCGGAGGGGCGCTGTCCGTGCGTAGGCCGTAGGAGGGCCGGGATATGGGGAAGTTGGACGGGCGGGTGATCGTCGTCACCGGGGCGGCGCGGGGGCAGGGGGAGCAGGAGGCGCGGCTGTTCGTGGCGGAGGGGGCGCGGGTGGTGCTGGGGGATGTGCTGGAGGGGCAAGGGGAGGCGCTGGCCGCGGAGTTGGGGGAGGAGTGGGCTCGGTTCGTGCGGTTGGACGTGGCGGCGGAGGGGGACTGGGCGGCACTGGTCGAGGCCGGCGAGGAGGCGTTCGGGAAGATCGACGGGCTGGTGAACAACGCCGGGATACTGCGGTTCAACGCGCTGGTGGACACGCCGCTCACGGAGTTCCAGCGGGTGGTGTCGGTGAACCAGGCCGGGTGCTTTCTGGGGATCCGGGCGGTGGCGCCCCGCATCGCGGCGGCCGGTGGCGGGACGATCGTCAACACCGCCTCGTACGCGGGGCTGACGGGGATGGCGTTCGTCGGGGCGTACGCGGCCACCAAGCACGCGGTGGTCGGGCTGACCCGGGTGGCCGCGCTGGAGCTGGCCGCCCAGGGGATACGGGTGAACGCGGTCTGCCCGGGGGCGGTGGACACGCCGATGACCAACCCGGCGGCGCTGGACCCGGGTGCCGACCCGGAGGAGAGCGCGCGGGCCGTGGAGGGGCTGTACCGGAAGCTGGTGCCGCTGGGGCGGATCGGGCGGCCGGAGGAGGTGGCGCGGTTGGCGCTCTTCCTGTCCTCTCAGGACTCGTCGTACATCACGGGGCAGCCGTTCGTGATCGACGGGGGGTGGCTGGCCGGGGTGAGCCCGATCTGAGCCCCGGCAGTGCGGGCTGATGCCTCGTCAGCTTTGCCTGTTGCGGGTATTGACGGGTTCCGGCGCCGCTGGAACAGTCGGTGCCGTCGTCAAATCTGACGGTACGTCAGAAACGAGCTGCCGCCCGCGGCAGCGGGTAAGGGACGGTGAACCCCCTTGGAATTCGGGCTCTTTGTGCAGGGCTATGTGCCCGCGGCGCGCGCGCAGGCCGATCCGGAGGCCGAGCACCACGCCTTGATGGAGGAGACCGAGTACGTCATCCAGGCGGACAGGTCCGGCTTCAAGTACGCCTGGGCGTCCGAGCACCACTTCCTGGAGGAGTACTCCCACCTCTCCGCCAACGACGTCTACCTCGGCTACCTCGCCCACGCGACCGAGCGCATCCACCTGGGCTCGGGCATCTTCAACCCGCTCGCCCCCGTCAACCACCCGGTGAAGGTCGCCGAGAAGGTCGCCATGCTCGACCATCTCTCCGCCGGACGCTTCGAGTTCGGCTCCGGGCGGGGCGCCGGCAGCCACGAGATCCTGGGGTTCCTGCCGGGCATCACCGACATGAACCACACCAAGGAGATCTGGGAGGAGACCATCGCGGAGTTCCCCAAGATGTGGCTCCAGGACGAGTACCAGGGGTTCAAGGGGAAGCACTGGCAGCTGCCGCCGCGCAAGGTGTTGCCCAAGCCGTACGGGGCCTCCCATCCGGCGATGTGGTACGCCGCCGGGTCGCCGTCCTCGTATGCGATGGCCGGGAAGAAGGGGCTGGGCGTCCTCGGCTTCAGCGTGCAGAAGGTCGCCGACATGGAGTGGGTCGTCGACGCGTACAAGAGCGCGGTCAAGGACGCCGAGCCGGTTGGGGACTTCGTCAACGACAACGTGATGGTGACGTCCACCGCCATCTGCGCACCGACCCACCAGGAGGCGGTCCGGATCGCGGTCGGCGGCGGGCTCAACTACCTCCAGTCGCTGCTCTTCCGCTACCACGACACCTTCCCGCGGCCGGACGGTATACCGCAGTGGCCCGAGCTGCTCCCCGAGTACACCGAGGAGCTCGTCGAGCTGTTGATCGCCGAGGAGTTGATGATCTGCGGCGATCCCGACGAGGTGCTGCGGCAGTGCAAGCGCTGGGAGCAGGCCGGCGCCGACCAGCTCTCCTTCGGGCTGCCGATCGGGATCTCCTACGAGGACACCATGAACACCATCAAGCTGATCGGCGAGCACGTCATCCCGAAGATCGACACCGACCCGGTGCACCGGACGACCCGCTTCCGGCGGGCGGCGGGGGCGGCGGCCGGCTGACCCGACCCGCCCCGCGCGCCACCCGCCCGCCCCACCCGCCCCGCACCCCAGAAAGGACGCACGCCATGCTCGACCACCTCATCCAGGCCGCGACCGTCGTGGACGGCACGGGCGCGCCGGCCTTCGCGGCCGACGTCGGCATCCGGGACGGGCGGATCGCGGCGATCGGCCGGCCCGGCACCGTCACCGAGGAGGCCCGGACGAGCGAGGACGCGCAGGGGCTGGTCCTCGCCCCCGGGTTCATCGACCCGCACACCCACTACGACGCCCAACTGTTCTGGGACCCCTACGCCACCCCGTCCCTCAACCACGGCGTGACCACCGTCGCCGCCGGCAACTGCGGCTTCACCCTCGCCCCGCTCCACCCCGACCGGCCCGACGACGCCGACTACACCCGGCGGATGATGAGCCGGGTCGAGGGGATGTCGCTGGTCGCGCTGGAACAGGGCGCGCCCTGGAACTGGCACACGTTCGGGGAGTACCTGGACGCGCTGGACGGGAAGATCGCGGTCAACGCCGGCTTCATGGTGGGGCACTGCGCGCTGCGCCGGCACGTGATGGGACCGGACGCGGTCGGCGGGCAGCCCACGCCGGCCCAACTCGACGCCATGCTGCGACTGTTCCACGACGCGATGGACGCCGGGGCGTGGGGGCTGTCCACCACCCAGTCGTCCAGCCACGCCGACGGCGACGGCGCACCGGTCGCCTCCCGGCACGCCCGCCCCGCCGAACTGCTCGCGCTCTCCCGGGCGGTGGCCGACCACGAGGGCACCCAGATCGAGGCGATCGTCGCCGGCTGCCTGGACCAGTTCGCCGACGACGAGATCGACCTGCTGGTGGAGATGTCCGCGGCGGCCGGCCGCCCGCTCAACTGGAACGTCCTGACCATCGACGCCGCCGTCCCCGAACGGGTGCCGCGGCAACTCCTCGCCAGCGAGCGCGCCCGCAAGGCCGGCGGCCGGATCGTGGCGCTCACCATGCCGATCCTCACCCCGATGAACATGTCGCTGGGCACCTTCTGCGCCCTCAACCTCATACCGGGCTGGGGCGAGGTCCTCGGCCTGCCGGTGCCCGAGCGGATCGCCCGGCTGCGCGACCCCGACGTCCGCGCCGAACTGCTGCGCCGCGCGCACGGCAAGGAGGCCGGCGTCTTCCGCCGGCTCACCGACTTCGCCCGCTACGTCATCGGGGACACCTACTCGGCGGCCAACGCGGGCCTGACCGGACGGGTGGTGCGGGACATCGCCGCCGAACGCGGCCAGGAGCCCTTCCACTGCCTGACCGAGATCTGCGCCAACGACCAACTCCGCACCGTGCTCTGGCCGATGCCGACCGACAACGACCCGGCCAGTTGGGCACTGCGGCAGCAGACCTGGCAGCACGAGGACGTCCTGCTGGGCGGCTCGGACGCCGGCGCCCACCTGGACCGGATGTGCGGCGCCCCGTACACCACCCGCTTCCTCGGCGACTGCCTGCGCGGCCGGAAGCTGGTCGGGCTGGAACGGGCGGTGCGGATGCTGACGGACGACCCGGCGCAGCTCTTCGGGCTGCGCGAGCGGGGCCGGATCGCCGAGGGGTACCACGCCGACCTGGTGCTCTTCGACCCGGAACGGATCGACGCGGGCGCCGCGACGCTGGTGCACGACCTGCCGGGGGACAGCCCGCGGCTGGACTCCAGGGCGATCGGCGTGGTCAGCGTGCGGGTCAACGGGGTGGAGACGATCCGGGACGACGCGGTGACCGGCGCGGTGCCCGGGACCGTACTGCGCTCGGGGCGGGACACGAGGACGGTGGGCACGCGGTGAGCGGGGGTGGAACCAGGGGCGGGCGCGGGGGAGTTGGGGCCGGGCGGCCGTTGGTCCAGCCGCTGTTCATCGGCGGGGAGTGGGTGGAGCCCGACGGCGGGCACTACGCGGTGCTCGACCCGGCGACCGAGGAGGTCGTCGGGCACGCCCCGGAGGCCGGCCGGGCGCAGGTCGCGGCGGCGGTGGACGCGGCCCGGGACGCCTTCGACGGCTGGTCGCGGACCGCGCCCGAGGAGCGCGCGGCCGTCCTCTCCCGGGCCGCGCGGGTGATCCGCCGGGAGTCCGCCCGGTACGCGGAGCTGGCGCAGGCGGAGAGCGGCGCGACGACCGGGACGGCGCGCGCCCTCCAGGTCGGGGTCTCCGCGGCCCGCTTCGCCCGGTACGCGCGCGGCGCGCTGGAACCGGTTCAGACCGCGGTGCCACCGCAGATCAACGAGGCCGGGCCGATGGGCGGTGGGGGCGTCTTCGGCGCGGTCGCGGTGCGCCGCCCGGTGGGCGTGGTCACCTGCATCACCTCGTACAACAACCCGTGGGCCAACGCGGCGGGGAAGGTCGCACCGGCGCTGGCGATGGGCAACACGGTGGTGGTCAAGCCGGCCCCGCAGGACCCCCTGTCGGTGTACCGGATGGCCGAGGCGCTGGCGGAGGCCGGCGTTCCGCCCGGGGTGGTCAACGTCGTCAGCGGATCGCGGCCGGAGGTCGGCGAGGCCGCGGTGGCCGCGGACGGCGTGGACATGGTCAGCTTCACCGGCTCCACCGCGGTCGGGTGCCGCATTGCCGAGGAGTGCGGCCGCGGGATGAAGCGGCAGCTGATGGAGCTGGGCGGCAAGGGCGCGGCGCTGGTCTTCGACGACGCCGACCTGGCGTCCGCGGTGTCCGGCATCGGCACCACCTTCTCCTTCTACAGCGGCCAGATCTGCACCGCGCCGACCCGGGTGCTGGCCCAACGCGGCATCTACGAGCGGCTGGTGGCGGGGCTGGGCCGGTACGCGGAGCGGCTGACCGTCGGCGATCCGCGGCGGCCGGGCACGGTCGTCGGGCCGGTGATCTCCGCCGCGCACCGGGACCGCGTCGAGGGGTACCTCGCGCTCGCGGTGAAGGAGGGGGCCCGGCTGGTCACCGGTGGCGAGCGGCCGGATCTGGCGCGCGGCTTCTATGTGGCGCCGACGCTCTTCGCGGACTGCACGGCCACCATGCGGGCGGTCCGCGAGGAGATCTTCGGGCCGGTGGTGACGGTGGTGCCCTTCGACGACGAGGAGGAGGGCGTCGAGCTGGCCAACGACAGCGACTACGGGCTGCTGGACTACGTCTGGTCCGGCGATGTGGCCCGCGCCTTCCGGGTGGCGGGGCGGCTGCGGGCCGGCGGGGTCGGCGTCAACACCGTCGGCCGGAACATGGAGGCGCCGTTCGGCGGCTTCAAGCGCAGCGGCGTCGGGCGGGACGTCGGCTCTTACGCGCTGCACGCGTACAGCGAGCTCCAGGCGATCGTGTGGCCGGGGTGAGGGGCGGGAGACGAGGGGTGCGGGCCCGGCCGGCCGTGGGTGCGGGCCCGGCCGGTGCGGGCCGACCGTAGGGCCGCAACATGGCCGGAAGGTGACGTTCGGAATCCGGACGGGAAATTTTAGAACCCGGTCAAAACGGACAGTGCTGCGGTTCCCGCAATGCGGAAGGCTTCCCGTGCGGCCATAGACTCCAAGGTCTAACTCAACTTCCCCATGGGATTAGGTGATTGGAGCGACGGCTTTTCCTGTGGAGTGAAGCTAGTGCCCCCGGAGGGCGATCTTCCGGATACGAAAACAGCAGCACTTAACGTCCTGTTCATGGTTCAGGTTGACCCCCGGCCCCAGGCCGGAGACACGGTAACGAGCCTCGCCGCTACCGGCAGTAGCGCCCGCGGTGGCTCCGGTGACACCCGGAACAAGGGCCTTGGCGGCAACTCCGTCGGCCTGCTCGGCAGCGCGGTCATCGGCGTCTCCACCGTCGCGCCCGTCTACTGCCTCACCTCGACGCTCGGCCCCACGGTCGGCGAGGTCGGCGTGCAGATGCCGGCCGTCTTCCTGGCCGGATTCCTGCCGATGCTGCTAGTCGCCTTCGCCTACCGCGAGTTGAACAAGGCCGTCCCGGACTGCGGAACCTCCTTCACCTGGACCGTCAAGGCGTTCGGGCCGTGGGTCGGCTGGATGTGCGGCTGGGGCCTGGTGATCGCCACCATCATCGTGCTCTCCAACCTGGCCGGCGTCGCCACCTCGTTCTTCTACCTCCTGCTCGGCGAACTCACCGGCAGCCCCGCGATCGCCGCCCTGGACCACAACCGGATCGCACACGTCCTGACCTGCCTGGCCTTCATCGCGCTGGCCACCGCCATCAGCTATCGCGGAATGACCGCGACCAAGGGCGTCCAGTACACCCTCGTCGGCCTCCAACTCGCCGTGCTCGCCGTGTTCGTGGCGCTGGCCGTGGTCAAGGCCCGCACCGGGGACTTCACCGGCTCCCTGCACTTCTCCTGGACCTGGCTCGACCCCTTCGCGGTGAAGTCCTTCTCCGCCTTCACCGCCGGACTCTCCCTCTCGATCTTCATGTTCTGGGGCTGGGACACCTGCCTGACCGTGAACGAGGAGACCGCCGGCAGCGCGAAGACGCCCGGCCGCGCCGCCCTGTTGGCCATGGTCGTGCTGATCGGCTCCTACCTGCTCACCGCCGTCGCCGCCCAGATGTTCGCCGGCGTCGGCGGCAAGGGCCTCGGCCTCGGCAACCCGCAGACCGCCGACAACGTCTTCGCCGCCCTCGCCAACCCCGTCATGGGCACCGTGCTCGGCGTGCTGCTCTTCGTCGCCGTCCTCGCCTCGGCCGCCGCCAGCCTCCAGACCACCTTCATCCCCGTCGCCCGCACCGTGTTGGCGATGAGCACCTACGAGGCGCTGCCGGCCTCCTTCGCCACGATCCACCCGCGCTTCCGCTCCCCGGGCAAGGCCACCGTCGCCGCCGGCATCGCCACCGGCGTCTTCTACGCCGCGATGAGCCTCATCAGCCAGAACGTGCTGATCGACACCATCTACGCGCTGGGCCTGATGATTTGCTTCTACTACTCGATCACCGCCTTCGCCTGCGCCTGGTTCTTCCGCCGCGCGCTGCGTGCTTCCGTCCGTGACTTCTTCCTCAAGGGCGTCTTCCCGCTGCTGGGCGGGCTCCTGCTGGCCGCGGTCTTCTGCAAGACCCTGATCGATATGTGGAACCCGGCCTACGGATCGGGAAGTTCGGTCCTCGGCATCGGCTCGGTCTTCCTCATCGGCGTCGGCCTGCTCCTCCTCGGCGCCGCCCTCATGCTGCTCATGCAGCGCCGCAGCCCCGCCTTCTTCCGCGGCGAGATCCTCACAACGTCCACGCGGGCGTTGGTGGTTGAGGGGTAGGGGTGGGTGGGGTAGGGGCTCTCCGGGGGCTTCCCCCGCTCCCCCCGCCCACCCCACCCCCACCCCCACCCCCACCTCCCCGCCAGTCAGCGCTCACGCGGCTCGCGCGGCTCACGTGACTCACACGGTTCACGCGACTCACGCAGGTCACGCGGCTCAGCGCCCACTTGCCACACGCCGGCGTACCGGCCACCGCCGCGCCAGCGGCCAACTCACCCGCGGCCGCCTCGTCACGGGCTACCTCGGCAGCGGCGCCTCACCGACTCGCCCGCGGCCAACTCGACACCGGCGACCTCGTCCGCGGCTCGCCGCACCGCCTCGCCAGCAGCCATCTCGCTAGCGAGCGACTCGCTACCGGCCATGTCACCACCGGCCGCCTCACCCACGGCCCCCTCACCCGCGGCAGCTGCACTCCTTTCCACCGGCCTTCTCGCCCGCGGCCGACTCACCACCGGCCTTCTCGCCAGTGGCCAACTCGCCATCGGCGACCTCGTCCGCGGCCCGCCTCACCGACTCGCCCGCGGCCACCTCACCCATGGCCACCTCACCAAGGCCAACTCACCACTCCCCCAAGAAGATCGGGTTCGTCAGGGCGGCCATGGGGCCCGGGAGGGCCGGCGTGGCGGGTGGGTGGCGGAGCTCGGTGCGTATGTAGGCGGCGTTGTCGGGGGTGGTGGACCAGGTGATCGTGCCGGCTCCGGACGGGGGGAGCGGGATGGTGTGCCGGACGCCCTGGTCGGTGACGAAGGAGACCGTGCAGCCCGGCGCTCCGGAGACGGTCAGACGGGCGGTGACCCGGGAACCGCCCGGCAGGTGCAGGCGCTCGCCGATCCCGGCGTGCTCGCCGCGCTCGCCGGTGACGGCGAACGACAGGTCGATCGCGGAGGATTCGGCGATCCAGACCCGGCCCGCCCGGATGCCGTCCTGGAGGGCGCGGCGCGAGAGGTCGTCGGCCAGGACCACGGTCTGCGGGAGCCCGACCACGTCCGGATCGCGGTGCGCGTCGCTGTGCCCGACGGCCGGCAGCCACGGGCCACGGCCGGCCCGGACGTGGGTGACCAGGGTGTTGTCCCATTCCGCGAGGGTGATCTCGTCGTCGGGGCCGTACGGGCCGTTCCACACCTCCACCGCATCGGCCTCGTTCAGCCCGAACTTCCAGTTGCAGCCGACGCACGTGGCGTGCGGATGCGCCGGGATGACCAGGCCGCCGGCCCGGCGGATGGCGCGCGCGTACCGTCCGAAGGCGTTGTCCCGCGCGCGGTAGCGCCAGTCGATGAAGACGCCGGGGTCGGTGCCCATCGCCACCACGTGCCCGTTGCGGGTGGTCACCTCCTCCCCGGTCAGGATCAGCAGGTCGTCGCCCCACAGGCCCTCCCAAGCGCCGTGGCTGGCGGTGGTGTTGTGCTCGGTGGTGGTGAGGAAGTCCAGCCCGGCGGCCCTGGCCAGGGCCGCTATCTGGGCCGGGGTGCGCTTGCCGTCGGAGTAGACGGAGTGCAGGTGGTTGTCCCCGCGGTACCAGGCACGGCCGCGGCCCCGGGCCCGCTCGGGCGGATGGACGGGCGTCGGGGTCTTCCCCTGGGGGCCGTGCCGCAGGGTGACGGTGACCTCGTAGTTCAGACCCTGCGGGGCGATGGTGTACGGGCCGAGGGCGATGTGCCAGGTGCCGGCGTTGATCGGGCCCGGGAGGTAGCCCGGGGTGGCGTCGTCGGCGCGCAGGAAGAACGCGGGCCGCGCCCCGCCCGACCAGCCGCGGAAGCCGGCACCGCCCAGCTGAGTGCCGCGCTCGTCGAAGATGCCGATGTCGCAGGCGTTCCCCGCGGTGCCGTCGGGCACCGGCGGCTTGTCGTAGCGGTACGCGACCGCGATCTCCCGTACGCCGTGCGGGACGTCGACCGGTACGTAGACGAAGTCCGGTGCGCCGGGCGGCAGATGGCCCCGGACCGTGCGACTCTGCTCGGCCGGCCCATCTCCGCCCGGCCCGCCTCCGCCCTGCCCGGCGGCCGGCGCCGCCTCGGCGAAGCTCACCCGCCCCAGCGTCAACGCCCCCGCCGCACCGGCACCCGCCGACAGTTTCAGTACCTCGCGTCGCTCCATCTCCGCCCCCGGTCGTTGTCCAGCCACGCTCCACACCCAGGCCCCGCGGCCCGAGCCCCGCATCCCGCGGCCAGCTTCGTTTCGCCGCGTGAAAACCGTTGTACGCGCATGTGACACGCCGGAAAAGCCCTGTGGATAACCCGCGGACGGTGAGGCACCATGCGGTCACCCCACCCGCCTGACCCCACGCCCCACACCCCCCAACGCCCCACCTCACCCCGACGCGGAGGACGCCCAGGATGCGGATCGCGACCACGATCTTCCTGACCGACGAGACGATCCGGCCGGCCCGGCTGGCACAGGAGTTGGAACAGCGCGGCTTCGACGGGCTGTATCTGCCCGAGCACACCCACATTCCCGCCTCCCGGGACACCCCGGCTCCCATGGGCGAGCCGTTGCCCCGCGAATACGGCCGCACGCTCGACGCGTTCGTCGCCCTCGGCCAGGCCGCCGCGGTCACCGAGCGGCTCCGCCTCGGCACCGGCGTCACCCTCGTCGCCCAGCACGACCCGATCGACCTCGCCAAGCAGATCGCGACCCTGGACCACCTCTCCGACGGGCGGTTCACCCTCGGCGTCGGCTACGGCTGGAACGTGGAGGAGGCGGCCGACCACGGTGTGCAGTGGGCGACCCGGCGTGCCCTGGTGCGCGACCGGCTGGCGCTGATGCGCGCCCTGTGGGCCGACGAACCCACCGGCTACGAGGGCCGGTTCGGCTCCGTCCGCGCCTCGCTTGCCCACCCCAAGCCGGTCGGCGGCGCGCCGCGCGTCCTGCTGGGCGGCGCGGCCGGCCCCAAGCTGTTCGCACAGATCGCGGACGGCGCGGACGGCTGGCTGCCGATCGGCGGCCGTGGCCTCGCCCAGGACCTCCCGGCGCTGCGGCGGGCCTGGGCGGACGCCGGTCGCGCGGGCGAGCCGGACGTGGTGCCGTACGCGGTGCGGCCCACCCCGGGGAAGTTGGCGCACTACCGGGAGCTGGGGGTGGCGGAGGCGGTCCTCCAACTGCCGCCCGCCGAGGAGGCGGAGGTCCTGCGGACCCTGGACGACTACGCGCAGTACCTGTGAGGCGGCAAACGGTACTTGGGAGGCAGTCACCGGCAGTTGTGAGGCGGTGAGCAGTACCCGTGAGGCAGTGAACGGTACCTGTGAGGCGGTGATCGGTAGGTACCTGGGTGGCACGGTAGGTGCCTGTGAGGCGACGAACGGACTCCGTCCTCCGTGCCACGCGCCGCCCTGGGGCCAGCGGCGTACGGCGGCTCCCGAGGGTCGGTACCACAGACCGATCCGCGGTGGCGCCGGGCCGGCGTAGCGTCGGTGGTGAAGGCAGTGGAACGCCTCGTCGGAGGGTTCCGCCGAGCTCCGGGAGACCTAGGGAGACGCCATGCCCCGCCTCGACCACACGATCGTGCACAGCAAGGACCGGTTCGCCTCGGCCCGCTTCCTCGCCGAGCTGCTGGACGCCCCGGAACCGAGGGCGTACGGGCCGTTCGCGGCGCTCAAGATGGACAACGGGGTGACCCTCGACTACGCCGAGCACGTCGCCGGCGGCCGGGAGTTCGTCGCCACGCACTACGCGTTCCTGGTGACGGAGGAGGAGTTCGACGGGATCCTGGGGCGCATACAGAAGCGCGACCTGCCCTACTGGGCGGACCCGATGCACACCAAGCCCCAGGAGATCAACCACCACGACGGTGGCCGGGGCCTGTACCTGAACGACCCCGACGGCCACAACATGGAGTTCCTGACCCGGACCTACTCCGAGGAGCTGCTGAACTCCATGTGATCCGCGGCGGGTTCGCCAAGCCCGCGCGCGACCGGGGGCGCGCCCGCGGCGGCGACCGGAGTCGTCGGCCGCGGTGGCCCACCAGTGCCCCGGCCCGGTCCGCCGTGCCCAACTCCCCGGAGGAAACCTCCGTTTAACGTGATCAGTGGCACACCGATCCGACCGTCTCCGGCGGCGGAGATGTCAGTCCCCGCTCGTATGCTCGGGGCATGACTTCCAGCGCGCAGGGATCTGATCAGGGCCTTCGCCAGGGATCTGAGCAGGGCTCGGACCAGGCGTCGGACGGGGCCGCCACGAGCGAGGCGGCCCCGCGGCCGACGGCCAACGCGATGCGCCGGGCGCTCAAGCGGGCCCGGGACGGCGTGGCGTTGGACGTCGCCGAGGCCGCGGTGCTCCTCCAGGCCCGCGGTGCGGATCTGGAGGACCTGTGCGCCTCGGCGGCCCGGGTGCGTGACGCCGGCCTGGAGGCCGCCGGCCGCCCCGGTGTCATCACGTATTCCAAGAGCGTCTTCATCCCCCTGACGCGCCTGTGCCGCGACAAGTGCCACTACTGCACCTTCGCCACCGTCCCCGGCAAGCTGCGCCGCGCCGGCGAGGGGATGTTCATGTCCCCGGACGAGGTCCTGGCCATCGCCCGCCGCGGCGCCGAACTCGGCTGCAAGGAAGCCCTGATCACGCTCGGCGACAAGCCCGAGGACCGCTGGCCCGAGGCCCGCGAGTGGCTCGACGCGCACGGCTACGACGACACCATCGCCTATGTCCGCGCCATCTCCATCCGCATCCTGGAGGAGACCGGCCTGCTGCCGCACCTCAACCCGGGCGTCATGTCGTGGACGGACTTCCAGCGCCTCAAGCCCGTCTCGCCGTCCATGGGGCTGATGTTGGAGACCACCTCCCAGCGGCTGTGGAGCGAGCCGGGCATGCCGCACTACGGCTCGCCCGACAAGGAACCGGCCGTCCGCCTGCGGCACTTGGAGGACGCCGGCCGCAGCTCCGTGCCGCTCACCAGCGGGTTGCTGATCGGCATCGGTGAGACGGCTGAGGAGCGCGCCGAGTCGCTGTTCGCGCTGCGCCGGGTCGCCCGTGCCTACCACGGCATCCAGGAACTGATCATCCAGAACTTCCGCGCCAAGTCGGACACCGCCATGCGCCGCATGCCGGACGCCACCCTGGATGACCTGGTCGCCACCGTGGCCGTCGCCCGGCACATCATGGGCCCGTCCGGCTGCCTCCAGGCCCCGCCCAACCTGGTGGACGACGAGTACGGGCGCCTCATCGGCGCCGGCATCGACGACTGGGGCGGCGTCTCCCCGCTCACCGTGGACCACGTCAACCCCGAGCGCCCCTGGCCCCAGATCGACGAGCTGGCCGAGCGCTCCGCCGCCGCCGGCTTCGAGCTGCGCGAACGGCTCGCCGTCTACCCGGAGTTCGTCCAGCGCGGCGAGCCCTGGTTGGACCCCCGGCTGCGACCGCACGTCTCCGCCCTCGCCGACCCGGAGACCGGCCTGGCCCGGGAGGACGCCGTGGTCGAGGGCCACCCCTGGCAGGAGCCCGACGAGGCGTTCGTCCCCTCCGGCCGCACGGACCTGCACCGCACCATCGACACCGAGGGCCGCACCGCCGACCGCCGCGACGACTTCGACGAGGTCTACGGCGACTGGGAGGCGCTGCGCGAGGCCGCCGCGCCCGGCATGGTGCCCTCCCGCATCGACGCCGACGTCCGGGCGGCGCTCTCCCAGGCCGCCGACGACCCGACGAAGCTCACCGACGCCGAGGCGCTCGCCCTGCTGCACGCCGACGGCCCGGCCCTGGACGCGCTCTGCCGGATCGCCGACGACCTGCGCCGCGCCACCGTGGGCGACACCGTCACCTACATCGTCACCAGGAACATCAACTTCACCAACGTCTGCTACACCGGCTGCCGGTTCTGCGCCTTCGCCCAGCGCCGCACCGACGCCGACGCCTTCACCCTCTCCCTCTCCCAGGTCGCCGACCGCGCCCAACAGGCGTGGGACGTGGGCGCGGTGGAGGTCTGCATGCAGGGCGGCATCCACCCCGACCTGCCCGGCACCGCGTACTTCGACATCGCCCGCGCCGTCAAGGAACGGGTCCCGGGCATGCATGTGCACGCCTTCTCACCGATGGAGGTGGTCAACGGGGCGACCCGCACCGGCCTGTCCATCCGGGAGTGGCTGAGCGAGGCCAAGGCCGCCGGCCTGGACTCCATCCCCGGCACCGCCGCCGAGATCCTCGACGACGAGGTCCGCTGGGTCCTCACCAAGGGCAAACTCCCCACCGCCACCTGGGTCGAGGTCATCAAGACCGCCCACGAGCTGGGCATCGGCTCCTCGTCGACGATGATGTACGGGCACGTCGACCAGCCTCGGCACTGGCTCGGCCACCTCCGGCTGCTGGCCCGGATCCAGCAGGAGACCGGCGGCTTCACGGAGTTCGTCACGCTGCCGTTCATCCACACCAACGCCCCCGTCTATCTGGCCGGCATCGCCCGCCCCGGCCCCACCACCCGCGACAACCGCGCGGTGACGGCGATGGCCCGCATCCTGCTCCACCCGCACCTCACCAACATCCAGACAAGCTGGGTGAAGCTGGGCACCGAGGGCGCCGCGGAGATGCTCCGCTCCGGGGCCAACGACCTCGGCGGCACGCTGATGGAGGAGACCATCTCCCGTATGGCCGGGTCGAGTTACGGCTCCTACCGCTCCATCCAGGACCTGGTCGCCATCGCCGACCTCGCCGGCCGCCCGGCCCGCCCCCGGACGACCTCCTACGGCCCGGTCCCCGCGGAGCGCCAGGCCGCCGCACTGGCGTCGGACGGCCATCTGCCGGAGCTGCTGCCGGTGGTGGAATAGGGCCTGTCCGACCCTGGCCCATCGGCCAGGCCCCAGCGGCGGCGCGCGGCCGGCCGGGCGGGGGCCCTCCCCACCCGGCCGCCGGCGGCCGTCAGGGCCTATCCGACCCTGACCCACCAAAGACGCCCTAGGGCGCTTCTGACGGATCTCCGCGGCGTCGCGGCGTCTGGCACGCACGCTCGCGGCGTTGCCGAAATGCCCCCATAGCTCCGCTATGAA